>JAKFCH010000339.1:0-24532 GCA_036676765.1 Deltaproteobacteria bacterium
CGCGTCCCTTCGCGAGGGCGCGACGATTGACCTACTCCCGCGCCGCGAACCGGACCGGGAGATCGATCGCCGTGGGCGGGGCCACCCCCTCGACCACGTCGAGGCGGAGCTTCTTCGTGGCTGCCACCGCCGCCTCGGCGAGCGCGTCCACACAGCGGGTCGCACGCGCGTTCGCGACGGTGCCGTCCGGCGCCACGTCGACGCGGACGAGGCAGGTGCCCGCGCTGATGCCGGCGGCGGCCGCGGCCTTCGGCAGCTTGGGGTTCAGGGGCTTGCCCTTCCAGGCCGGGGCGGCCGCGCCCTCGGCGGGGGCGAGCGTGTCGAGCGGGCGGAGCAGGTAGACCACGCGGTCGGGCGCGCTCTCGGCCTTCGGCTCCACGTCGTCGCGCCCGAGGACCTTGAACACGAGGGTCACCGCCTCGGTGTGCGGGGCCGCGGCGGGCTCCCAACGCCACGCCTTCCCGAGGGCACGGGCGGTGTCGAGGAGCCCGGTCGGGCAGCCCGGCGCGAACGTCACGTCGGAGACCGCGCCCAGGCCATCCACCTGCAGCGTGAGCGCGCACGGCCAGACGCCGGACTCCGGGAGCAGGTCGAGGTCGGCGACGGACGGCGCGGGCGCGTCGAGGGTGGCGGTCGTCAAGCCGGCGAGCGCGGGCCCGGAGACGGCGAGCACGGCGAGGAGGTGCAACATGCCTCGCGCTTATCCGGTCCCGGGCGAGGCGAGCCGCTTGGGGGCCTTCCGTCGCCACGCCTCGGTCAGGAGCGCCTCCACCACCGCGGTCTCGGCCGCGTCGATCTCGATGCGAACCCCGGCGATCTTCTCGCCCCAGTAGAGCGTGTGCAGCGCCGTCGCGTGGCTCGCCACGATCGTGGGGACACGGTCCACGTCGACGAACACGTGCAGGAACCGGTGATCGGCCTGTAGCGTGGCGAAGATCTTGCCCTTCACGCGGAACGAGCGGCTCTCGAAGTGCGGCTCTTCCGTCGCGAGCGGGAGCGCGAGGGCGAGCGTGTAGACCTCGTCGACGGTCACTCGTCCATCCCGTGGAGGCGCACGTCGCTCCAGGTGAGCGGGTCCATCGTGACGGGCTCGCCGTAGGCGTCTTCGAAGGTGACGCCCTCGAACGTCACGGTGGCGAGGGTCTCCTCCGTGCCGCTCGTGTCGTCACGCGTCGTGGAGACGGTGACCGTGCCGGCCGTCGGCTCGGAGGTGTGGAAAATGGTCGCGGTGCCCATCTCTCCGCACCAGCCCGCGTCCAGATCGCAGCCCACCTCCACGGTGAGCCGCACGGCCTCGTCGGGGAGGGTGTAGGTGGCGGACCCGCTGCCCTCGGTCAGTTCGTCCGCGAACAGGGGCACGTCCAGCAGGAGTCGAAGATCCTCCCCGACGGCGGTGATCCGGTACTGGCACCCTGACGGCTCGAGGGCTTCGGCGAAGTCGGGGCCCATCGCGCCGTCGGCATCCACGAGGCCGCCGCACCCTTCGTCGCCCTCCGCGACGTCGGACTCGACCATGAACGGTTGGTTGTTGCATCCGACCAGGAGCAGGGCGGGGAACAGGTACATGAACCAGCTCTATCACCGGCACACCCCCCGTCCCTCCGCCCGAACTGTAAGGCCTCGCCGGGGTCGCGCGATGTACGGCGCCACGGAGCCCGCATGTCTCGCCTCGATCAGCTCGCCCTCCAGAGCCCCTGCTCCGCCGACTGGGCGAAGATGGACGGCACCGACACCCGCCGCTTCTGCGTCACGTGCGAGAAGGCGGTCCACGACCTCTCCGCGATGGCGCCGTGCGAGGCCGAGGCCCTCCTGGCGCGCCCCGGCCCGGCCCCGTGCGTCCGGTTCCTCCGCCGCCGCGACGGCTCCGTGGTCTTCGACCTCGCCCGGGCCGCCGCCCTCGCCGCCACCAGCGCCCTGGCGGCGTGCGGCGCTCCCCACCTCGTCCCGATGATGGGGACCGTCGCGGAGGTCCCACCCGCGTCGCCCACGGTCATCGCGGAGGTCCCCGGCTTCGACGCCGCCGTGGCCGTGCCGCCCGCGCCCGTGGTCGAGATCGCCGTCACCCCGTACATGGGCGGGCTGCGGGAGTTCCAAGTTGAGCTCGAACCAGCAGAGTAGCGGAGGGCTGCGCGGAGGTCCGTCCCCCTCTGACTTCGGGGCGTTGCGGGGGCGGAGCCCCCGCCCCATGAAGATCACCCCCCGAAAAACGCCGCGAGGCCCACCCCCTCGCGGAGATGAGCCTCGTTGCTGCCCTTCCGGGGCGGAGCGCTACGCGAGCTCCTCGCAGCTGTCGACGAGCAGCACCACGCGGTCCGGGCCCGCCTCGGCGAAGCCGGCGCCGACCTGGAAGCGGAGCACGGTGCTGCCGCTGCGCACCTTCACGATCCCGGGCGCGAGCACGGTGAGGAAGGGGACGTGGCGCGGCAGCACGCCGAACTCGCCGAGCTCGCCGGGCGCCTGCACGTCCGTGGCGGTGCCGGTCCAGGCGACCTTGCGCGGCGTGACGATCTCGACGTGGAGGCCGGACGGGCTCGTGGTGGCCATGGGCTAGCCCTCCGCCAGCTTGCGGGCCTTGGCGATGGCCATGTCGATGTTCCCGACGAGGTAGAACGCCTGCTCCGGCAGGGCGTCGTGCTTGCCGTCGAGGATCTCCTTGAAGCCGCGCACGGACTCTTCCTTGGTCACGTACTGGCCCTCGGCGCCCGTGAACTGCTGGGCGACGAAGAACGGCTGCGACAGGAAGCGCTGGATCTTGCGGGCGCGCTCGACGGTGAGCTTGTCCTCGGCGGAGAGCTCGTCCATGCCGAGGATCGCGATGATGTCCTGGAGCTCCTTGTAGCGCTGGAGCATCTTCTGCACCGAGCGGGCCACGGCGTAGTGCTCGTCACCCACGATCTTGGGCTCGAGGATGCGGCTCGTGGAGTCGAGGGGATCCACCGCGGGGTAGATGCCGATCTCCGTGAGCTTGCGGGAGAGCACGGTCGTCGCGTCCAAGTGGGCGAACGCGGTGGCGGGCGCCGGGTCGGTCAAGTCGTCGGCGGGCACGTAGATGGCCTGCACCGAGGTGATCGAACCCTTGTTGGTCGTCGTGATGCGCTCCTGCAAGCCGCCCATCTCCGTGCCGAGGGTCGGCTGGTAGCCGACCGCGGAGGGGATGCGGCCGAGGAGCGCGGACACTTCCGAGCCCGCCTGGGTGAAGCGGAAGATGTTGTCGATGAACAGGAGCACGTCCTGCCCTTCCTCGTCGCGGAAGTACTCGGCGCAGGTGAGCGCGGAGAGCGCGACGCGGGCGCGGGCGCCGGGGGGCTCGTTCATCTGGCCGAAGATGAGCGCGGTCTTGGAGAGCACCGTGGCGCCGTTGCCGAGCTTGGAGTCCTCCATCTCGTGCCAGAGGTCGTTGCCCTCGCGGGTGCGCTCGCCGACGCCGGCGAACACCGAGCAGCCGCCGTGCTTGCGCGCGACGTTGTTGATGAGCTCCTGGATGAGCACGGTCTTGCCGACGCCGGCGCCGCCGAACAGGCCGATCTTGCCGCCGCGCGAGTAGGGGGCGAGCAGGTCGATGACCTTGATGCCCGTCTCGAACATCTCGACCTGGGTCGACTGCTGCGTGAACGTCGGGGGGGACCGGTGGATCGCCCAGTGGCGGGTCGCGGGGACGGGCCCGCGCTCGTCGACCGGCTTGCCGATGACGTTGAGGATGCGGCCGAGGACCTCGGGGCCGACGGGCATCATGATGGGCTGGCCCGAGTCCTTGACCTTGAAGCCGCGCCCGACGCCGTCGGTCACGTCCATCGCGATGCAACGGACGGTGTTCTCGCCGAGGTGCTGGGCGACCTCGACGACGAGGTTGTCCTCCTCGTCCCCGATGAAGGGGTTGGAGATCGACAGCGCGGTGTAGATCGCGGGAAGACGGCCGGGCGCGAACTCGACGTCCACGACGGGTCCCATGACCTGCTTGACCGTTCCGATGTTCACGGAGATGTTGGCTTCCATGGATGCGGCTCCGACGAGAGAGGGGTCGGAGATCGGGTTTAGAGCGCCTCGGCGCCCGACACGATCTCGATGAGTTCTTTGGTGATCGCGGCCTGGCGACCGCGGTTGTATTCGAGGGTCAAGGCGGAGATGAGGTCGGACGCGTTGCGCGTCGCGTTGTCCATCGCCGTCATGCGCGCGGCCTGCTCGCCCGCCTCGGTCTCGAGGAAGGACTGGAGCAGGAGCGTGCGCAGGTACATCGGCAGGAGCGCGCCGAGGAGGGACTCCCCGCTGGGCTCGTAGACGTAGTCCGCGCTCGGTCCTTCCGGCGCGGTGCCGACCACGCTCTCGATGGAGAGCGGGAGCACCCGGTTGAACGTCGGGACCTGCGCGAGGACGGACTTGAACTGGTTGAACGCGATCCACGCCTCGTCGAAGCCGCCGGCCTCGAACTCGGTGGTGAGCTCGGTCGCGAGCTTCGCGGCCTCGTCCGCGAACTCGGCGCGCACCATGTCGGTGCGCGACGGGGCGTTCGCGAACCCCCGGCTCTTGAAGTAGTCCTTGGACTTGCGGCCGTAGGTCCGCATCGTCACGACGTGGCCGGCCGCCCGCTGCTTCTTGATGAAGTCCTCGGTGCGGCGGTTGAGCGTGCCGTTGAACCCACCGCAGAGACCGCGGTCGGAGGTGACCACGATCACGAGCACGTTCTTCACCACGTCACGCGACGTGAGGAGGGGATGCTCGACCTCGCCCGCGCCCGCCGCCACGCGGCGGAGGGTCGAGGTGAGGGTCTGCTGGTAAGGACGCGCGGAGGTGGCCGACTCGGTGGCCCGGCGAAGCTTCGCCGCCGACACCATCTTCATGGCGCTGGTGATCTGCCGCGTGTTCTTGACCGACGCGATGCGGGTGCGGATGTCGCGGAGGGTGGCCATCTCAGTCTCCTCGAGACACTACTTCCAGGTGGACCGGAAGGACTTGACCGTGGAGAGCGAGCGCTCCTTGAGGTCGTTGCCCTTGAACGTGAGCTTCTTGGCGAGCTCGGAGGCGACCGGATTGGTCTCGAGGTGCACCGCGAGATCGGACAGGAAGCGGCGCACGTCGGAGACCTCGACATCGTCGAGGGCGCCTTCGTTGCCCGCCAGGATCTGGATGATCTGGATGTGCATCGCGACGGGCGAGTACTGGTCCTGCTTGAGGAGCTCGACGAGGCGGGCGCCGCGCGCGAGCTGCTTGCGGGTGGCCTCGTCGAGGTCGGACGCGAAGGCCGAGAAGGCCTGGAGCTCGCGGTACTGGGCGAGGGTCAGCTTGAGCTGGCCCGCGACCGCCTTCATCGCCGCGACCTGCGCCGAACCACCGACTCGGGACACGGACAGACCGACGTTCACCGCCGGGCGGACGCCCGAGAAGAACAGGTTGGTCTCGAGGAAGATCTGACCGTCGGTGATGGAGATCACGTTGGTCGGGATGTACGCGGACACGTCACCGGCCTGCGTCTCGATGATCGGGAGCGCGGTGAGCGAGCCCGCGCCGACGTCGTCGGACATCTTGGCCGAGCGCTCGAGGAGGCGGGAGTGCAGGTAGAACACGTCGCCGGGGTAGGCTTCGCGGCCGGGGGGGCGGCGGAGCAGGAGCGAGAGCTGGCGGTAGGCGGCGGCCTGCTTGGAGAGATCGTCGTACACGATCAGGCAGTGCATGCCGTTGTCGCGGTAGTACTCGCCCAGGGTCGCGCCGGTGTAGGGCGCGAGGAACTGGAGCGGCGCCGGGGAGGACGCGGGGGCGCTGATGACGGTGGTGTACTCCATCGCGCCGTACTGCTTGAGCTTCTCGACGACCTGGGCGACCGTCGACTGCTTCTGGCCGATCGCCACGTAGATGCAGTGCATCTTGCGGGTGGGATCGTTCAGGAACTGCTTCTGGTTGATGATCGCGTCGATCGCCACCGCGGTCTTGCCGGTCTGGCGGTCACCGATGATGAGCTCGCGCTGGCCGCGGCCGACGGGGATCATGCCGTCGATGGCCTTGATGCCGGTCTCGACGGGCTCGTGCACCGACTTGCGCTTGACGATGCCGGGCGCCTTGATCTCGACGGGCTTGATGCGATCCTGCGGGATCGGCGGGCCGCCGTCGATGGGGTTGCCGAGCGCGTCGAGGACGCGGCCGAGGGTGGCGGGGCCGACGGCCACGGACACGATCTGGCCGGTACGGCTGACGATGTCGCCTTCCTTGATGGAGCGGTCGTCACCGAGGAGGGCGACACCGACGTTGTCCTCCTCGAGGTTGAGCACCATGCCCTTGAGGCCGTTCGGGAACTCGAGGAGCTCGCCGGCGAGGGCGTTCTCGAGGCCGTAGACGCGCGCGATGCCGTCGCCCACGGAGAGGACGGTGCCGGTCTCGCTGATCGCGACCCGGGCGTCGTAATTCTTGATCTGCTGCTTGAGGATCTGGCTGATCTCTTCGGCGCGGATGTCCATGGTTTCCTCTCTGGCGGGCCACATGCCCGCCGGCGGGTGCGGGAGTCTCCTCCCGCGAACTGCTTAGGCCTGGGAAGGATTGACGAGCGTGAGCTGGAGGCGTTCGAGGCGGGTCCGGAGCGACGCGTCGAAGACGCGGCCACCGACCTGCGCCACGAGGCCGCCGAGCAGGGAAGGATCGACGCGGGACTCGAGCACGACCTTCTTTCCGGTGGTCTGGGCTAGGGCGCGGCTCACGGCCTCCCGCATCACCGGCGAGAGCTCGGCGGCGGTGGTGACGGTGGCGCGGACGCGGTTCGCCTCGGCGTCGGAGAGGGCGCGGTACTCGCGGACGATGCTCGGGAGCGCCACGTAGCGGTCCTTGTCGAGCAGGAGCCGCAGGAAGTTGACCGTGTAGGCGTGCAGCGCGAGGCCGGGGATGAGCCGGTCGAGGACCGCGCGCCGCTCCGCGTGGGTGAACACGGGGTTCGACATGACGTTGCCGAGCTCGGTCGTGCTCTCGAGCAGGCGGCCGAAGCGCTGGAGATCGTCCCCGAGGCGATCGACCTGGCCCTCTTCGCGGCCGATCTCGAGCAGCGCCTTCGCGTAGCGACGAGCGAGGGATCCTTCAACCATTGGGGGTCTCCTTCTCGACCGCGGCCAGGAACTCGCGGGCGAGGCGATCCTGGTCGTCCGGGGTGACCGAGCGCTTCAAGGTTTCGCGGGCGAGGGCGACGGCGAGCCGGGCGGCCTCGCCGCGGAGCTCGTTGCGGGCGCGGTTGGACTCCTCGCGGATGGTGCGCTCCGCGGTCTCCTTGAGGCGCACGGCGTCGGCGTGGGCGCGCTCCTCGATGCGTGCGGCCTCCCGATCGGCCTCGACGGCGGCCTCGGCCTTCATCTCCTCGACGCGACGGTCGAGGGTGGAGAGGCGGTTGGCGATGTCGGCGTTCGTGGCGGCGGCGTCGGCCTTGAGGCGGGCCGACTCGTCGAGCTGCTTGCTCACGGCGAGGGAGCGGTTCCGCAGGGCGTCGCGCACCGGGCCGCGCGCGATCCACACGAGCACGATGCCGAACAACACGACGTTGGCGGCCTGCAGGGTGATGAGATCCCACGGGATGCCGTGGGCCTCGTGGCTCGCCGTGGCGGCGCCGTGCGCGGCCTCGACGTTCTCGGCACCGCCGGCAGCCCAGGCGGCGGCGTGGAGGAGGAACAGGTTCATCACGCCTCCAGCTGGGGGATCGAGCGGCCGAGCACCTGGTTCGCGACTTCCCGGGAGAGGGCGCGGGAGGTGCCGTCGAGCTCGGCGCGGGCCGCGCTCGCCTCGACGCGGATGACGCCGATCGCCTGGGCGATGCGGGCCTCCGCCTCGGCGCGGGCCTCCGCCACGATGCGGGCGTGCTGCGCCTGCGCGGCGGCCCGGCGCTGGGCACGGAAGTCGGTCACCTCGAGGCGGGCGCGGGTGAGCGCGGCCTCCCATTCGGCGAGCCGGGTGGCGGCCTGGGCCTGGAGGGCCTCGGCTTCCTTCCGTGCACCGACGGTCGCGTCGGCACGCGCGTCGAGGTAGGCGATCATGGGCTTGTAGAGGATCACTTGCAGGCCGGCCACGAGGGCCAGGAACGGCCACATCAGCCAGAAGACCAGCATCAGATCCGGGATGATGTTCATGGCATCGACCCTGAAGGGGCGCCCGACTATCGTGCCGGGCGCGTCCGGGCAAGGGGACGCAACGACGCCAGCGAGCGGCGTTGTGAATGAGAGCGCAGCCCCGTTCGTGGTAGAAGGGCGCCCGAGGTTCTCATGCGCCTGCTCCGAACGTTCCTTCCGCTCGCCGCCGCCGCCGCCACGCTCCTGGCCGCCCTCCCGCTGATCGTCCAGCCCGCGGACGCCCAGGAGGTCTCCACGCTGAAGATCGCGACGGTCGCCCCCGAGGGCACCCCCTGGGCCGACGGCCTCACCCAGTACAAGGCCCAGGTCGAGAGCGAGTCGGGCAAGCGCATGGTGGTGCGCACGTTCCTCGGCGGCGTCCTGGGGGACGAGAACGAGTCCGTCCAGGCCTGCCAGCGCGGCCAGATCCAGGGCGTCGGCGCCTCCACGGGTGCCATCGCCTCGATCGTGCCCGAGCTCGCGGTGCTCGAGCTGCCCTACCTGTTCCGGACCGCGGAGGAGGCCGACTACGTCCTCGACAAGGTCATCGTGCAGACCGTCGAGAAGGCGTTCCGCGATCGCGGGCTGGTGCTCGGGTTCTGGACCGAGAACGGCTACCGCACGTTCGGGAGCAACTGGGGCCCGGTGAAGTCGCCCGCCGATCTGAAGGGCCACAAGATGCGGTCGCAGGAGCACGAGCTCCACCTCCAGATGTACCGCTCCTTCGGCGCCTCGCCAGTGCCCATCCCGGTCACCGAGGTGCTGACCTCGATGCAGACGGGTGTGATCGACGGCTGGGACAACACGCCGCTGTTCGCCTTCGCCGCCCAGTGGACCAGCGCGACGAAGTACCTCTCGCTCACCAACCACATCTACCAGCCGGCCGCCATCGTCTTCAACAAGGCGTGGTTCGACGCCCTGCCCGCCGATCTCCAGGCGATCGTGCTGAAGGCGCGCACCGGCCTCGCCCCGAAGATGCGCAAGGAGATCCGCGCGCTCAACCCGATCCTCATCCAGAACCTCTCCGAGATGAAGGTGACGGTCTACAAGCCCACCGCCGCCGAGCTGGCGACGTTCGAGGCGCCCGCCAAGGCCGCGCGCGACGCGTACATGGCCAAGGCCTCGCCCGGCGAGAAGGCGCTCCTCGTGCAGATCCAGAAGGGCATCGAGGCCTACCGGGCAGGCGCCCGGTGATCACCGCGCTCGAAAGGCTGGATGACGGCATCGTCAAGGCGGAGCGGTTCGCGGTCGCCGTGTTGCTCGCGGTGATGGGGTTCGTGGTGTTCCTCGACGTGGCACACCGCGTCGGCACGCGCATCGACAGCCCGCTGAACAACCCCGTGGTCGTCACGATCGTCGGGGCCGTGGTCGCCTCGCTCGCCTTCCGTACGCGCGGGTCGGCCCATGCGGTCCCCAAGGGCATCGCCCTGGGGGTCACGGTCGCCCTCGCCCAGTACGCGTTCGTGCGGGTGCTGCCGAACGGCCTCGTCTGGTCGCAGACCCTCGCGCTCGCCCTCACCTTGTGGCTCGGGACGATGGGCGCCTCGCTCGCCGCCTACTCCCGGCGCCACCTCGCGCTCGACATCGGCAGCAAGATCTGGCCGGCCGCGCTCGCCGGCAAGGTCGCCGCGTTCGGCCACCTCTGCACCGCCCTGTTCTGCCTGGGCATCCTGTTCCTCGCGATCCGGTCGCTCGTCGGGTTCGACCTCTCCGGGTCCCACGTGCCCGGCCACATCGACATCTGGCGCCAGAGCGGGGGCGCCGCCGGCACGCTCTCCGGCACCGCCCTCCCCAAGTGGTTCGCCTTCGTGTCCATCCCGTACGGCATGGCGGTGCTCGCGTTCCGCTTCTCGCTCGAGGCCGCGCGCACGTGGACCGGGCGCGTCGCCGTCGGCGGGGACGACACGCTCCACCAGCTCGGCATCACGGAGGATGCGTCGTGAGCGGACTTCTCCTCGTCGCCGTCATGCTCGGCCTCGCCCTCGTGGGCGCCCGGCTGTTCGTGGTCGTCGGCGTCGCGACAGCGATGTGTTTCCTCCTGTTCACGGACGTCCACGCCGCCACCGACGCCCTGCTCCAGCTCGACCGCATCGTCACCAAGATCGAGTCGTTGACCACCAAGAACGTGTTCCTGTCGATCCCGTTCTTCATCGCGTCCGGCTCGATCATGACCAAGGGCGGCATCGCCACCCGCCTCACCGACCTCGCTCGCGCGAGCGTCGGCTGGCTCCCGGGCGGGCTCGCCGTCGCCGCGGTCGTGGCCTGCATCGTGTTCGCCGCCATCAGCGGCTCCTCACCGGTCACCCTCGTGGCGGTCGGCAGCGTCATGTTCCCGGCGCTCGTGAAGAGCGGCTACCCGAAGATGTTCTCCGTCGGCCTGCTCACCAGCGCGGGCAGCCTCGGCTGCATGATCCCGCCGGCGATCTCGATGTTGATCTACGCGATCAGCGTTCAGGGCTCCGCCGCGGTCGATCCCTCCGAGCTGTTCTTCGCGGGCATCGTGCCGGCGCTGTTCATCGCGGGCTCGCTCGCGGCCTACGCCGTGTGGATGGGCCTCAAGGTGCCGGGGTCGCGCGAGCCGTTCGACGGCGCGAGGCTCTGGAGCGCGCTCCAGGGCGCGGGCTGGGCGCTCACCCTCCCCGCGATCGTGCTCGGCGGCATCTACGGCGGCGTGTTCACCCCCACCGAGGCCGGCGCCGTGGCGTTCGCGGCGAGCCTGCTCGTCACCTGCGGCATCCACGGGGACGTGCCGTGGAGCAAGGTGCCGACCATCCTGGTCGAGGCTGCCACGCTCATCGGCAGCCTCATCCTCATCGTGGTGCTCGCGTTCGGCCTGAACGATTTCCTCGCCGAGGTCGACGCCCCCGGGGTCATCCGCAACTGGGTCCAGAACGCCGATCTGAACGCCTGGCAGTTCATGCTGCTCGTCAACGTCGTGCTCGTCGTGCTCGGCGCCCTGATGGACAGCATCTCCGCCACGCTCGTGTTCGCGCCGATCCTCGCGCCGGTCGCCATCAACCACTACGGCATGGACCCGATCCACTTCGGCATCGTGTTCGTGGTGAACATGGAGATCGGGTACATCGCGCCCCCGGTCGCGACGAACCTGTTCGTGGCCGCGGCCATCTTCCGGCAGCCGTTCATCGACGTGGCCAAGGCCATCGTGCCGACGCTGTCGATCATCTGCGCGGCGCTGGTCGTCATCATGTACGTGCCGACGATCTCCAAGGGCCCGCTCAACCTCCGCGAGGGCGTCGCGTTCTACGAGCCGTTCCCGTGGGAGAAGCCGCAGGCCGCCGAGGTCGTCGAGGCCCCCGCCGCCGACACGACCGACGCCACCCCCGCCACCGACACGCCCGCCCCCTCGGGCCCGATGTCGATGGAGGAGATGATGCGGAAGGCCAAGGCGAACGCGAACGCCGAGGCCGAGGGCGCGGGCGACGGCACCATCGCCCCCACCGAGCCGGTCGAGCCGCCCCCGAGCGGCCGCCCGATGACGATGGAGGAGATGATGAAGAAGGCGAAGGAGAACGCGGCGAAAGAAGAGGCGGCCCCCTGACCGTCCGATGACGGGCGCCCCACCCGCGCGGACGCGGGTGGGCGGTGCCCTTCGGGGTCGCGGCGAGGCCGCTCCGTCGACCCGCCGCGCGCGGGTCGACCGCCGCGGGCGTCGGGCATCCGAGAGGCCTTCGGCCGGTCGCCCCGGTCTTCCCGCGGCGCCCTGCGGTCCCCTGGCGCGGGGAGGATGGAGGGCAAAGGGCCGCTCGGGCGGCCACAAGTCCCACCCCCCGCCGACGGGGCCCCCTACTTGTGGCCGTTCTGGGGCCGCTCGGGCGGGGGTGGGACGCGCTCCGAACGGGCGAACGCCGGCAATCGCCTCGTCTCGTCGCACGACGACACCGAGCCTGTCCTCGAAGCGGCCACAAGTCCCACCCCCCGCCGACGGGGCCCCCTACTTGTGGCCGCTTGTGGGCCGCTCGGCCGGCCCTCGGAGGCGGCGGGGTCCGCGACGGGCCTTCGGGGGGTCCAGGGGGCCCCTGGCCCCCTGGCGGGGGCGTTACGGGGGCAGCGCCCCCGTCCCCAACGGACGACGCCGTTTCTACCGGGTGAACTCGAGGACCAACGCGGCCTCGCTCATCACCACGGTGGAGACGCGGGTGCCCTCCTCGTCGTCCGACTCCTGGCCGCGGAAGCCGCGGACGAGCCACCGGAGGCCGAGCGCCACGGCGGGGCGGCCCTTCCCGTCGGCGAACAGGTACTCGGCCCCGATCCCGCCCTGGCCTCCGAGGCCGCCGATGCGCGCGCGGTTGTCGGCGGCGCCCTCGGCGGCGTCGGCCTGCTCCTGCTCGGTGTAGGCGCTGTCGGTCTCCGCGGCGTTGGGGAGGATGCCGAAGCCGCCGGCGGTCCCGTAGAGGTTCACCCCGCCCGGCTCGCGCGCCCAGACGTAGCGCCGGTAGTCCAGGCCGAGGCGCAGCCCGCCCACGGCGGAGGTGGCGTTGGTCGCGGCGAAGCGCGACGTGGCGACCTGCACGAGGGCCACGTTTCCGAGGATCGCGTCGTGCGCACCGACCCAGCCGCCGTGGGCGGTGAGCGGCGGGCGCAGGAGGCCGTCGAACTCGCCGGCGAGCGTGCCGGAGAACTTGTCGGCGTCGTCCCACGCGAACATGCCGATACCGGCGGGAGACCAGGCGGCGCCGAACAGGACGGCGGCGTGAGCGGTGGCGGCGAGGAGGAGGAGCACGCGACAGCCTACCCCGGCGGGCCGTGCGCGGGGTTAGGGCGGATCCATGTACATCGAGCGGATCGAAGTCGCGGGGTTCGGCGGATTGCGAAGGTTCGAGGCGCCGCTCGAGCGGGCAGCCCTCTTCGACGGACCGCCGCGCGCGCTCGTCGCGCTCCAGGATGCCCTCCAGCTCGCCTTCGGGGCGTGGGACGCCGATACCCTGCGTGCCCTGCTCGCGCGCTGGGGCTGCGTGAACGCCGAGGTGACGGGCGATTCGTTGCCCGAGGGCGCCCACTGGGAGTCGGCGCCGGGGCTCAACGCCATGCTCGACCGGTCGGCGGACGGCCTCCTCGTCGTCGCGCTCACGATCGGCCTCGATCCCCCGCAGTTCGGCAAGCTCCGGCACCTCGCCGCGCGCGACACCCGGCTCATCGACGCCCTGGCGGACGGCGCGCGGCTCACCGTGCGCGTGGGCGCGCGCTTCAGCCCCGCCCTCGACGCGCTCGCCCTCGATCCGCTCGCCTTCGTCCTCGGCGCGTCGGCGTTCCCCATCGCGGGTGCCGAGCGCCCTCTCTGGATGACCCCGTTCCTGCGCGGCCTCGGGGGGCGGCTCTGGCGCGGCCCCCTCGCCGGCGCCGCATGGGGGGAGCGGGCGCGCTCCTACCGCGGCGAGGATCACCGGGCGCTCCGACGCGCGCTCGACGCGTTGGCGCTCCCGCCGGGCTCCCTCGGCGAGGCCGTGGTGCTCCCCGACGGCCCGGCGGTGTTCCAGGAGGACGAGCTGGTGCCCGTGCGGCACCTCGGCGCGCCCGGCACCGACGCGGCCGGCCTCGTCGGCGCGGTCCACCTCTCCGGTGCCGAGATCCTGCTCGTCGACCGCCCGCCTACGGCCTGGGTGGCGTGGCTCGCGCAGCAGGCGGAGGCGGACGCCTCCCCGCTCGAGCAGGTGGTCCTCTTCGGCGTGCCCGGCGGGACCCCCGTTGGCTGACCCCCGAACGGCGCCCGTGCTGGCCCTCTGCTCGCGCTGTGGCGCGGAGAAGGACCTCCCGCTCGGTCGCTGTGCCGCATGCGGCCACGTGCCCACCGACGCGGATCGGGAGCTCGCGATCGTGTGCTCCACCCGCGTCCTCGACGAGCCCGCGCTCAGGGCCGCCCAGGAGCGGATCCGGAAGGGCGAGCCGGTGCGGCCCACCGAGGCGCTGCGCGCGCGCGCCCGGGCCATCCTGTCCGGGCGGGATCACACGCCGGTGCGCTTCACCGGGCGCCAGGTCGCCGCGCTGGTGGCGGGCAACGTGCTGCTCACCCCGCTCGTCGGCTACGCCGTGTGGTTCCGCTACCGTACGATCAGCGGCCCCGCCGCTCGCCAGGCGCTGTTCGCGACCGTGCCGGTGTCGTTCGGGCTCTTCGTGGCCCTGGTGACCTGGCGGTACCTGCTCGTGACCGGCGCCACGAGCGGCTAGCCCGCCGCGCAGACCACGCAGGTGAGCGCGAACGGCAGGGCGCGCAGCCGCGCCTCGCCCACCGGCGCGCCGCACCGGGCGCAGCTCCCGTAGGTGCCCTCGTCGATGCGGCGGAGCGCCGTACGGATGGCCGAGATCTCGGCGCGGGCGTCGGCGTCGAGGCCTTCGAGGACCTCCTCGTCCCCCAGGAGGACCGCGCGCTCCTCCCAGTCGTCGGGGATGCCGTTGACGTGCCGGAGGCGCGCGTTGACCCGCTCGTTGCGCCTGAGGACCTGGGCCAGGCGCTCGTTGAGGAGGGCGCGGAACGTGATCGGCTCCATGGGGGCCTACGAAGCCTCGCCGAGGTCGAGCATCGCCCGGACCCGGTCGGCGAGCACGCGGGCGCCGAAGGGCTTCGGGAGGATGGGGAGGTCGTCCACGTCGGAGGCGCCGAGCAGATCGCTCGAGTGGCCGCTCACGAGCAGGACGGGGAGGTTCGGGTTGCTGCGGCGCGCCTCGGCGGCGAGCTCCACGCCGCTCCGGCCGGGCAGCACGGCGTCGGCCACGATGGCGACGATCTCGTAGAGGTGCTGGCGCAGGAGCGCGGAAGCGGCCACGCCGTCCTCCGCGGCGAGCACCCGGAACCCGGCGCGCCGCATCACCGCGCCCATCATCGCGAGGGCGGATTCGTCGTCGTCGACGATGAGCACCGTGCCACCGCTCCTCATCGACCGGAAGGCGCCGCCCGCGCCGAGCCCGCGCGCGAAGGCGGGGAGCTCGAGGGTCACGGCCGAATCGGGCTCGATCAACATGCGCCCGCCGGCCGCCGTCACGAACCGGCCCGCCGCCGCGACGGCCGCGCCGTTGAACGAGGCGTGGGTCGCGGAGGAGGCGGGCAGGTTCAGGCGCACGCGGACGTAGTCTCCGCCGCGCAGCTCGACGTGCAGGGGGTCGGCCGGCGATGCGACCGCGGCGAGGTCTTCGAGGAGGCCGACCAGGATGGGGAAGAGGTGGGCGCGGTCGACCTCGACGGTGTAGTCGGCGTCTCCCGCCTCGACGCGGATGGGGAGCGGGCGCAGGGCCGCGGCGGCGTCCCGCACGAGCAGGCGCAGGCAGACCGGCACGCGCTGGGTCGACCGGCGCATGCCGAGGGCCTCCACCTGGAGGCGGAGGCCGCGGAGCTCCTCGACGCTGGCGAGGGTCTCCCTAAGGCAGCGCGCCACCGGCTCGGGCGGCCCTTCGAGGAGCCCGATCTGCGCCTGGGCCTCGAGGGAGGCCTCGACCCGCTCGAGGCGGAGGGCGACCGCCGCGGTCACCGCGGTGACGACGCCCAGCGCCTCGCACGGGGCCCCGATCGCCAGCCAGCTCCCGTCGAGGAGCGGGCTCATCACGAGGTGACGCACGGGCTGGTCGGGCAGGCTCAGCGCGCCGCGGGCGCCGTGGATCTCCACGCGTTCGCCGAGGACCGCGCCGGCCCAGGCCTCGAACAACTCGTTGCAGGCGACGAGACGGCCGTTGGTGTCGCACCACGCGGCCGGCGCGGCGAACGCCGAGAGAAAAATATCGTGGGACGCAGGCTCACCCATGGGATCAGGGTACATCCATCCTGTGGAATCGTGCAATGGCAAACGAGAGCGACACGACGACGAGCACCCCGAGCGCGCCGAATTGCGCGGGGTTCCATCCGTCCTGCCAGCCCTCCCAGGCTCCCAGCGCGTTGCCGATGGTCCAGGGGACCACGGCGGCAGCCTCCTCCACCCCCAGCATGCCGAGCAGCTTCAGGAGCCCGTACAACGCGAGATCGGCCATGAGGACGAGCGCGACGCCCACCACCGTGCCGCCGACCGACGGCACGACCAACGAGGCGGCGATCGCGATGCAGATGAGGCCCACGTCGGAGAGGAAACTCGCGGCGTACCCCCCGAGCAACGCCCCCGCGGTCGGCGCGCCCACGGCCACGTCGGCCCCGAGCCCGAACAGGGCGCTCCCCAGGGCGAGGCTCGGCACGAGCGTGACCACCAGGGTGGTCGCGGACAGGGCGGCGAGCGCGAGGAGCTTGGCCGCGAGGACGCTCCAGCGGGGGACGGGGCGGACGACGAGCTCTCGCAGGGTGCGATCGGAGAGCTCCCCGCCGACGGACGAGGCCGACGCGAGCAGGAGGAACAACGGGAGCACGAAGAAGTTGCGCGCCCAGAGGGCCTTTCCGGCGGCCTCGATGCCCGACACGGTGACGATCTGGGAGACGGGCGTGCCGTTGAAGGACGGCCCCTCCTCGCCGAGGGACTGGATCCAGGCGTAGCCGGCGACCGCGCCGAGCCCCACCACGAGCGCGATCACGAGGGCGGCGACGGCGCTCCCCTGGGTGAACACCTTGCGGGTCTCGGCGACGACCATGCGGGGGAAGTGACGGGGGATCATGCGCGCTCCTCGACGCCGGGCTCGGCGGAGGTGACGGAGAGGAAGAGCTCCTCGAGGGAGCCGGTGCGGGGCAGGAGCTCGCCGACGCCGACGCCGGCCATCACGAGCGCGCGGTTGAGGCCGGCGGCATCGAGGTTCTCGAGGGCCACGCGGATGCGGCCGTCGCTGCCGTCCCCCACGATCTCGGCGCCCGTGATCGTGGAGAGCGCGCGGACGGCGTTCGCGCGGTCGTCCACGGCGACCTCCACCTGCCTGCGGCCCGCGGCGAGGGCGAGCAGCTCGTCCATCCGCCCCTCGGCCTTGAGCACGCCCTTGTCGATGATGCCGACGCGGTTGCACATCGCCTCCACCTCGGAGAGGAGGTGGCTGCTCACGAACACGGTGAGCTTGTCGCGGCGGGCGAGCTCGACCAGCAGGTCGCGCACCTCGCGCATGCCGCGGGGATCGAGGCCGTTGGTGGGCTCGTCGAGCACGAGGAGCCGGGGCGACCCCACGAGCGCCCGCGCGATCCCGAGGCGCTGCTTCATGCCGAGGGAGAACCCGCGCACCTTGTCGTTCTTGCGCGCGGAGAGGCCGACCCGATCGAGGGCCGCGTCGATCTCGGCGCTGTCGCCCCGGCCGGCGTAGGCGCACGCGACCTCGAGGTTGGCGCGGCCGGAGAGCCACTCGTGGAAGCGGGGGGTCTCCACCATCGAGCCGACCCCGACGCGCTGCGCGACCGGATCGGCGTTCCCGAAGATCTCGACCGAGCCGGCGTCACGACGGATGAGGCCGAGGATGCACCGGATCGCCGTGGTCTTGCCGGCCCCGTTGGGCCCCAGGAATCCGTAGAGATCGCCCGGGCGTACGTCCAAATCCAGGTTGTCCACCGCCGCGCGGCTCCCGTACCGTCGCACGAGCCCTCGGACGCGGAGCGCAGAATCGTCGCTTGTCACCCGTTCCTCCGCCGTGTATTGAGCGGCTCTCCGCCGCCGTACGGCGCGACCTTCTACATTCCCGGACGCGACATGCCCACCCCGAAGCCGGCCCTCCTCTCCCTCGTTCTTCTCGCCGCCTGCCTCGATCCTCAGCCGTTGGACGACAAGAGCGATACCGACGACACGAGCTCCTCGGGGGCCGGGGCCACCGTCTTCGAGGTGAATGACGGCACCGTGCCCCAGGACAGCGTGGTCACGCTCGAGGGCCTCGTCGTCACCTCGCCGATGACCCGTGACGGGGAGGGCTTCTTCGTCGCCGACCCCGCCGGCGGGCCCAACAGCGGCCTCTACGTCTGGCGCCAGTTGGGGATGGACGGCCTCGCCGTCGCCGAGGGGGACGAGGTGAGGATCACCGGCACCCCCAGCGAGTTCTACGGCTGGATGGAGCTGGTGGTCGGCAGCGTCGACGCCATCGAGGTCACCGGGGAGGCCACGGTGCCCGCCCCGGTCGCCCTGGGGGACGGCGCCGGGGTCGCCTGGGAGGACTACGAGAGCGTCGTCGTCACGCTCGATTCCCAGACGGTCACCGCGATCGACGGCTTCCAGACCGGCACGCTCTCCGGCGGCATCAAGCTGGACGACGGCTTCCAGTACCTCGACTACGACTGCCGCGGGGCGTTCGCCTCGGTGTCCGGCATCGTCTTCTACTCGTACGAGACCCACTCGATCAACCCGCGCCGCGACAGCGATCTCGGCGCCTACACCGCGCCGTCCCCGGTGGCCGGCACCATCGCCTCGGTCCAGGCGGGTGACGTGTGCGGGCCCGTCCTCGTCGAGGGCGTGGTCGCCACCACCCCGGGCGTCGAGGACGAGGGCTCCACGACCTTCTTCGTGCAGGACGCCGGCGGGGGCCCCACGTCGGGCGTGGCCGTCTACGTGCCGGACGAGGTGGTCACCGTCGCCGTGGGGGACGTGTTCACGCTCGCCGGCTCGGCCGAGGAGTTCTACGACTTCACGCAGCTCCGCGTGACCGACGCCGCGACCAACCTCACGAACACCGGCACCGGCAGCATCCCCTTCGCGGAGTCGCTCTCGGCGGCGCCGGAGGACTGGGAGCCCTACGAGGGCATGCTGGTCACGCTCGCCGACCTGACCGTCACGAGCGACGCCGAGTACGGCGAGGTCCAGACCAACTACGGCGTCAAGATGGACGACCTCTACTACGCGCACGAGGCCGCCAACGGCACCACGTTCGCGACGGCCACCGGCGTCCTCTACTACAGCTACTCCGAGTGGAAGCTCGAGCCGCGCGGCGCCGCCGACCTCGTGCCCTAGGCTCGCCCCAAGACGGTCGCGCTCGTGGCACATTCGCGGGGTATGAGGATGGGCGTTCCCGGGTAGCCCCATGCGTCGTCCTCTCTCCCCGTCCCGCCGCGAGGCCCTGGTCGGGGCCGCGGCCTCCGTCGCCGCATGCACCGGCCCCAAGGACGACACCGGCGCGACCCCCGCCCCCGAGGCCGCCACCATCGACACCATCGTGGTGCTGATGATGGAGAACCGGAGCTTCGACCACTACCTCGGCACGCTCCGCCTCCTCGAGGGCCGCGACGACGTGGACGGCCTCGACGCCGCCATGTCCAACCCCGGCTCCGCGGGGGACGAGTACCCGGTCAGCCCCTCGACCGTGGACTGTGTCGCCGACCCCGGCCACGGCTGGAACGACTCGCACGATCAGTTCAACGACGGCGCGAACGACGGCTTCGTGCGCACCTACGAGGACCGCGCCGCGCCCGGCCTCGAGGCGGAGTCGATGGGGTACCTCACCCGCGCCGAGCTGCCGATCACCTACGCCCTCGCGGACGCCTACACCGTGTGCGACGCGTGGTTCTGCTCGGTCATGGGGCCGACCTGGCCGAACCGCATGTACGGCCACGCCGCCACGAGCGAGGGGCAGAAGGGCAACGACTTCCCGACGGGCGGCGCCTTCACCTTCCCGACGGTGTGGACGAAGCTCGACGAGGCCGGCATCCCTTGGCGCTACTACTACACGGACGTGCCGTTCCTCGGCCTGTTCGCGAACCACCTGCGTGACGGCACGTACGGCTACCTCGAGGAGTTCCTGGAGGACGCCGAGGCCGGCACCCTGCCGCCCGTGGTGTGGGTCGATCCGGGCTTCAGCTACAACGACGACCATCCGCCCCACCATCCGGGCCTCGGCCAGGAGATGATCAAGCTCGTCTACGAGGCCCTGTCCCGCTCGCCGCAGTGGGGGCGCTGCCTGCTGGTCATCACCTACGACGAGCACGGCGGCTTCTACGATCACGTCGCCCCGCCCACGACCGAGGACGACTTCGCGAGTACGGGCTTCGATCGGATGGGCTTCCGCGTGCCGACGCTGCTCGTCGGCCCCTACGTGCGGCCGGGTGCCGAGCACACGACCTTCGACCACACGAGCTGGATCAAGTACGTCTGCGAGCGCCACGGCATCGACCCGTGGAACGCGCGGCTCCGCGCCGCCAACTCCATCGGCGTCGCGCTCGACACGGCCCGCATGGCGGTCTCCGACGCGACCGCGCCCGTCGCGCTCCCGGTGTGGGACTTCGACGAGACCACCGTGGGCCCCGAGTGCCAGTGGAGCGCCGGGCCCACGGCGCCCCCCGAGCTCGCGGCGTTCGTGCGGCGGACGACGCCGCAGCTCGATCGGACCGCGCAGGTGGCGGAGATCGTCGCGGGGCTACGGGCCAGGCGGCGGGGGTAGGGGTCGTGTCGACGGCGTTGGGCTCGCGGTGAGGGTGCCGGAGCCGTGGATGTCGATTGTGCGGGCGTGGCTCTCGAAGGTGTATTGGTCCGCCTCGTCCTCCACGAGCGTCACGTTGGTGCCGCCCTCCACCCGGATCTCGTACTCGGTCGTGGGCCCCGCGCACGGTGTGATCGCGCTGACGACGACCGAGTAGGTGCCGGGTGTGGTCGATTCGAACGACGCGGATGGGCACGAGTAGCCCTGCGGCGGCGGGTAGGAACAGGTGAACCCGTACCGGGCCTTGAGGACCGTGCACCCGTCCGGATTCTTGACCTCGAAGTTGGGAACGAACGCAGTGCGCTCGCTCAGAGTGTCGATCGTGACGGTGGCGGGGCCGCCGTCGGCGTCGAAGGACCAGATGTCGACGATCAAGCCGGGGCAGTCGATCGTCGACCTCTCGCCGGTGCCCGGGACACCGAACCCTTCGGTGGCTCGGGAGCCCTCCCGAATGCCGCATTCGTGGAATCGGTTGTACACCTCCACGTCGTAGGTTCCGTCGAACGTGTACGACCAGCTCACGTCGTTTCCCGTACGGGCGAACGCGGAGTAGGGCGCGCCGTCGTACGCGATGGGCGTGAAGTAAGGGCCCGGTTCCTCGTAGGTGCGCTCGTGGTACTCGTACCGGTGGCTCCACCCGCTCATGAAGGCGTCGTCGTATCGCGCATACGGGTAGACCCGGTAATACGTCTCTGTGTAGGCCATGAACAGGTCGAAGTAGTCCCAGGTCTCGATGAACGACCGGGTCGGGTAGTACGCGCAGTCGGGCGAGCTCTCGTCGCGCGTGACGACGGAGTCGATCGCGGTCGCGAACGTGAACTCGCAGTCTGGGCAATCGCCCGTGTAGGCCGAGCCCGTAAGCATGGCGTCGGCGTCACAGACCACCGCGCCGTCGACCGTGCTCCGGACGGTGACCTCGCCGTCGAAGGTGTACCGGGACGAACCCGTGTCGCGATCGGTGTCGCGCTCGGTGTCCGCCACGGGCGAGGTGTCGATCGGCTCCAGGTCGGGCGTGCCACAGCCCAGCGCCGACGAGAGGAGGAAGCACGAGGTGAGGGGGGTCGAGCGCATCAACCTGGCGTGAGGGTGCCGGCGCCGCGCACCTCGAAACGGAGGAGGTGGTCCACGAGGATGATCTGGTCGGCTTCGTCCTCGACCAGCGTGAGATCGGTGCCGCCCTCGACCCGAAGCTCGTACTCACCCGTGGGCTGATCGGGACAGCGGTTCCCGACGGATACGACGACCGTGTAGGGGCCGGGGACCGTGGCGTCGATCGCGACGGACGGACATTCACCCCGGATCGGCGGGTAGGTACAGGCGAAGTTTCCGAAGGCCCTCGCGACCGTGCAACCGCCGGGGTCGTTGACCTCGAGGATGGGCTCGAACGTCGTGGCCTCGCTCACGGTGTCGACGGTCACGGTGACGGCGCCGCCGTCCGCCTCGAACGTCCACACGTCGATGAGGTCGTCATCTCCGCAGTCGAGCGTGGTAGTGACGCCCGTGCCGGGAACGCCGAACGCCTCGGTGGTGTCGGACCACTCGATCGTTCCGCAGTCCAGGTAGTGGTTGTACTCCCACGCCTGGTAGGTGCCCTCGTAGGTGTAGGACCAGCTCAGGTCGTCCCCCACGTGGGTGAACGAGGCGTGGGGAGCGCCGTCGAACGCGATGGGCGTGTAGTAGGGTCCCGGGTAGCTGTAGGTGGTGTAGATGTAGTTCCGGTAGCTCCATCCGCTCATGAAGGCGTCGTCGTATCTCTCGTAGGGGTACACCTGAAAATACGTCGCTGTGTACATCATGATGAGGTCGTAGTAGTCCCGTGTCTCGATGAACGAGAGGGTCGGGTAGTACGTGCAGTCGGACGTGCTTTCGTCGCGCGTGATCGTGTCGTCGATCGCGATCGCGAACGTGAAGTCGCAATCCAGGCAGTCTCCCGTGTAGGGCCACCAGCCCGTCAGCGCGGCGTCGGCATCACAGACGACCGCGCCGTCGACCGTGCTCCGGACGGTGACCTCGCCATCGAACGTGTACCGAGACGAACCCGTGTCGCGATCGGTGTCGCGGTCGGTGTCCGCCACGGGCGAGGTGTCGATCGGCTCCAGGTCGGGCGTGCCACAGCCCACCAGAGACAGGCACAAGGAGCCGCAAAGGTTGGCGATGGTGGAGCGCACGAGGGCCATCGTACACGGGGGAGCCGCCACGCACGCCACGGTTTCCGGGCCGCGGTCGGCGCCCGCGTTGGGGTCTGCTCGCCACGTCGGGGTCCGCGGCGCCGGGAACCGCGGCCGGCTCGGGTCGCCCAATCCCGAACAACTGTCAGACCCCGCGCTCGACCGTTCGGTGGCGCACGAGCTCCAGCACGCTCTCCTCCGCCGGCACCCCGATGCGCAGCGGGAACCCGTAGTGGCCGTTGGCCCGGTGCACGTAGAGGCGGTTGTCGCGCTGGCCCCACGCGCCGTGGTCCGGCATCCCGGCGATGGCGCGCACGGCCGTCCAGTCGAGCCCGAGCGAGACGAGGCCCACGTGCCCGCCGTGGGTGTGGCCCGAGAGGACGAGGTCGGCGGCGTTGTCGGGGAGGTACTTGAAGGCGCCCGGGTCGTGGAGGAGCACGATGCGGAGCCCGTCCTTGGGCCGCACGAGGTCGACGAGCACGCCGCGCATGGTGCGCGCGCGGTCCCGCCAGTGGAAGTCCATGCCGACGACCTGCACCCGCCCGACGCGCGTGGCCACGGTGGTGGACTCGTCGACGAGCAGGCGCACGCCCGCGCCGGCGAGGCCCTCGGCCACGGCCTCGGGGCACTCGAGATCGTGGTTGCCGCGGCAGGCGTAGACGTGCGGGTGGGCGCGGAGCGGCGCGAGGGCGCGGGCGAGCATCGCGGCGTCGGCGTGGGTCTCGCGGGTGAAGTAGTCGCCGGTGAGGAGGATGAGGTCGGGCTGGGTGGCGACGGCACGGGCGCAGATCGCGCGCAGCCGGGCCTCGCTCATGAAGGCGCCCAGGTGCGGATCGGAGATCTGCACGACGCGGAGGCCGGCGTGGCCGGGGCGTGAGAGGCCGCGGCGCCGGCGGATCATCCCGGGCACGCGCCCGAGCTCGCTCGGGGTTGGGACGGAGAGGTCGATGGTGACCGTCTCCTGGCGGGACGTGAGGCTCCAGAGCACGCCGAGCGCGGCGAGCGCGAAGGGCACCCACGCGCCGAGCGTCACGCCGGTGACGCTCCACGGCACCGCCAGGAAGCTCCCGACGATGAACCAGGCGGCCGGCCAGCTCACGATGGGTCGCCAACCGCGCGGCATCGGCCGGGCGCGCGCGAGCGAGATCATCATCGCGTACACCGCGGCCTGCAGGTACCAGATCGCGGGGGTGAAGGGCCCGGCGAGCCGGTAGGCGCCGATGGCGAGGAGCGCCTGGAGCCCGAGCGCCACCACCAGGGGCACGGTGAAGCGCAGCCCGTGCCGCACGCCGACGATCGCGGCGAACAGCAAGGTGACGGCGAGGCAGGCGAGCGCGAAGGCGAACATGGGGACCCGGGGGGGCGCGAACAACGTACGCACGGGCGGGGGTCGCGGTGTCGCGTGTCGTCATGACCGCGCGGGCACGTAGGGCGCGACCCCCGCCGAGCCGGGGGTCGGGCTCCGCCGGGCTCGCCCTCGCGGGCTCGGTCGCCCGCCACCGGCGCGGCGCCGATGGCCGGGCGGACCGGCCGGCGGAGCCGGCCGCCCTCTGGAGCCCTCGCGCTCTCGGACGGATCGGGAACCGGGACGGGGAGAGGGAGAGGGAGAGGGAGAGGGAGAGGGAGAGGGAGAGAGGCATGGACATGGACATGGACATGGACATGGACATGGACATGGACATCGGCATGAGCATCGGCATCGGCATCGGCATCGGCATCGGCATCGGGCTCGGGCTCGGGCTCGGGCTCGAGGTCGAGGTCGATATCGAGGTCGATATCCGAGGATCGGCCGGTGCGCGGCGGCGGGACGACGTCCGGAAGGCCGGGGTACTCGCGCATCCTCGCCTTCCGGACGTCAGGGACGTCCGGAAGGCCGGGGTACTCGCGCATCCTCGCCTTCCGGACGTCAGGGACGTCCGGAAGGCCGGGGTACTCGCGCATCCTCGCCTTCCGGACGTCCATGCCCATGGCCATGGCCATGACCATGCCGATGGCCATGACCAT
>JAKFCH010000340.1:0-10585 GCA_036676765.1 Deltaproteobacteria bacterium
GGCGGGCGGGCCGCGGAGGCGCCATGCCCGACCCAAGCCGCACCCAGTTGGAATCAAGCAGACCCAAGTTGCACCGAACTGGAATCGGGAGCCTGTCCACGGCGCGACGGCCATCCGACCGAACGGTAAAAGGCCAGTTATTACCAAGCCGCGCCCCCGCACACGTCCCGAGACGGGCCCGAAGCTCCGCGGGTGTCGCGTTCGGTGCCGCTTGCCTCCGGACCACTCCAGTTCGGGGTGGCTTGCCTCGGCGACGTGCCCCGCGGCGCCCGTCCGAACGCCACCGCCGCCCCGACCGCCGCCCGATCACCCCACGAGCCCCGTCAGATCGAGGTGCGCCTCCACGACGTCGGCCATCGCGTCGAACGGCGAGGCCACGTCGGCGGCCCCGACGGGATCGAGCCCGCGGCGCTCGCGTAGCGCCGCGATCAAGGCGGCGCGCACCTCCGCGCCGTCGAGGAGCCCGTGGACGTAGGTGCCCGCGACGAGCCCGACGACCGCGCCGTCGCCCGCGTGAACCCCGTGATCGGAGCCGGCGACGCCCACCGTCACCAACGCCTCCGCCGCGGCCGTGCGCCCCGCATGGATCTCGTAGCCCTCCACCGGGAGGCCCGCGGGCAGGAGCCAGGCCCCGGTCGTGACGCCGCGCACGGGGCGGACGCGCTTGTCCGGCGCGTAGTCGGTCGCGACGGGCAGCAAGCCGAGTCCGGCGTCGTCGCCGAGACGGTGCCCGAGCATCTGGTAGCCGCCGCAGAGGCCGAGCACCGGGATGCCCCGCGCCGCGGCCGCGCGGATCACGCGGTCGAGCCCGCGCGCGCGCAGCCACCGCAGGTCGGCCACGGTGTCGCGGCTCCCGGGGAGGACGAGCAGATCGGGGTTGCCGACGGCGCCCGCGTCGGTGGTGTAGCGCACGCCGACGCCCGGCTCGCGCCCGAGCCGCCCGAGGTCGGTGAAGTTCGCGACGGTCGGGAGCGCCAAGACACACACGTCGAGGGTCCCGTCGCCACCCCCGGTTGCCGACACGAGCTCGGCGCCGTCCTCCTCGTCGACGTGGATGTCGGCACGGAACGGCAGCACGCCACGCACGGGGATGCCACACAACCCCTCGAGCGGCGCGAGGCCGGGGCGCAGGTGCGCGGGATCGCCCCGGAAGCGGTTCACGACGAGGCCCGCGATCCGCGCGCGGTCGTCGGGCGCGAGCAGCATCACCGTGCCGTAGAGGCTCGCGAAGACGCCGCCCTTGTCGATGTCCCCGACGAGGAGCACCGCGGCGTCCGCGTGGCGTGCCATCTCCATGTTGGCCATGTCGCCGCGGAGGTTGATCTCGGCGGGCGAGCCGGCGCCCTCGATCACCACGATGTCGGCGGTGGCGGCGAGGCGCGCGTAGGCGGCGGTGACCTCGCCCCAGAGCTCGTCGCGAGCGGCTTGATACTCGGCCGCGAGCATCGGCCCCCGCGACCGCCCGCACACCACCACGTCGGCGCCCGAGAGCCCCATCGGCTTGAGCAGGAGCGGGTTCATGTCGACCGTCGGCACCCGCCCGGCCGCGCGCGCCTGCACCGCCTGGGCCCGCCCGATCTCACCCCACGCGTCGGGGCCCAGCCCGACAGGGCCCCCCTCCTCGTGCCAAATCCCACCCGATCGCCACGCCGGCGCGGCGTTGTTGCTCATGTTCCACGACTTGAACGGCGCCACCGAGAGCCCGCGCCGCGCCAGCGCCGCGCAGATCGCGGTGGCGACCCAGGACTTTCCCACGCCGCTCGCGGTGCCCTGGATCATGAGGGCGCGGGTCACGCGCCCCTCCCACCCAATCGCCGCGCCCCCGCCCGGCACGCCGCCACCAACGCCGGCGCCAGCCCCGGGTTCGACCCGAAGTGCGCGTGGACATAGGTGCCGAGCACGTTTCCGAGCGCCCACCCCTCGACGCCGTCGCCGCCCCACCCGGTGGTGCGGAAGGCCGGCGCCATCGGGTTCTCGGCGAGCTCGGAGTGGTGGAACTCGTGTCCCCGCCACCGCGTGCCGGCGGGGCCGAGCAGCGTGGGCACCGTCGTGACCACCTCGCGGTAGCCGAACGAGCGCAACGTCGGCGTCATGCGGGTGGTGAGGGGGAGCACGCCACACATCGGGTGCCCGTCGAGCGCGGCGCCCAGGTACATGAGCCCGCCACACTCGGCGTAGATCGGCCGCCCGCCGGCTCCCGCGGCTCCACCCGACGGGCCCTCGACCCCCAAGGCAAACGTCCGAACGGCCGCCCGCATCGCCGTGTTGGCCGAGAGCGCCGCCGCGTGCTCCTCGGGGTAGCCGCCGCCGAGGTACAGGCCGTCCACGTCGGGGAGCGCGGTGTCCGCGAGCGGCGAAAATGGCACCAGCTCCGCGCCCGCCGCTTCCAGGAGCTCGAGGTTGTCGGGGTAGTAGAAGTGGAAGGCGGCGTCGCGGGCGATGCCGATATGGACACGCGGCTGATCCGCCACCACGGCCGCCACCGCCGCAACGCCCACCCCAGCCTCCGCCCCGATTCCAACCGCCGCCAGCCGCACCAGCCCATCCAAGTCGAGGTGCGCCTCCGCCCACGCGGCGAGGCGCGCCGTCCACCCGGGATCGGCCACGAGATCGGCTGCCACGAGCCCGAGGTGCCGCTCGGGCACCGCGAGGTCGGGCGCCGCCGGAAGACCCCCGATCACCACGATCCCCGACGGAGCCATCGCCTCCCGCAGGATGCGCGTGTGCCCCTCGCCGCCCACGCGGTTGAACACCACGCCGGCCACATGCACGTCGGGCTCGAACGTCGCGAGCCCGTGCACCACGGCGGCGGCGGTGCGCGCCATGCCGGAGGCGTCCACGACGAGGAGGACCGGCGTCCCGAGGAGCACCGCCAGCTCCGCGCCCGACCCGGTCAACTCGGTCGGCGACCACCCGTCGAACAGCCCCATCACCCCCTCGACGAGCGCGATGTCGCCGCCCGCCGCGCCGCGCCGGTAGGACGCGACGACGCCGTCGGGGCCGGTCATCCAGCCGTCGAGGTTGCGCGACGGGCGCCCGGTCACCTTCGTGTGCCAGGTCGGGTCGAGGTAGTCGGGGCCGGCCTTGAACAGGCGTACGTCGAGGCCGCGGGCGCGGAGGGCCGCCGCGATCGCGCACACGACGGTGGTCTTGCCGGAGCCCGTGGCGGGCGCGGCGACCACGAGGGCGGGGGTCATCGGGCGCGTCATGGCTACCGCTATACTCCGCGCGCAATCCGGAGCCCCCTTGCACAGCACCCAGCCGAAAGCCGCCCTCCTCGTCGGTGTGAACGACTACGCCGCCTACGACGCCTCCCTCGGAAACGTCGCCGGCACCAGTGATCTGCGCGGTGCGGTCGCCGACGTGAAGGCCTGGTACGTGATCGCGCGCCGGCTCGGCATCCCGGCCGAGCAGATCGAGGTGCGTACGTCGCCCGAGCTCACCGCGGCGGACATGCCCATCGACGCGACCGGCACGCGCTTCGGCCCCGCCACGCGCGCCGCCATCCTCGACGGGCTCCAGGCCCTCGGCGCGGCGCTCCACGGCACCGGCGTCACCCCGGGCCTCGCGCAGGGGCTCCTCACCTGGTCGGGCCACGGCGCCGCCCAGGGCGGCAGCGAGCGCGAGGCGGGCACCGCCCTCCTCTGCCCCGCCGACGTCACCGGCCCGGAGCTGGCCCAGGCGATTTCGTACGAGAAGCTCGCGGAGGCCCTCGACGCCTTCGTGCCCGAGCACGCGCTCACGATCGTGCTCGACACCTGCCACGCCGGGCCGTCGCGGTTCGACGGGCGCCTCGTGCCGCGCGCCACCCGCTTCCTCGGATCGGCCGAGGCCCCCGTCGGCGTGCCGGTGGTGCGCACCCACGATCGCGTGCTCGCCGCGTGTGGCGCCGGCGCCACCTCGCAGGAGTACCACTTCCAGGGGGTGTGGCACGGCGCGTTCACGTGGGCGGCCACCACGGTGCTCGAACGGTGGCCCGACCAGGAGTACGAGGGCGCCTCCTACATCGGCATCGACCACACCGACCTGCTGGGGCGCACCGCCGCGCTGCTCCAGGGCGCCGCGTTCGCGCAGACCGCGCAGTACTCGGGCCCCGCGGGAGATGCTACGGTGCCGTTCGGCTACCCGACGAGCAAGCGGACGGCGCCGGGCGAGTCCGCACCAGAGGAAACGAAATTGCAACAGATCGATCCGGGCCAGGACATCGGCATCTACATCATCAAGGACCTCCTGGGGACCACCGTCCTGGGTTTCGTCATCTCCACCAAGGTCAACTCCGGCGTGTGGAAGGCGAAGAACGAGTACTGGGCGTGGAAGACCGGGGTCGGGCTGACCCCCTTCCCCACCACCGGGTGGACCCTCTCGACCTTCACGGGCACCCTCCCGAATTGGGTCACGCCGGCGGCCTCGATCACCTTCGTCAACAAGCCGTTCCCCGCCACCTCCGGAACCGAGGCCACCGATCCGCAGACCGGCGCCTGGTTCGCCCTCGACACGGGCTCCGGCACCCCGTGTACCGGCTGGTTCAACGCCGTGTCCGTCAGTGGCGCCCCGAACACCAACAACTGGTTCCAGTTCGGGGCCTCGGGCT
The DNA here is from genome assembly GCA_036676765.1 of Deltaproteobacteria bacterium. GTDB lineage: Bacteria > Myxococcota_A > UBA796 > UBA796 > SXON01 > CAJBVW01. The sequence goes on from JAKFCH010000340.1 coordinate 4,592, forward strand.
CGGTACCCCCCTGGATCATCGACCTGGGCGGTCCCGCGGTCCGGTTCGTCGCCTCGACGGTGACGAACCCGCTCTACGGCGTGTCGAAGGTGGTCGATCCGCTCTCGACGAACCCGTAGGGGCGCACGAGACGGAAGCCGCTGACGTTGTAGCGACGGAAGGGCGGTGCCGCGAAGCGGGTGGCCGGGCGGCAATTGCTCCGGCTGCTCGAGAACGCGCCGCCGCGGAGGGAAATGAAGCCCTCGGTGCCGTCCCAGGGCGGCGCGGGCTCGAAGCGCCCGTCCGTCGGCCGCTGGCCCTCCCGGCGCCACGTATTGCCGCACCAGTCCCGCACGTTTCCGGCGAGGCCACGCACCCCGTAGGGGCTCGCGTCGACGGGGAAGCTGTCGTTCGGCGCGACGCGGGGCGGCCGGATGGGGCCTTCCAGCGTGTTCGCCCACGTGTGCTCGAGGAAGTCCCCCCACGGCAGGAAGCGCCCATCCGGGCCGCGCGCGGCCTTCTCCCATTCGAGCTCGTGCGGGAGGCGCCACGGAAGCCCGGTGCGCGACGCCCACCACGCCGCATACGCGCGCGCGTCGTGCGCGGTGACGCCGACGACGGGCTCGTCGAGCCGCAGGGTGGCCTCCCCCCGCCCGGGGAGGCCGAACGTGCCGTCGGGACGGCGCTCGTAAAGGAGCTCCCCCGCGTCGTGCTCGGCGCCCTCCTTCCGGCGGGGCGCCCGTTCCAGCGCCACGTCCCCCTGTCCACCCGCCACGAGATCGTTGAGGAACGCTAGGAATTCGCGGTTCGAAACCGGAAACCGCCGCATCACCAGTCCGTCCGACCACCACCGCGCCGCGGGGAGCGGATCCGCCGCGCCCGGATCCCCGCCCACCCCGAACCACCCCGCGGGCACGTAGCAGTCGTCGGGGTCGAGATCGCCGGGGCGGGGCAGGGAGAGCGCGACCGGCGCGTCGGCGCCCGGCGGCACCAGCGCCCAGTCCTCGGCGCGCCCGACGCGGATGGGCACGTCCACGTCGCCCGCGGGGCCCGCGATCCGCAGCAGCAGGCTTCCCCACGGCACGCGCACCCCCACGAGCGGCGTGCGACCGAGCGACCCGACGGGCTCGGGTACGAGGCGGCGGTCCCGCACCACGTAGCGGTAGAGCGTGACCGCCGCGCCGCTCGGATCGGTGTCGAGGGTGAGCGTGGCATCCCCCGCGAGCCAGGCGCGGTGGCGACCGCGGTCGTAGGCGCGGAGCCGCGTCTCGGCGCGGGTGGCGGCGGCGAGATCGCGCGCGGCTTCGGCGTCGGCGTGGCGCGCCCGGTAGAAGTCGGCGAGTCGGGACTGGGCCTCCGGCAGCTCGGAGACGAGCTCGCGCGCGCCGTGCAGGAGCTGGGCCCACACCTCCTCGCGGCCCACCGCTTCGGCGAGGAGCCGCTCGGCCTCGTCCTGGAGCCGCCACCCGTCGACCTTCTCGGACGCGGGCGCGTGCGGCGGGATCGGCTCGAGGAGCTCGCGCGCCTGCTCCTGGAGGGTGTCCGCGCGCGCGCGCAGCGTCGCGATCTCGGTGGTGATCACGTCGGCGCGCCCCACGAGCTCGAGCGCCTCGTCACGGCGCCGCACCCCGTCGAGCCACGCGGCCACCTCCACGGCGAGCTTGGCCGCGGTCGGGCGCGCATCGGGGGCGGTGGCCCGGGCCCGCCGGCTGAGGTGCACCAGCGGCTCGGGCACGCGCGGATCCGACGGCGGGAGGGACGGCTCCGACGCCGTGTGCTCCAGCGGCGGGCGCCGGCCGTGGAGCAACACGTGGAGGACCACGCCGAGGGCGTACACGTCGGCGGGCGGGCCTACACGCTCGCCCGCAGCCTGCTCGGGCGACATGTAGCCGGGGGTGCCGAGCACCGCGCCGGCGAGGGTGTTGTGCGCGGCGGCCGAGGCCTCTATGGGCGTGTAGCCGTCGCGATCGAAGGGCTCGTCGTCGGGCTCGAGGTCGAGCACCATCGTGTGGCCCTCGCCCGCGGGCACCGCCGTGGCCGCCCCCGCGGAGCCCGGCGGCGCCAGGCCCGGCGTCGCGGAGCCCGGTGTCGCGAGGCCCGGTGTCGCTCCGCGAGCGCGCGGCACCCCGGGGAGGTCGATCCGCTTCGCCAGCCCCCAGTCGAGCACCAGGACCGAGCCGAAGGCCTCGAGCATCACGTTCGCGGGCTTCAGATCGCGGTGCACCACCTGCAGGTCGTGGGCGTAGGCGACGGTCTCGCACACGCGATGGAAGGCGTCGACGAGCCGGCGGAACGTGTAGCCCTCGGGGTCGGGCTTCCACGCGCCCGGCTCCGACGCGCGGTGGACCGCCGCGATGGCGTCCGCCAGCGTCCGCCCGCGCACCTCGCGCATCACGTAGAACGGCCGGCCGTCGGGGAGGATGCCCGCGTCGTAGACCGGCACGACACCGGGGTGCTGGAGCCGCGCGGTGATCTCGGCCTCGACCTGGAGGCGGCGCGCCATCGCCGTGCCCGCGAGGTCGCGACGGACCACCTTCATCACCGCGGTGCGCCGCAGGCGCCGATCGTAGACGAGCCGCACCTCGCCCATCCCCCCCTGGCCGACGAGGAGCCGATCCTCGTAGCGGTCCGCCCCCTCCGCGGTTTCCGGGGGCGGCGCGAGGTCGGGACGTTCGGTGGAAGCGGGCATGGGCTCGGCGTGACGGGTCCGCCCGTCGTACCATGCCGGGCCATGGGAACGCTCACCGACACCACGCGCGGCGCGAGCCATCGGCTCCCCGCGCAGACGCTCATCGGCCGCGCCGGGACCTGCCACGTCCGCATCGACGCGCCCTACATCTCAACCGAGCACGCCGCGCTCCGCTGGACGGGCGACGGCTGGGAGATCCGCGACCTCGCCAGCCGGAACGGCACCTTCGTGGGCGACCACCGCCTCGAGCCCGGCCAGCGCGCGCGCGTCACGACGGGCGTGCCGGTCCGCTTCGGGGCCGCCACGGAGGCCTGGATCCTCGCCGACGACGCCCCGCCCGTCGCCGCCGCCACCTCCGCCGGCGTGCGACGCTGGGCGGAGGACGATCTGCTCCTCCTCCCCGACGCGAGCGCCGAGGTGTGCGTCTACGCCGACGGGCTCGGCGGGTGGACGGCGGAGGCGAACGACCGCGCGTGGAGCGTGTCGGACGGCGACGAGGTGACCGCCGGCGACCGCCCGTGGGTGCTCGCCCTCCCAACGGTGCTCACCGCCACGCGCGAGGTCGCGACGGAGGACGAGGCCCGCGCAAGCGACGTCGCGCTCACCTTCCACGTGAGCCGGGACGAGGAGCACATCGAGGTCACCGCGTCGGCGAACGGTCGCGCGTGGCGACTCCCCCACCGCGCGCACAGCTACCTGCTGCTCACGCTCGCCCGCGCCCGCCTCGACGCGGACCCGAAGCTGCCCGCCTCCGAGCAGGGTTGGCTCTACCACGACGACCTCGCGCGCGGCCTCGGCGTCGCCATCGGGCTCTTCAACATGGGCGTGTTCCGCGTGCGCCAGCAGCTCAAGGAGGCCGGCGTGCCCGGCGCCGAGGGCGTGATCGAGCGGCGCCGGGGCTCCAGCCAGATCCGCCTCGGAGTGGGTCGGGTCGAGGTCGAGGCGCTCTGATCCGTCGGGGCGCCCCCCGCCCGCCGAGCCGGGCGGGTCGGTCTCCTCCGGGCTCGCGCTCCGCGCTCGGTCGGCCGGTCGCGGACGCCCGGCCGGACCGGCCGGCAGGGCCGGCCGCCCTCCGGAGCCCTGGGCGGGGGGGGGATGGCGGGGGGACCGATTGAACGATCGACCGGTCGACCGGTCGACCGATCGACGGGTCGACGGGTCGACAGGTCGACAGGTCGACGCAAAACTCGGCACCCCTGTCCGTCAGGTCCCCCGACCGCGGCCGCCACCTCTACGAGGCCCTCGGCGAGTGGATCCCCGTGGTGGGCGTGGCGAGGACCCGCTTCTTCGGCACGGATGCGGCGCCGGTGCGCCGCGACGGTGAGCGGGGGGCGGGGCCTCTGCCGACGGAGGGCGCGATGTGGCCGGGGGCGCTGGCGGCAGCGCGAGGCGGCGGCGAAGCCGCTCGCGCCGGGGCTCGGCCCCCAGCAGCGGGTCCGCGTCAGAACGGGACGCCGAGCCGGATCGTCGCAGCCTTGCTCTCGGCGTCGTAGCCGAAGAGCACCTGGACGCCCTTGTGTTGCATCCCGACCTCGGGGGTGAACGAGGAGCGGCCGCTCTCGTAGTCCTTCCGGTAGGACCCTCCCGCGATCAGCGCGGTGTCCTTCTCGCGGAAGTAGGCACCGTGCGCGGAGGCGTCCACGGTCCGGCCGCTGCCGCCCCAGGCGAGCGCGCTCTGCGCCCGCAGGAGGACCGGGCCGAGCGTCTGCTCCACGGCGACCTTGAACTGGTGGTCGTCCAGCTTCGACGAGTGGCGGTACTCCAGGAGCCAGGAGCGGAAGGCCTGCGGGTCCTTGAACCCGTAGTACGCCCCGGCCTCGACGAGCCGATCGGCGCCAGCGCTCAGGTCCAGCGACGCCCCGACCCGGCGGCCCTCGCCGAGGTCCTTCTCGGCCTTCGCGGAGAACGTGCCGGTCGTCGCGCCGTCCGCGCGCGCCACCGCCGCGTCGAGCGATGCGCGCAGGCCCTCGCGGTCGTACTTCACGCCGATCTGCAGCCTCTCCTCTTCCGAGAGGCCCCACGCGCCCTTCCTGGACGAGGCGCTCGCGGAGAGCTCGCCCCAGTCCTTCCGCTGGACCACGCCCGCGCGCGCGGCGCGACTGCCGTCCGAGCCCGCCGACCCAGACACCGAGAGCTCCGCGGACTCGAGCCGCCGGAGCGCCGATGCGCCGACGGTCATGACGCCCGTGCCGGCGTCCCATGCGAAGTCGCCGGTCACCGCGAGCGGCCCGTCGTCCCGCGCCACGCCGAGCGTCGCGACGGCGCCCTCCCGATCGCGCTCATTGGACACCCGCCCCTTCACGGTGGTGCCCTGCGCGGTCTTCACCTCGCCCGAGAGGCCCGCGACGACGAGGCCGTCACCGTCGAAGGTGCCCTTGGCCTCGACGGTGCGGCCTACCTCGGCCACGCGCACGCTCGCCGCGCCCGTCGTGCCGCCCTCGCCGTGGGACACCTCCAGCGCGCCGATGAGCGGCCCCGAGGTGTGGGTGAGCACGGCGCGGACCTTCCGCAGCGCGGCGGCACGCAGGCGGCCGAGCTCGGCCTCGACCTCCAGGTCGGTGCCGTCCCCGAGGTGGAGGCGCTTCTCGAGCGCGGGGATCTCCAGGTTCGCGAGCACCGCGCCGCACGCGGCGAGCAGCGCAATCCCCGCGACGGTGCGCGGGCTGGCCCCGGCCCACCCTGCGAGCTTCGCCTGCAGCTCCCGGCCGTCCCCGTCGAGCCAGCCGTCGAGGACCGGGTCGAGCTGCGCCTGGAGGAGCCCCACGAGTGCCTCGATCGCCGCGGGATCGGCCTTGACCCCGTCGACGCCGGCCAGGCGGTCACCCAGGGCGCCCAGGGCCGCGCCGACCGCGCTGTGCGCATGGCCCTTCACCCGGTCGAACCCGAGCGCCCCCTGCACCGCGCGGTAGAGCTCGCCGCCGAGGAACTCGCCGAGGGCGCCCTCGTAGCTGGCGAGCCCCGCGTCGCTTCCGCCGGGCTCGCCGAGGCGCGCCTGGGCCGCTTCGTTGCCGCGCGGCTGCCGGGCCACGCTCGTGTCAATCCCGGCGCCGGTCTGCAGGCCTTTCGAGGCGACCGCGCGCGGCGCCCGTGTCTTTCCAGGCATCGGCGGCCTACCGGGTCGCGGCGCGCGAGCGGGCGCGCCGGCGGGAGGTGGGGGCAGGAGCGAGCATGGGCGTCCGATCTCGTCCGCCACGCTATCCGGGGGCCAGGCGGCGGCCATCGGGCACCCGACGGATGACCGCCCTTCCGCCGCTTCATCCGACTCTCCCTCCGCGGTGTGCGCCGATGACGGATGGCACGCCGGGCGCTCGCCGCATGCCGCGGCG
>JAKFCH010000341.1:0-115597 GCA_036676765.1 Deltaproteobacteria bacterium
GGAAACGGGCTCCGGCGGAACGGGCGCGGGTTCGGGCGCGACGGGCGCGGGTTCGGGCGCGAAGGGCGCGGCCACGGGGAGCGGCGTGGGCGCGTCGGCCGCCGCCACGGGGAGCGGCGCAGGAGCGTTGACCGTCACGTCCTCGGACCCGGACGGCGCCGCGCGCCCCCACGTCCACCACGCCCCCACCCCCACGAGGCCGAGCGCCACGACCGCGGCCGCGCCCACCGCGAGCGAGCCGGCGGCCGCGATCAGCGCGGTCCGGGGCCCCACGGCGGGGGTGCCCTGGATCCGCAAGGACCCCTGGCTCGGGCGCTCGAGCAGGACCGTGCCGACGGGCCCACCCTCCTCCCGGCGGCGCGCCCGCATCGCCGGCGGCACCACGCGCTCCGCCCAGTCCTCGAGGATCATGCCGCCGAGCTGGCCGCGGAGCCGCGCGAACGACCGCGCGCAGTCTCGCGCCGACGGGCGCTCGTCGGGCGCGTGGGCGAGCATCGCGCAGATGAGATCCCGCAAGGGGATGCTCGTGTCGCGGATCTGCCGCCAGGCGCCCGCGAGCTTGATCCCCGGCGGCACCCGCTCGAGCTCCATCGGGCCCTGCCCGGGGGGCTCGCCGGCGAGCATCTCGAACAGCGTGACGCCGAGCGCGTACACGTCCCCCGCAAAGGTGTCCTCGCCGCGGAAGCGCTCCGGCGCCATGTAGGTCGGGGTGCCGAACACGGCGGTGGTCGCGCCGGCCTCCCGCGCCGAGAAGTCCGCGCGCGCGACGCCGAAGTCGAGCAGCTTCACCTCTCCCTGCGCGGTCACCCGGATGTTGCCGGGCTTCACGTCCCGGTGGACGAGCCGGATGGGACGCCCGTCGGGGCCCGGCTGGGTGGCGGCGACGTGGAGGGCGTTGGCGATCTCCTCGGCGATGGCGAGGGCGACGCGCGGTGGCAACGGTCCGTCGGCCAGGAGCGTCGCGACGTCACATCCCTCGATGTACTCCATGACGACCGACCAGTGGCCGTCGAGCTCCACGAGATCGTCCACGCGCACGATCGCCCGGTGGCGGATCATCGAGAGCATCCGCGCCTCGTCGCGCAGACGCTCGAGGAGCCCGGGGATCGCGGCCTGCTCGGGCCGGAGCACCTTGATCGCCACCGGGCGGCGGATCCCCGTGCCGACCGTGTCCGCGAGGTACACGGATCCGAACGCCCCGCGCCCGAGGAGCTCCGTGATTCGATAGCTGCGCGCGCCGTTCATCCGCCAGCACGCTACCATGCAGAGCGATGCTCCGCGTTTCCCGCCTGTCGATCCGCGCCGCGGGGCTCGTGAGCTGCCTGCGCGCCGGGCTCCTAGTCCGGGTGGGGGTCGGCGTGGCCGCCGGGTGCGCGCCCGTCGAGGAGGACACCGGCCCGGTCGTGGTCGTGCTGGTGGACGACGACGGGGATGGCTGGGCCCTCCCCCTCGACTGTGACGACACGCTCGTGGGCATCCACCCCGGCGCCTCCGAGCGCTGCAACGGCAGTGACGACGACTGTGACGGGCAGGTGGACGATCACCCCGCCGACGGCGTGGAGGCCTGGCTCGACCTGGATCGGGACGGCTGGGGGGATCCCTCGACCCGCGACCTCTGGTGCGGCGACCCCGAGGAGGACACGCGCCCCTGGGTCACCAACGACGGCGATTGTGACGACGGCGACCACACGACCCACCCCGCCTCCCTCGAGACCTGCGCCGAGGCGGGGGACGAGGACTGTGACGGCGGCACCAACGACCCCGGCGCGATCGGCTGCGTGCCCTGGTACGAGGACCGCGACGGGGACGGCGTCGGCATCGAGAGCGCGCGCTGCCTCTGCGAGGCCGAGGGCAACGACCGCGCCCCCACGTCGGGGGACTGCGACGACGGCGATCCCGCGCGGGTCGACACCTGCGGGCTCCACGGCGCCTACAGCCTCGGAGACGCCGACATCGCCATCGTCGGCGGCTCCGCGCAGGGCGGCGCCGGCACCGCCCTCGCCGCCGCGGGCGATCCCGACGGCGACGGGTGGCCCGATCTCCTGCTCGCCGGGATCGACGATCGCACCCGCCCGACCTGGTGGCTGGTGCGCGGGCCCTTCGACGGCGACAAGGACCTCCTCGCCCCGAGCGCCACCTTCCAGGAGTCGATCCTCCAGACGACCACCACCCTCTCGGCCTCCGGCGGGGTCGATCTCGACGGGGACATCGGCGCGGACCTCGTGCTCGCCGGCTACGGCCGCACCGACTCGTCCCGGTGGGCCGGGTTCGCCTACGTCGTGAGCGGCGGCGTGTCCGGAGCGGTCGATCTCGCGAATTCGGACGCCTGGTTCGAGGGGCCTCGCACCTCCGCCCAATACGCGCTCCACGTGGCGGCCTCCCCCGACACCGACGGCAACGGCGTCGGGGATCTCCTCGTCGGCGGCGCTTGGAGCAGCGCCGTGTGGCTCTTCCCGGGCCCCGTCACCGGTGTGCTCGACGCGAACGACGCCCTCTGCACCCTCGCGGCCCCCGGAGCCGGCCTGGGCCTCGCCGTCGCCGCGGCGGGCGACACCGACGGGGACGGCCTCCACGACGTCCTCGCGGGCGCGCCGACAGCCGGCTCGTCGGGCCAGGGCGCGGCCTGGCTCGTCGCGGGCGGCGTGGTCGGGTTCCTCGGCGAGGAGGACGTCACCGCCGTCCTCTGGGGGACCATCCCCGGCGGGTTGACGGGCCAGAGCGTGGCGGGGCCCGGGGACATCGACGGGGACGGCTACGACGACCTGCTCGTGGGCGGCCCCGCCGAAGCCGGCGGCGTGTCCCAGGCCGGCAGCGCCTGGCTCGTGCACGGCCCCGTGAGCGGCACGGTCAGCCTCGATGACGCCGTGGCGCGCCTCGACGGCATCGGCCCCCAGGACAACGCCTTCGTCGTCACGCGGGCGGGCGATATCGACGCGGACGGCGCGGCCGACCTCCTCGTCGGCGCCCCCGGCTCCGACCTCGCCGGCGCCGATGCCGGCATGGCCGTGGTGTACTACGGCCCCGTCACCGGCGTCCTCCGCACGCTCGAAGCCGACGTGCGCCTCTACGGGCTCGCCCTCGGTGACAGCGCCGGCGCGGCCCTGGCCGGCGCCGGCGATCTCGATCTGGACGGCCACGAGGACATTGTCATCGGCGTGCCGGGGCTCGATTTCGGGGACGTCGACGCGGGCGGCGCGTTCGTGGTGCACGGCGGGCCCCGATGATCGGGTCGCGGACGAGCGCGGGGAGCGGCGCATGGATGCGCGTGGCCGGGCTCGCGTGGCTCCTCCTCGGCGGCTGCGAATGGGTGCGCCTCCCCGCGGACGACACCGCCTACGACATGGACGAGGACGGGTGGACCTCCGTCGACGACTGCGACGACTTCAACGAGCGCGTGCGCCCCCTCGCGCCCGAGGCCTGCAACGGCGTCGACAACAACTGCAGCGGCGACGAGTCCGACGCCCGGGACGCCAGCCTCTGGTACGCCGATCTCGACGGGGACAGCTTCGGCGATCCCGGCGCGTCGCTCTACGCCTGTGATCAGCCGCTCGGCTACGTCATCGCGCCCTTCGACTGCGACGACACCGACCCCGCCGTCTTCCAGGGCGCCCCCGAGACCGACTGCGCCGATCCCGTCGACTACAACTGCGACGGGCTGCCGGCCGCCTGGGACGTCGACGGGGACGGCTGGGTCGGCTGTGAGGACTGCGACGACGCCTCCCGGTCCACGTTCCCCGGGGCCCCCGAGGCCTGCAACGGGGTGGACGACGACTGCGACGGCGCCGTCGACAACGGCGACTCCGCGAACCGCACCTGGTGGGAGGACGCCGACGGCGACGGATGGGGCGGCTCCGCCGTCACCATGGAGGCCTGCGGCCGCCCGATAGGGTTCAGCGCGACCGACACCGACTGCGACGACGCCGATCCCGCGCGGCACCCCGACGCGGCGGAGGCATGCGACGCACTGGACAACGACTGTGACGACCTCGTCGACGAGCCCGACCGCTTCGGGAACGACCGGTGGTACACCGACGCGGACGGCGACGGCTACGGGGACCCCGACGCGTGGGAGGCCTCCTGCGCGCCCGTGCCCGGCCGCGTGGCCGAGGCGGGCGATTGTGACGACGTAGACGCCGCCGTGCACCCCGACGCCGCGGAGACCTGCGACGAGGTCGACCAGGACTGCGACGGCGTGGTCGACGACACTCCCCTCGATCCCCTCCCCTGGTACCGCGACGTCGATCGCGACGGCTGGGGCAATCCCTCCGTCGTGGCCGAGGCCTGCACGCAACCCGCCGGCTACGTCGATGTCGCCGGGGACTGTGACGACACCGACGGCGCGACCCACCCGTCCGCCGCCGAGCAGTGCGGCGGGGGCGACGAGGACTGTGACGGGGCGTTCGACGAGGACGACGCCGTCGGCGGCGGGCCCTGGTACGCCGACGCGGACGGTGACGGCTGGGGGGACGACACCGACGTGTCGACCACCTGCGTCGCCGCGGACGACCGCGTGGCGAGCGGAGGCGACTGTGACGACGCCGACACCGCCTACCACCCCGGCGCGCTCGAGATCGACTGCGTCGATCCCGCCGACTACAACTGCGACGGCTCGTCGGGGCGCGCCGACCTCGACGGAGACGGCTGGGCCGCCTGCCGGGACTGCGACGACGCCGACCCGGACAGGAGTCCGTCCGCTGTGGAGACCTGCGACGGAGCCGACGAGGACTGCGACGGCGAGGCCGACGAGGACGTGGCGGACGCGGACGAGTGGTTCCCCGACGTCGACGCGGACGGCTACGGGGACACCCTCCGCGGCGTCGCGGTGTGCGACCCACCCGAGGGCTACGTCGCCGCCGGCGGGGACTGCGACGACACCGACGCCGCGCGGTCGCCCGGCCGGGACGAGGTCTGCACCACCGCGACCGACGACGACTGCGACGGCGAGACGAACCGGGGTGCGGTCGACTGCGCGCCGTTCTACGCGGACGGGGACGAGGACACCTTCGGCGCCGACGCGGCCTGTCTCTGCGGGGCCGAGGCGCCGTACACCGCCGAGGTCGACGGTGACTGCGACGACGGCGATCCGGCCGTCCACCCCGACGCCGCGGAGGCCTGCGGGGACGGCGTGGACAACGACTGTGACGACGCCGCGTACGGGTGCGGGCTCGCGGGGGAGATGGCCCTCGGCGACGCCGACGCCAGGATGACCGGGAGCGCCTACGGAAACGAGTTCGGCTTCGCCGCGGCCCCCGTCGGGGATCTCGACGGCGACGGGTTCGCCGACCTGCTGGTCGGCGCGCCCGGGGTCGACGAGGTCGGCAGCACGGCGGGCGCGGCCTTCCTCCTCCGCGGGCCGCTCGCCCCGACGGGCACCTCCGCCGACGCCACTACCGCCTGGTACGGCGAGTCCGCCGGCGACATGGTCGGGCGCGCGCTCGCCGCGGGCGACCTCGACGGGGACAGCGTCGTCGACCTCGTCTTCGGCGTGCCCTTCGAGGACACGGCCGGCGACCGCTCGGGCGCCGTCTACCTGCTCCTCGGCCCGTCGACCGGCGGGTCCCTCGCCGACGCCGACGGCCGGCGCTACGGGACCGACACCCTGGATGCCGCGGGCCAGACCCTCGCCGTGGTGCCGGACACCGACCTCGACGGCGCCGACGAGCTGGCGGTGGGCGCCCCCAACGAGAGCGCGGAGAGCGGCGGGGCCGGCGCGGTGTACGTGCTCGACGCCGCGCCCACGGGAACCGGGGCGCTCGCCGACGCCGCGGCGGTGCTCACGGGCAGCGCCGCGAGCGACTACTTCGGCCGCGCGCTCACCGGAGTGGACGACCTCGACGGCGACGGCCTGGGCGACCTCGCCGTGGGCGCCTACGCACACGACGGGGGCGGCACGAACGGGGGCGCGGTCTACGTCTACCTCGGCGCCCTGTCCGGCCACGTGACGACCGACATGGCCGATGCCGCCAGGCTCGGCGCCACCGGGGAGAGCGCCGGCTTCGCGCTCGCGTCGGGTGATCTCGACGCCGACGGCTACTCGGATCTCGTCGTGGGGGCGTTCACCAGCGACCTCGCGGGCACCAACGCGGGCGCCGTCCACATCGTGCACGGGCCCATCACCGGTACGAGCGCGCTCGTGGGGGACGCGACCCTGCTCGGCGAGGCCGCCAGCGACAACGCGGGCACCGTGCTCGCGGTGGGTGACCTCGACGACGATGGCCTGGACGACGTAGCCGTGACGGGAGAGGGCATGACGCGCGGCCGCACCGGCGCCGTGTGGGTGGCGTTCGGTCCGCTCGCCGGCACGCTCGACCTCGGCGCGGTCGAGGGCGTGGTGCTCGGCGAGGACGCCACCGACGATGCCGGCAGCGCGCTCGCCATCCCCGGCGACACCGACGGGGACGGCTTCCTGGACCTCCTGATCACGGCCCCGGGGGAGGACGATGTCGGCGGCGCGATCTACCTGCTGAGCGGGGGCCCGGGGTTCTGATCGGGCGGGACGAGGCGGACGCCAACTGACTTCGGGGCGTTGCGGGGGCGGAGCCCCCGCCCCATGAAGATCCGGAGATCGACGCTACTTCCGCTGCTTCTTGCGCGCCTTCCGAGCGTCCTTGGTCTTGGCGCGCCGCGCCGCGAGATCCTCCTTCGTGAAGGCCGGGAGCGCGGGCATGCCGCCCTCGCCGCCCATGCCGGCGCCCATCCCCATGCCCATGCCGCCGCCCATGCCGCTCGCCTGGGCCATCTGGGCCATCTGGCGCTGCATCTGCTTGGCCTGCTTCAGGTTGCCGAACAGGCCGGACATCGTGCCGACCTGCTTCATCATCTGGCGGGTCATCTTGAAGCGCTCGTAGAGCTCCTTCACTTCGGTGAAGCTGCGGCCCGAGCCCTTCGCGATGCGCTTCATGCGCGAGTCGTTCAGCTTGTCCGGGTGGTGACGCTCCTGGTTCGTCATCGACTGGATCATCGCCTCGACCTTGACGAGCTCGTTGTCGTCGAGGGCCTCGGCGGGCACCTGGGACATGATCTCGTCCATCATCGGGAGCTTGGACATCACCTCCTTGAGGCTGCCCATGGACTTGATCATCTTGAGCTGCTGCGCGAAGTCGTCGAAGGAGAACTCCCCCTTCAGCATCCGCACGGCGTCCTTCTCGGCGGTCTCCTTGTCGACGACCTGCTCGAAGTCCTTCATCAACCCGACGACGTCACCGAAGCCGAGGATGCGGCTCGCGAGGCCCGCGGGGCGGAACTCCTCGAGCTTGTCGAGGCCCTCGCCCATGCCGAGGAACATCACGGGCTTGCCGGTGACGTGCTTGATGGAGAGGGCGGCGCCGCCGCGGGCGTCGCCATCGAACTTGGTGAGCACGAACCCGGAGAACGAGAGCCGGCGGTCGAACTCGGCGGCGGTGCGGACGGCGTCCTGGCCGATCATCGCGTCGCACACGAACAGCACGTTGTGCGGGTTCGTCTTCGCGCGGATGTCCTCGAGCTCCTTCATCAACGTGTCGTCGATGGCGAGGCGCCCGGCGGTGTCGAAGATGACGACGTCGCGACCGACGTTGCGCGCCTGGGTGACGGCCGTGGCGCAGAGCTGCACCGGGTCCATGCCCTTGATGGAGAAGACCGGCACGTTGATCTTGCGGCCGATCGTCGTGAGCTGATCGACGGCGGCGGGGCGGTAGATGTCGGCGGCCACGAGCATCGGCTTCTTGCCGAGCTTCGCGAGGTGCCGGGCCAGCTTTCCGGCGGTGGTGGTCTTGCCGGAGCCCTGGAGGCCGACCATCATGATGACGGTGGGCTTGCCGTCGAGGACGAGCTTGCCCTCCCCGGCGGAGCCGCCCATGAGCTCCTCGAGCTCGTCGTAGCAGGCCTTGATGAAGTAGTCGGCGGGCCCCACCTGGAAGCCCTTCGGCGCCTTGATCTGGACGACCTTGCCGAGGGTCCGCTCCTTCACGCGCTGGAGGAAGGCCTTGACGACGTCGAGCTCGACGTCGGCTTCGATGAGCGACACGCGAACGTCGCGCAGCGCGTCGGAGACGCTCTCCTCCGAGAGCTCGGCCTTGCCCTGCAGCTTGAGGCGGGCGTTACGGAATCCGCGAGAGAGGGTTTCGAGCATGGCGCGCGTCTAACCGGTCACGGTTAGTGGCGACACCATGCAGATCGAAGAGCATCGCTTCCGCCAGATCGTCGCGACCGCGTTGAAGAACATCGCCGCCCAGGTCGACGTCGTCGACTCCGACGACCTCGACCCCAAGCTCACAGACGGCGTGTTCCAGGTCGACTTCGAGACCGGCGGGGTCTTCGTGCTCTCCCAGCAGGTGCCCGTGCGCGAGCTCTGGCTCTCGGCCTTCTCGAAGGCGTGGCACTTCCGCTACGAGGGCGGCGCCTGGTTCGAGCGCGACACGAACACCCCGCTGGAGCAGGTGCTCTCCGAGCTGTTCACGAAGCGGCTCGGCAAGCCGATCACGCTCACGAACCCGGGCCCCGCGGCGTAGACGGGTGCCGAGGGCGCGCGCGAACGGGCTGGAGCTCGAGTACGACAGCTTCGGCGAGGGCGCGCCGATCGTGCTCGTCATGGGCATCGCCTCCCAGATGATCTTCTGGGACGTGGCGTTCTGCGAGCTGCTCGCCGCCCGCGGGTTCCGCGTCATCCGCTTCGACAACCGCGACATCGGGCTCTCCTCGAAGCTCGGTGACGTCGGCATCCCCGACATCCCCCGCCTGATCGCGCGGGCGGCCGTCGGCCTCCCCGTGCAGGCACCCTACACGTTGTCCGACATGGCGGGCGACATCGTGGGCCTCCTCGACGCCCTCGCGCTCGAGCGGGCGCACGTCGTCGGCGTGTCCATGGGCGGGATGATCGCGCAGCACCTCGCCATCGACACGCCCGACCGGGTGGCGTCGCTCACGTCGATCATGTCGACGCCGGGCGGTCGCCGCCACTGGATCGGCCAGCCGCGGGCGCTCTCGACGCTGCTCGGATCGCGACCGAAGAGCCGCGAGGAAGGCGCCGCGTTCCTCGTGGAGGTCCTCCGGGTGCTCAACGGCCCCGTCCTCCCCTTCCCCGAGGTCGAGATCCGCGCGCGCGCCGCCGAGGCGGTCGCACGCTCGTGGCACCCCGCCGGCTTCCCGCGCCAGCTCGCGGCCATCCTCGCGTCCGGCAACCGCACGGCGGCCCTCGCGAAGGTCCGCACCCCCACGCTCGTCCTCCACGGCGCCGCGGATCCGCTCATCCCCGTGTCCGCGGGGATCGCCACCGCGCGCGCCGTCCCCGGCGCCACGCTGCGCATCGTGCCGGGGATGGGGCACTCGCTCCCGCCGGCGGTGTGGCCCGAGGTGGTGGACGCCATCGTCGAGCACGCGCGCGGCGCCGAGCGCACGATCCGCTGAGCGCTCTGCGTCCGAGTCAGGGGCGCCCGGGTCAGGACCGCCCGGTGCTCCCGAACCCGCGGTCGCCGCGGTGCGCCTCGGAGAGCCTGTCGACCACGCGCAGCTCCACCACCGGCACCGGCGCGAACAGGATCTGCGCGATGCGCTCGCCTCGGGTCACCACGAACGGCGTCGGCCCGTGGTTGACGAGCGGGACCTTGATCTCGCCGCGGTAGTCGGCGTCGATGGTCCCGGGGGCGTTGAGCACGGTGACGCCGTGCTTCGCGGCGAGGCCGGAGCGGGGCCGCACTTGGCCCTCCCACCCGTCGGGGACGGCCAGGGCGAGGCCCGTGGGGACGACCCGCCACTCGCCGGAGGGGATGGTGAGATCCTCCGCGGCACGTAGATCGAAGCCCGCGGAGCCGGGGGTGGCTCGCGCGGGCAGCGGGAGGCCCTCCCCGTTCGGGAGGACCTTCACGTCGATCACCAGCATTCAGGCTCCAAGCGGTCTCGGAGGCCCGGAGAGGACTAGGTGTCCTCGAGGGCTTCCTTGCGGGAGAGGCGGATCTTGCCGGCCTTGTCGATGTCGATGACGCGGACGAGCACCTCGTCCCCCTCGTTCACGACGTCGGTGACCTTGTTGACGCGCTCCTTGGCGAGGTGGCTGATGTGCACCAGGCCGTCCGTGCCGGGGAAGATCTCGACGAAGGCGCCGAAGTCCGTCACGCGCTTGACCACGCCCACGTAGAGCTTGCCGATCTCGGCCTCGGCGGTGATCTCGCGGATCATCGCGATGCACTTGGCGGCCATGACCTGGTCGGTCGAGGCCACGTCGACCTTGCCGGAGTCGTCCACCGTGATGCGGCAGCCGGTCTTGTCCTGCAGGCCGCGGATGACCTTGCCGCCCGGGCCGATGAGCTCGCGGATCTTGTCGGACTTGATGTGGATCGTCGTGATCCGGGGCGCGTAGATGGAGAGCTCGGGGCGGGTGGCCGGGAGCGCCTTCGCCATCTCGGCGAGGATGTGGAGCCGGCCCTCGCGCGCCTGGGCGAGCGCGCGGGACATGACCTCACGGGGCACGCCCGAGATCTTCGTGTCCATCTGGAACGCGGTGATGCCGGTGGTGGTGCCGGTCACCTTGAAGTCCATGTCACCGAGGTGATCCTCGTCACCGAGGATGTCGGAGAGGACCGCGAACTCGTCGCCTTCCTTCACGAGGCCCATCGCGATGCCGGCCACCGGCGCCTTGATCGGCACGCCGGCGTCCATCAAGGCGAGCGTGCTGCCGCACACCGAGGCCATCGAGGAGGATCCGTTGGACTCGAGCACGTCGCAGGTCGACCGGATGACGTAGGGGAACGCCTCCTGGGCGGGCATGACGTACTGGACCGCGCGGTGCGCGAGCGCGCCGTGGCCGATCTCGCGGCGCTTGGGGCCGCGCATCGGGTAGGCCTCGCCGGTGCAGAACGGCGGGAAGTTGTAGGTGAGCATCCAGCGGCGGAAGCTGCCGACCGATCCGGCCGAGTCGATGCGCTGGGCGTCGTCCTCCGTGCCGAGGGCCACGACCACGAGGGCCTGGGTCTCGCCGCGGGTGAAGATCGCCGAGCCGTGCGCGCGGGGCGAGACGCCGACCTCGCACCAGATGGGGCGGATCTCGTCGGTGGCGCGGCCGTCGATGCGGATGCCCTTCTCGATGACGCGCTTGCGCATCTCGGTCTTGACGATCTTGTCGACGACATCGGAGGCCTGGGCGCCCACCGCGGCGGCCGCGGTCTCGTCGTCGATGCCGGCGGTGGCGGCGGCGACACCGGCGACCTTGGCGGCCTTGAAGGCATCGCGGCGCTCGTGCTTGCCGGCGATCTCGAGCGCGGCCTGGACGGCCGGCACGGACACGGCCTTGACCTTCTCGGCCAACGCGGCGTCGATCGCGGCGACCGCGGGGGCCTCGCGCTTGGCCTTGTTGCCGGTCTTGGCGCGGAGCTCGTCGATCGCGGCGCAGATCTTCTTGATCTCGACCTGGGCGAGATCGAGCGCGTCCATCATCGCGGCCTCGGAGACCTCCTTGCCGCCGCCCTCGACCATGCACACCGACTCGGCGGTGCCGGCGACGACGAGGCTCATGTCCGCGGCGTCGATCTGCTCGCGGGTCGGGTTGACCACGAAGGCCCCCTCGACGCGGCTGACGCGCACGGCGGCGCAGGACTGCTTGGCGGGGATGTCGGAGACGTGGAGCGCCGCGGACGCGCCGCAGACCGAGAGCACGTCGGTCTCGTTGGCGGGGTCGAAGGAGACCACGGTCGCGATGACCTGGGTCTCGTAGCGCCAGGTCTTCGGGAAGAGCGGGCGGATCGGGCGATCGATGACGCGGCTCACGAGGGTCTCGCGCTCGTTGGCACGGCCCTCGCGCTTGAAGAAGCCGCCGGGGATCTTGCCGTACGCGCCGGTGCGATCCATGTACTCGCAGGTGAGCGGCATGAAGTCGAAGCGGGTGGGCGCCGTGCCGGCCGTGGCCGTGCAGAGGACGATGGAGTCGCCCTGGCGGATGGTGACCGCGCCGTGCGCCTGCTTGGCGTACTTGCCGGTCTCGATGGTGATGGTGCGGCCGCCGATCTCGACGGAAACGGAATGGATGTCCATGTAGGAACCTCGTGGGAAGGCCCGAGCTGGCGATCCAGACCCGGGCGGGCACGCGCCGGATCGGGTCCGTGCGCGCGGTTGTCCCCACCGTGAAGGTTCCCTCGGTCCACAGGCGCCGTAGACCTGCCCGGAATGAGCTCGAGCCCCCGCCATTCACATGATGGCGTGGCCGCGCTCAGCCCGCGGAGGTCTGCGGAGCGGAGGAACCCCTTCGGAGGGGGAAGAACGAAAGTTGTGGCGAAAAGAACGAACGGCAGCCGAAGCTGCCGTTTCCCCTACTTGGCGCGGAGCCCGAGGCGGCTCACGACCGAGTCGTAGCGCGTCCGGTCGATGCCTTTCAGGTACCGGAGGAGGCGGCGACGCTGGCCGACCATCTTGAGGAGGCCACGACGGGAGTGGTGGTCCTTCGAGTGGTCCTTGAAGTGGGGCTGGAGGTAGTTGATGCGCTCGGTGAGCAGCGCGATCTGGACTTCGGGGGAGCCCGCGTCCACCTCGTTGATGCGGAAGGTCGAGATGATCTCCGCCTTGCGCTCGTCGGTCATGGCCATGTCGATTTCTCCTGGAGTACGTCACCGCTGCCGGGTGGGCATGGCCTGGGGCGCTCCGGCTCTCCGACATGGAGAGGTGGGCACCCCATCCCGCCTGGTGGCAGTGAACGGGTTCGCGGCGCCACTTAGCCCGACGCAGGCATCGCGTCAAGCGGTTGGCGTCGCGCGGCAATACCCGCGGGGCCACACGGAAGCGGGCGGATCAGCGCTCGTTCCGCTTTCGATCGGACAGCGCGAGGTCGGGTCGCAGCTCGGCCGTGCGGGCGCGCGCCTGCTCCCGACGCCAGGCCTCGACGCGGCCGTGGTTCCCGGAGAGGAGCACGTCCGGCACGAGCCAGCCCCGGTGGTCGCGTGGGCGGGTGTAGTGGGGGTACTCGAGCTCGCCGGACGTGAACGACTCGTCGGAGGCGCTCGAGGCGTTTCCGAGCACGCCGGGGAGAAGGCGCGCGGTGGCGTCCACCACCACGAGCGCGGCGTACTCCCCGCCGGTGAGCACGTAGTCCCCGATGGAGACGGTCTCGTCGACGAGGTGCTCGCGCACGCGGGCGTCCACCCCCTCGTAGTGTCCGCACACGAGGACGAGGTGCGGGAGCTTCGAGAAGCGCTCCGCCATCGCCTGATCGAAGCGGGCGCCCGAGGGCTCGAAGAGCACGACGTGGCTGTCGGGCCGCCGCACCGCGGCGATGGCCGGATCGAGCACGTCCACCCGCATCACCATGCCGCTGCCACCGCCGAACGGGGCGTCGTCGACGGTGCGGTGACGGCCGAGGCCGTGCGCGCGGATGTCGTGCACCCCGAGCTCGAGGTGCCCGGCCTCGCGGGCGCGGCCGATGATCGAGTGACCGAGCGGCCCTTCCACCATTTCGGGGAAGAGCGTCAGCACGTCGAAGCGCATCACGACCCCAGCCCGAACATCATTCGCCGAGGCTCAGGGCCCCGGCGGCGATCACCACCCGACGGGCCGCGACATCGACCGATCGGATGTTGTCCGGGGAGGCCACCACGAAGCCCTCGCCCGCGTCGGTCTGGACCACCCAGATGTCGTGCTCCTGGCCGGTCACCACGTCCACCAGGGTGCCGACGGCGGCACCGGTGTCGTCGTAGACGGGCAGGTCCATGAGATCGTGGATGTAGAACTCCCCCTCGGCGGGCGGGGCGAGCACGGCGCGATCGACCACGATCGCCCAGCCCATGAGCCCGGCGGCAGCCTCGGGGGTGGTGATCCCCTCGATCTTCCCCAGCACGCGCTTCCCGGCGCCGGGTCGGGCGACGAGACGCACCTCTCGCCGTTCCCCCGAGGGGGACACGAGGGTGACGACGCGGGGGGTGAACAGGGTCTCGCCCTCGCGATGGTGCAGCATCAGCCGCACCTCGCCATGGACGCCGAAGACGCCATTGACCTCACCGAGCACGACCTCGTCCAGGGGGCGCTACTCTTCGCCGCTGGCGGCGTTGGGCGCCAACAGCTCGAGGACCGCCTTGCGACGACCCGCGGCGGCCGACAGCACCGTGCGGATGGCCCGCAAGGTGTCGCCGTCCGGGCCCTTGATGCGGGCCACGTCCTCGGGAGCGACCGACAGCTCGATGAGCACGGAGGCCTCGCCTTCGACCGTATTCAGCCGCACCGCGTCGGGGTTGCCGACGAGGCCGCGGACGAGATGGTCGACGACGGCCTTCACGCCTGGCTCTCGACCGGGGGCGCGGCCGCGCGGGCCTTCTTGAGCAGGCTGCCCACCGTCTCCGAGGGCTGGGCGCCCTTCGAGAGCCAGTAGTCGGCGCGCGCGAGGTCGATGCTGACCACGGGGGGCTCGGTCATCGGGTTGTAGTGCCCGATGGACTCGATGGAGCGGCCATCACGAGGCGAGCGGGAGTCGGAGACGACGACGCGGTAGAAGGGCTTCTTCTTGGCGCCGAGACGGGTAAGGCGAATGCGGACCATTCAATCTTCCTGGGCTTGCGAGCCCGGGCCTTTATGGCCTCGGCACGTCGGCGTCAAGCGCCGTGTGCCCTTCGGGCTGTGTTGTGTGGGCTCGGTGGGCGCCGTGAGCGCGCTCCCCTCCCCCACCCGGACGACTAGAGAGGGATGTTCCCGTGTTTCCGGGGCGGATTCGAGTCGCGCTTGTTCTCGAGCGCGTCGAACGCCTCGACGAGGCGCGCGCGGGTCTCGCGCGGCACGAGGATCTCGTCGACGAAGCCGAGCTCGGCCGCTCGGTAGGGGTTGGCGAAGCGCTCCTTGTAGGTCGCGACGAGCTCCGCCTTCTTGGCGACGGGGTCCGTCGCGTCGGCGATCTCGCGACGGTGGATGATGTTCACCGCGCCGTCCGCGCCCATGACCGCGATCTCCGCGGTGGGCCACGCGAGGTTCAGATCCGCGCGCAGGTGCTTGCTGTTCATCACGCAGTACGCGCCGCCGTAGGCCTTGCGGGTGATGAGCGTCACCTTCGGCACGGTCGCCTCGGCGAACGCGTAGAGGAGCTTGGCGCCGTGCTTGATGATGCCGCCGAACTCCTGGGTGGTGCCCGGGAGGAAGCCGGGCACGTCCTCGATGACCCAGAGGGGGATGTTGAAGGCGTCGCAGAACCGGACGAAGCGCGCCGCCTTGATGGACGCGTTCACGTCGAGCACGCCGGCGAGCACCGCGGGCTGGTTCGCCACGACCCCCACGCTCCGGCCGCCGAGGCGGCAGAAGCCCACCACCACGTTCGCGGCGTACTCGGGCTGCACTTCGAGGAAGCCCCCGTCGTCCGCCACGGCGTGGATGAGGTCCTTGATGTCGTAGGGCTTGTTCGGGTTGGTAGGGACCAGCTCGTCGAGCGCGGGGATCACGCGGTCGGGTGGATCGTCCGTGGCCTTCCGCGGCGCCTCCTCCAGGTTGTTCTGGGGGATGTACGTGAGGAGCTCGCGGGTGACGGCGATGGCGCCGGCCTCGTCGGGGGCGGCGAAGTGCGCGACGCCGCTCACCTGGGTGTGCGTGTCGGCGCCGCCGAGCCGCTCCTGGGTGACCTCTTCGTGGGTGACCGCCTTGATCACGTCCGGCCCGGTCACGAACATGAAGCTCGTGGTGCGCGTCATGACGATGAAGTCGGTGATCGCCGGGCTGTAGACCGCGCCGCCGGCGCAGGGCCCGAGGATCGTGGAGAGCTGGGGGATCACGCCCGACGCCAGCGTGTTGCGGAGGAAGATGTCGGCGTAGCCGCCGAGGCTCTCCACCCCCTCCTGGATCCGCGCGCCGCCGGAGTCGTTGAGGCCGATCACCGGCGCGCCGTTCTTCATCGCGAGGTCCATGACCTTGCAGATCTTTCGTGCGTAGGCGCCCGAGAGCGACCCGCCGAAGACCGTGAAGTCCTGCGCGAACACGTAGACGAGGCGGCCCTCGACGCGGCCGTAGCCGGTGACGACGCCATCCCCCGGGATGCGGACCTGGTCCATCCCGAAGTCGATGCAGCGGTGCACCACGAATTTGTCCAGTTCGCGGAACGTGCCGGGGTCGAGCAGGCAGTCGATTCGCTCCCGCGCGGTGAGCTTCCCACGCGCGTGCTGCCGGGCGACGGCCTCTGTTCCCCCGCCCTCTTCGGCGAGCTTGTTCATGCGCTCCAGGCGCTCGAGCAACTGACGGCGTTCGGTGTCCACGCGCACCTCCCCTACGGGGCGCCCATGTAGCACGCGGGCACGCTTGTGGTTCGGGCGCGCTGGCGGTACCGTGCCGTGTCGTTGGAGACCGTCATGCGTAGCCCCCTCCTGTTCCTCGTGCTCTTGATCGGCTGCACCGGCGCCCCCGGGAAGGACGATCCAGAGGGAGAGGACACCGGTGACACCGCGGACACCGACGTCCACTACGACGAAGGCTGCATCACCGTCGACGGCGGCGGCGGCTACGCGAACCTCGCCGACGCGGTCACGGTCGCGCCCGAGGGCGGCATCATCGAGCTGTGCGACGGGGACTACACGCAGGCCATCATCGTCGACAAGGCCGTCACCATCCGCGGCGCGTCGGTGGACGGCACCCGGCTCCTCGGCCCCGGCACGGACGTGCCGCTGAGCGTCACGGGCACGGGCGTCGTCCTCGAGAACCTCGTCATCGAGTCCGCGCGCACGGGCATCAGCCTCAAGAGCGGCTCCGACTCGGTCCTCAACCAGATCACCGTCGCGGCCGCGGGCAGCTGGGGCGTCGCGTCGCAGGACGCCACCGCCGTCATCACCGGGCTCACGGTGATCGAGGCCGCGGCCGGCGCCGTGCAGGTGGCCGGTGGCGACGTGACGATCGCCGACAGCTCGATCGAGTACCCGGGCGGCTACGGCATCGACATCTCGGACCAGGCCGTGGTGGACGTGACGAACACCACGATCACCGGCACGGTCATGCTCTCGGAGGATGTGAGCGACGGCTTCGCCGTGCAGGTCGACCGCGCAACGCTCACGATGACCGGCAGCACCATCGCGGGCGCGGACGGCATGGGCATCTACGCCGACAGCGCCACGGTCACGGTGGTGGACTCGACGATCCAGGACGCCGCCTACCTCGCCGTCTACGCCCTCAGCTCCACCATCGACCTCTCCGGCGTCGCCATCAGCGGCTCGATCCTCCAGGGGATCTACGCGACGGGGCCGAGCTTCTCCATGTCCGCCTCCAGCGTCACGGCGAGCTCCGAGGACTCCTGCAGCTACCTCTACGAGGAGTGGGGCTCGAAGTACGGGCCCTGGTGCGGGGGCATGCTGGTGGCGGCCGACGTGGTGTCGCTCACCGACGTCGACGTGTCCGGCTGGAACAACTACGGCTGGTACCTGACCCCCAACGAGGCGGACCTCGCCGCGGTCACCGTCACCGGTGGAACCATCGACGACGTCGGCCGCTGGGGCGCCTACTTCTACTCGGCCGAGGGCACGGTCTCCGGGCTCGCCGTCACGAACCTCCGCGAGCCGGAGCTCCTGCCCTCCGAGATCTGCGGCTACGTCGACCGTTCGGTGGCGATGCTCGGTGTGTACTCGAGCCTCGCGGTCGACGGCCTCCTCGTGAAGGACAACATGGGGTGGGGCTTCACCTCGCTCGTGGGGGACGCCACGGTGAGCGGCTCGACCTTCGACGGCAACGAGTGCTGGGGCTTCGCCAACTACCAGTCCGTCGGGACCGTCACGGGCTCGACGTTCACGAACGGCTCCGCCAACGGCGGCGTCTACGAGCAGGAGGGCGTGCTCGTCCTCGACGGCAACACGTTCACCGCGAACAGCTCCGGTGACTCCTACGAGTACGACTACGGCGACTACATCTACCGGTCCGAGTACAGCACCGGCCAGGGCAACGACGTGTTCGCCTACACGTCCGGCTCCGTGTCCGTCACCAACAACACGTTCTCCGGCGGCGACACGAGCGTGTCGGTCTACCTCTCGTCGAACGTCGCGATCACCGGGAACGCGTGGACCGACTACGAGGGCGCGCTCTTCCTCGCGAGCGACCTGCTCGACACCGCCCGCTTCGCCGACAACACCGCGGACGACGTGGTGGGCCCGGTGGTGAACGCCAACTCCTCCGACGTCGACGTCGAGAACGTGCAGATCGGCACCACCCGCGCGTCCGACCTCATCACGGTCAGCACCTACTACGACGACGTGCTGGACTCCGAGTACTCCTACTCGAGCTCGGCGAGCGTGTTCTACGCGTACGGCTATTTCTACGAGGCCGGCAGCACGGTCACCGAGGAGCCGGCGGCGATGTCGATCCGCGACGTGACCGTCACGAGCGTCGACGACACGCTGATCTACGCCTACGACGCCTCCTTCGACATCGCGGGGCTCACCGTCGGGAGCGTCGGCTCGTACGCCGTGTACGGCTACTGGTACGGCACCGATCCCGACGTGGAGATCGACGGCCTCACCGTCGACAGCACCGGTTCGTCCGGCGTCGCCGTCTACAACTACAGCCAGACGGGGTACGGCGCGGTCGCCCTCTCCAACGTCCACGTCGGTACGGCGGGGGGGGACGGCGTCGCCGCGACCGCCATCGGCGCGCTCGACCTCACCGACGTCTCGTTCGGCTCGGTCGTGGGGGACGGCGTGCGCACCGTCTCGCGCAGCTACGACTACGTCTACGAGTACGCGGACGACGGCACCTACCTCGGCGCCCACTACGTCGATCTCGACGGCGCCACCGCGGTCACGATCGACGGCCTCACCATCGGCGCGGCATCGGATGACGGGCTGGCGCTCCAGGGCGGCAGCGCCACGATCGCGGGCCTCGCGGTGTCCGGCGCCTCGGGGGACGGCGTGCAGGCCCAGGGGCTCACCTCGCTCACGATCGCGGACACGACGCTCACGTCGCCCGCGGGCGGCGGCGTCGCGAGCACCGACAGCTACAGCTACTACGCCTACGGGTCCAGCACCTACGTCATCGCCGACGGGAACACCGCGGCCGCGCTCACCGGCACCACCGTGACCGACGCGGGTAGCGCGGCCTACGCGTTCGACGGCGGCACGGTGTCCCTCGACGGGGTCTCGGGCACGTCGGCGGCCGCGAGCGGTCTCACGCTGGCGAACGTGACGGCCGACGTCGAAGGGAACACGTTCACCGGCAACGACGCCTACGGCATGACGTGCGAGTCCGTCACGCTCTCGACCTGCGCGGCGAACGACCTGACGGACAACGCCCTCGGGGCGCACCTCGACTGCTCGGACAGCTGCGCGGAGTAGCGCGGGGTCGATCGATGCGGCGGGCGTCCCTCCGGGGGCGCCCGCTTCGTTTTTGGCCCGCGAGGTCCCGACGTTACGGGACGGTCTCGCTCCAGCCGTCGGCCGTGAGCGCGAGCGGCCCCTCGACCCGCCACCAACCGCCGTTGGCGCGGGTCTGGCCGTCCACCCGCCACTCGAGCTGGATGTCGGCGCCCCTCCCCTCCCCCAGGATGACCCGGTCGGGGCGGCCCATCGCGAGCACCCCCTCGGGCCCCCGTCGCGCGGAGAACCCGGCGTCGGGCGGGGCGAGCGTGCTCGGAACCGGGATGGTGGTGGCGAGGGGGGGCACGCCCGAGGCGGCGGGGGCGCCCGGCGGCGCCTCGACGACGACGGGCACGGCGTCAAGGGTGACCCGGGCCGAGCCCGCGGCCACGACGAAGGGGCCCAGGAGGGCGTTGCACGGCCCCTCGGCGCGCAGATCCACCGAGAGGCGGCGGGTGGCGCGACCGGCCTCCTCGTGGTCGTCCTGCACGATGCGTTGGAGGCGGAGGCAGCCGGGATCGGCGCCCTGCCGCTCGATCGTGATCGCGGCCGACGGCAGCGCCGAGACGGTGAACTCGAGCGTGTAGCGGCTCCCGACGAACACGGCGCCCTCGGGGCCCCGGATCGTCGCCTCCAGCGGCTGCGCGGGGAGGATGCCCGCGAAGGCGGGGTGGGCGCGGGCGGCCGCGAAGTCGGGATCGTCGGCCGCTTCGAGCGCGGAGCGCGCACCGAGGGAGAGCGCGCGGGAGAGATCCGCGGCGGACTCGTCGAGGCGCCCGGCGCGGGCGCGGTAGGCGGCGCGGTTGTACCAGGCGATGCCGACGGAGGGATCCGCGTGGACGAGTTCGGAGAGGCGCGCGTCGGCGTCGTCGAGGCGACCGGCGGCCGCGAGGGCCTTGGCCTCCCAGAGGCGGAGGGCGACGCTGCCCGGATCGTGGGTGCGCGCCTCGGCGAACGCGGTGACGGCGTCGGCCGGCCGGCCCGCGTCGAGCGCCTCGCGCCCCTCCGACCAGGCGGCGAGGGAGGCGGAGAAGGGTGCCAACGCGGGGTCGTCGGCGCAGCCGAGGAGGGCGAGGAGGAGGATCACAGGCGGATCGCCCCCACCTGGCGCCCGCCGGCCGCGCCGTCGCGACGGTAGGACCAGAACCCCTCGCCACAGCGCGTGCAGAGCGGCAACCGGTCGACCGCGACCCCCTCGGCACGGAGGATGGCGGCGTTGGCCTCCCCGAGGTCCACGTTGCGCGGGCCGACCCGCCACGCGCCTCCCGGCGCCACGCGCGCGACGGCCTCGAGCACCTCCTCCCCGACCTCGTAGCAGGCGCCGCAGATGCTCGGCCCGATGGCGGCCCGGACCTCGCCGGGCGTGCAGGCGGACGCCGCGCAGACGGCGTGGAGGGCCGCGCGGGCGATGTCGGCCACGGTGCCGCGCCAGCCGGCGTGGACCGCCGCGACCGCGCCGGGGGCCGCCAACAGGATCGGGACGCAGTCCGCCACGCGGACCGCCACGACGACGCCGGGGGTCGTGGACACGATTGCGTCGGCCTCCGTCGGCGGACCTGCCTCGTCCGCCACCACGACGCGTGCCCCATGCACCTGCGACACGACCCGGATCGGCCCTTCCGCGCCGAGCACGGCGAGCAGACGCGCCGCGGCTTCGCCGTCGGCACCGGGGCGGTGATCCCCGTCGGCGACCCCGGTGAAGGCATGAGGAACCGGGTAAAGCAGGGCGCTCGCGTGCATGCATGCAACGTGCCCTCCGGGGGCGAGCGGAGCAAGCGCGCATGGTGGTACGCTTACGCCATGCTTTTGATCGCTTCGAGCTGGTTGACGGGCTGCACCGGAGGCGGCGGCGCCGACTACACGCTGCACCTCACCCCGGTGGTGGCCTCTCCCCAGAGCCCCCTGGAAGGCCTCGATCGGATCGATCTCGTGCTCACCCCCGCCGAGGGCGATCCCGTGCGCGTTCCGATGGACGCGCCGACCTCCGGCGGCACCCCCGAGGTGACCGGCCTCCCCGAGCTCCTCGACACCCGCATCGCCGTCGAGGGCTACCGGGACGGGGATCTCGTGCTCCGCGGGCTCACCGAGCCGCTGACCGCCTCGACCGGTGACGTCGAGGCCACCGTCTTCGTCGCCGCCACGGAGACCACCGCGTGGCTCGGCGCCCTCACGGAGGGCGTCCACCTCCCGCTGCTGGCTCCCCTCGGCGGCGGGCGCTTCTGGTTGGCCGGTGGTGCAGGCAACAGCCGCACGGGCGAACCCTCGAAGGGGCAGGACGTCGCCTACGTCCTCACGCTGGCCCCGCCCGACGAGGGGCTCTCCTTCCAGTCGATCGGCACCCTCCCCCCCTACGAGGACGCCGACGGGGCGTCCGCCACCGCCCGAATGGGCGCGACCTGCACGGTGCTCACCGCCGCGGGGGACGATCAGGGCAAGGTGCTCGTGACCGGCGGCGCCTCGTCCGACCCGCTGCGGTTCGGCGGGGAGGCCACCAAGGCCGCCTCGTTGTACGACCCCGCCACCGACACCTGGGAGGATCTCCCCACCGCGCAGGCCCTCGCCACCCCGCGCGTCCGTCACCTCGCCCTCGAGAACCTCCTCGGCGGGGTGGTGATCTGGGGCGGCTTCGGCGCGTCCGACAACGAGGGCACTGAGCTCCCCAACCTCATCGAGTTCTACGATCGTGTCAGCGGGCGCTTCAGCGAGTCCTTCGACGGCTCGGGCCTCGGCCAGATCGACGCGATTGCCGCGGATCTCGGCGCCGACGGCACCTTGTTGTGCGGCGGCGCGAACATCGACGGCACGGGCTGGGATAGCGCCGACACCTGCCTGCGGGTGCGGCTCGACGGCTCCGGCGTCGATGAATTCGAGCGCCTTCCGTCGGGCCTGGCGGGAGCCGCGGCCGTGACCCTTGCCGACGGACGCGTGCTCGTGACGGGCGGCGCCACCACTACCGGCGGCGGCACGAACACCTCCACCGACGTCGACGCCGTCGCCTCGGCGTGGCTCTACAACCCCACCACCGAGCAGTGGGGCTCCCTGGCGGCGTCGATGCGGATCGCCCGGGTGGGGCACCGGATGGTCCTCCTCGCCGACGGACGCGTGCTCATCGTCGGCGGCGCCGAGAGCTACAACCTCGTGGACCCCGCCGCGAACGCGGTGAGCTGCCTCGAGATCTACGATCCCACCAGCGGCACCTTCACGTCGGTCGACGACTGCGACGCCTCGGACGACGCCGGCGGTCTCGTCGGGCGCTCCCAGCAGGCGCAGGTCACCTACGATCCCGATTACGGCGTGTTGATCGTGGGCGGCCTCAGCGCGGACGGCTCGGCGCAGAACGGGGTCTCCCTCTTCGTGCCCGCCCTTTGATCCCTAGCCCAGCAGCGCGTGCAGCCATGGCTCGCCGCGCTCCAAATCGGGGATGAGCAGATCGGGCCGCGCGGCAGCGAGCTGCTCGGAGGTCGCGAACCCCGTCTCCACCGCGACGGCGAGCGCCCCACCCGCGCGCGCACAGGCGACATCGGCGGGGGTGTCCCCGATGACGATGATGCGGCGGTAGCGGATCCCCGCGGCGTCCGCCCGGGCGCGCGCGATGGGGACGAGCCGGTTCCGATCCGCGTGATCATCCCCGAACGCGCCGTCGATCCACCCGTCGGCGATGCCGACCGCGCCGAGCTTGAGCGCGGCGCCCACGCGCCAGTTTCCCGTGAGGAGCGCGAGATGGGCACGCCCGGCCAGCCCGTCGAGCAGCGTGCGCACGCCGGGGCAGAGCATCACGCGACCAGGCTCGGTCAGGCGCTCGGTCAGGGCCGCGAGGTAGGCCGTCCGGACGGCATCCAGGTCGAAGGGGGGCACGGACACGCCGTCCCACGCGACGCCGAAGCGGGCCGCCACGTCGCGGACGATGCCGCCGTCCGTGGCCCCGGCGAGCGAGATGCCGGCCATCGCGTCGGACCACCCCATCACGCGGCGGAAGGCCTCGTCCAGCGCCTCGCGGCCCGCGCCCCGGGTACGGAGGAGGGTTCCGTCGATATCGAAGAGCAGGAGGTCCACGGGCGGCCATTCCGGGGGTAGGATTGGAGACGTGCGCATCTATCACCCCGACTACCGGATCACGTGGTGGGACCGCCTGCTGGACCCCGCCGGTACGCATGCGCGTACGCTGCGGCCCGTCGGAGTCGACTACACGTTGCTGAACCGCGCGGCGGCGCGGGCTGTGCGGGGGTTCCTCGACGAGACCCTCAACATCTCCCTCCTGGGCGACGAGATGGTGCGGATCGACTCCGCCTGGCGCATGCCGGCCTCGCTGGACGGGCGGCGGGAGCTCATCTCCGCCATCGGGTTGCGCCTCCGCTTCGGACAGGTCCATCCCGGCGGCGTGAAGGTCCCGGTGGCGCTCCGCTGGCTCGACTTCCAGGACGCGCCCCACGGCACGCGCCTGCTCCTCCGCCTGCTCGATCGGCCCAACCCGGGCCTGCGCAGCTTCGTCGCGGCGGACCTGAGCGAGGACGGCTCGGGCGGGTGGGAGGAGTTCGCGATTGGCGCGGACTGACGGCGCGATCGGCCCGGGAAACGGGGCGAGGGGCTATCCCCCGAAGCCGTAGAGCCGATGGGCCTCCAGGACGGTGCGCACCGAGGTCGGGACCAGGTGGGCATACGGCTCGCCGCTGGCCACGAGCGCGCGGATCTCCGTGCTGCTCACGTCCGGAAAGCATGGCGCCCCCTCCACCGCCGGCCAGCCCTGACGACCGACTACGATCAACGGGAAATGGGCCCGCAGCCGCTCGATCTGACGCCACTGCGGGAGCTGCGACAACACGTCGGCGCCGACGACCAGCTGCAGCTCGTGCCCGGGGTGGCGCTCCGCCAGCGTCTCGAGGGTGCGAACCGTGTACGACGGCACCGGCAGCTCCTCCTCGATCGGCTCGACCCTGCAACCGTCCCCCACGGTGTGGGCGAGGGCGCGGGCCATCGCCAGACGCTCCCGCCAGGGCGCAAGCGGCTTGTCGAACGCGTGCTGGAACGCCGGGAGGAGCCACACCGCGTCGGCCCGCCCGGTCCAACGGATCCACGACGCCACCATCGCGTGGCCCACGTGCGGCGGATTGAAGCTGCCCCCGTAGATCGCGACGCGCACCGCGCCTCCGAGGGTGCGTGATAACGTGTAGGGCCCTGGGACGAAGGTGATCCGGCTCTACCATGTTGTGAAGTCGTACGGCGAGCACGACGCCTTGAACGACGTCTCGCTGACGATCGACAAGGGGGCCTTCGTGTACGTGACCGGACCGTCCGGCGCCGGCAAGTCCACCTTGTTGAAGCTGCTCTACGGCGCGGAGCGCCCCACCTCGGGGAAGCTCCTCGTGGGTGGCGTCGACGTCGCCGCCCTCCCCCAGGCCCGGCTCCCCCAGCTCCGGCGGAACGTGGGGATCGTGTTCCAGGACTTCAAGCTGCTGCCGAACCGCACCGTCGGCGCCAACGTGGCCTTGGCGCTCGAGGTGGTCGGCGCGCCCGCGGAGCAGGTGCGGCGGCGGGTCCCGGCGGTGCTCAACATCGTCGGGCTCAAGGAGCGCGAGGATTCGCTGGCGGGCGAGCTCTCCGGCGGCGAGAAGCAGCGCGTCGCCATCGCCCGCGCCATCGTGAACGATCCCGCGGTGCTGTTCGCCGACGAGCCGACCGGAAACCTCGACGGGGCCATGGCCGTCGAGGTGATGGAGATCCTTCAGGCCATCAACCTGCGCGGCACCACCGTGCTGGTCGCGACCCACGACGTGGGCCTGATGGACCGGTTCCCCCACCGGCGGATCCGCTTCGAGGGCGGTCGGCTGGTGCAGACCGCCGCGCGGGCCCGCGCATGACGGCCACGCTGAAGCGCACGCTCCGGAGCGCGCGCGAACACACCTACCTGGCGGTCGTGAGCACCGGGGTCATCACCGCCGCGCTCGTACTGCTCGGCATCTTCGCGATGGTCTCCACCAACGTGGCGCTCGTGCTCGGCTCCTGGGAGCGGGACGTCCACGTAAGCGCCTACCTCGCCCCCGGCGGCACCCCCGAGGCGCACACCGCGGTGATGCAGGCCCTCTCGACGCGTCCCGAGGTCGCCGACGTGCGGTACGTCTCCGAGGCCGAGGCGCGCGCCTGGATGGCCGAGCGCACACCCGAGCTCGCGCCGGTCATCGACGAGCTCGGCGCCGCCGCGCTCCCGGCCTCCCTGGAGATCAGCCTGCGCCCGGGCCACACCACGCCGGAGGCGATGGACGCGTTCGTGACCTCCATCCGCGCGATCGGTGCCTTCGACGACGTGGACTACGGCCAGGAGTGGGTCACGCGGGTGGACACCTTCCTCTCGGTCCTCACCGCCCTCGGCGTCGTCCTCGGCGGGTTCATCAGCATCGCCGCCCTCTTCCTCGTGGCGAACACGATTCACCTCGTGGTGTACGCCCGGCGGGACGAGCTCGAGATCATGCGGCTCGTCGGGGCCACCGATCGCTACATCCTCGCGCCGTTCCTCCTCGAAGGCGCCCTGCAGGGCGCGGTGGCCGCCGCCCTCGCCAACGGGCTCCTGTGGGCTGCGCACCGGGGGCTCCTCTCGCGTCTCGAGGCGGTCCTCGCGCTCGCCCTCGGCGGAGAAGGCCTCCGGTACCTGCCCGTAGGGGGTGTCGCGGCGATGTTCCTCGGGGGCATGGCGCTCGGCGTGGGGGCCTCCTGGGGCGCGGTCCGCCGCTTCCTCGGGCGCATCCCATGAGCCTCGTGGCGCTCGGCCTCCTGGTGCTCCTCGGCCAGGACCGCCCCCAGGTGCTCGCCGATCTGGAGGCCATCGACCTCCAGGTGGATGCACTCTCCGCGCAGGTCGAGGCGCTCGACGCGCGCGCGGCTTCCGTCGAGGCGGAGCGGAGCGTCCACCAGGCGGCCCTCGACGAGGCGGCGGCGACCCTGGCGGCGCGCCGCGTCGGGACCGCCGCGCGGATGCGCACGCTCTACCGGATCAAGCGCCGGGGCTTCGCGCGCCTCCTCTTCGACGCCGAGAGCCCCCCCGAGCTCCGGCGGCGCGTCCACTACCTGCTGGACGTGCTGCGCGCCGACGAGGCCCTCGCCCGCGCGTTCACCGACAGCCTCGCCACCCAACGGGCGACCGCCGCCCGGCTCGACGCGGACAAGGCCACCCTGGCGGGGGTCCAGGCCGACGTGCGGGCGCGGATCGATGCCCTGGAGGCAGAGCGTGGCCGCCGACGCGCGCTGTTGCGCGACATCCAGCAGCGCCCCGAGCTCGCCGCCCGGGTGGTGCGCGAGCGCGGGGACGCCGCCATCGCGCTCTCCCAGTCGATGGCGGCCGTCGAGGCCTCCGCGCCGACCTCCCCGGGGGATGCCGCTGGGTTCCGCGCCGACCAGGGGCGCCTCCCGCCTCCGGTGTCCGGCGCCGTGGTTCGGCGGTTCGGCGCCTACGTCGATCCCGCGAGCGGCGTATCCGCCACGAACCTCGGCATCGACTACGCCGCCCCCCTCGGCACGCCCTTTCGCGCGGTCTCCGACGGGGTGGTGACGCGGTCGGCCTACCTGCGAGGCTATGGTCAGATGGTGATGCTTCAGCACGGCCCGTACACCACGCTCTACGCCCACGCCAACGGGCTTCGCGTGGCGCAGGGTCAGGCGGTGAAGAAGGGGGACGTCCTCGGGCTCGTCGGAAACACCGGCCTCGCCGAGAACGCCGACGCTCAGCTCCACTTCGAGCTCCGCTACAACAACACCCCCCAGGATCCGGACGCGTGGCTCTCCAGACGCTGACCGCCCGCGTGTTGCCGCTCACGGTGGCGCTCCTCGTAGGCGTCGCTGCCGGGCGAGCGTCGGGGGTGGTCCACGCGGCGGAGCAGCCCTACGCCACGCTCGACGTGTTCGCGCGCGTGCTCACGCAGATCCACGACAGCTACGTCGAGCCCCTCCCCCAGCGGGATCTCGTCTACCGCGCCCTCGACGGCATGGACGACGCCCTCGACACCCACTCCCGGTTCCTCGACCCGGACGCGTTCCGGCGCCTCCGCGAGGAGGCCGATGGCCAATTCGTGGGCATCGGCGCCCACCTTCGTCAAGACTCCTGCGGGTTGAGGGTCACCGGCGTGCTCGACAACGGGCCGGCGGCGCGGGCGGGCATCACCACCGGGGACTGCATCGTGTCCGTGGGCGGGCTCTCCGTCGCCGAGCTCCCCCTCGATGACGCGCTCGCGAAGGTCCGCGGCCAGGAGGGCGAGGCCGTGACCCTCGGCGTCAACCGCGAGGGCGTGACGCGCCCCGTCGCCGTGCTCCGCACCCGGCTGATCGAGGCCTCGGTCCAGAGCGCCCTGTTCGCGCCCGGGTGGGCCTACGTCCGGATTCGCCAGTTCCGCCAGGGGGCCGCGGCGGACCTCGCCGCCCAGATCGCGGCGCTCGAGGCCGACGCTCCCCTCCGCGGCGCGGTGCTCGATTTGCGCGACAACCCCGGCGGTCGCCTCGACGAGGCCGTCGCGACCACCGATCTGTTCCTGCGGGATGGGCGGATCGTCAGCACCCGCGGCCGCGGCGCCCAGCCGGACGCCGTTCACGACGCCACCGCCTCGCGGGGCGACTGGGACTGGCCCGTGCTCGTGCTCATCGACGGCCAGAGCGCCAGCGCCGCCGAGATCGTGGCCGGCGCGCTCCAGGACCGCGGCCGGGCGCGCCTCGTGGGCGAACCCAGCTACGGGAAGGGCTCGGTCCAGAGCGTCTTCGAATACGAGGACGGCTCTGCGCTCAAGCTCACGATCGCACGGTACTACCTGCCCTCTGGCCGCCCCATCGAGGACCGCCGCGGGTTGGTCCCCGACGTGCGGGCGCCGGCTCCGAGCGCGCCCGGCCCGGCCATGCTCCTGCGCGAGCGGCTCTCCGGAACCACGAGCCTCTCGGCGAACGAGCGCGTCGAGCTGCTCGCCCTGGCCGATCGCCTCCCCGCCGATCCGCTGCCCCAGCCGCTCGACTTCACGGGCTCGCTGGAGTCCCGGCTGCCGCGCGATCCCGCGCTGGCGCTCGCCTGGCGGCTCCTCCGCGAAGGAAAGGCCGACGGCGCTCCCCGGTAGGAGCGGCCCTGTCGGCGCCTGCCCGCGCTCGCCCCACCCCGCGCAACGCCTGCTCGCCGATACGCCTACTCGGCGATCCGGAAGTGGTGCGGGTCGTTCTCCCCGTCCTTCGGGGAGTAGATCCCGTTCTGCGCCTTGTCCACGGCCTCGAGGTAGTAGTCGATGCCACCGCCGCTGTGGTCGTCACCCGAGATGAGACCGGTGAAGGAGTCATCGCTCGACTCGATGAGGATGTCCTTGTTCCAGTCCGCCGAGCCGTCGATCTCGTTCTTGTAGTACAGGTACACGAACAGGACGCCCGACCCCTCCTCGCCGTCGGTCACGGTCGCCTCGATCGCGACGTCGGACCCGAAGTTCTGGGTACCCGTGATGGGCGTGTGCACGATGATCGGGGGGTCCTCGTCGACGTCCTCCTCGAGGATCGCGTCGTCCTTGCCAATCTCGTTCGGATTGAAGGCATCCCCACAACCGACCAGCAGAACCAGTGCGAACAACGACATGAATACGTCTCCTTGGAGTACACCGGTTCTCTGATCTACCGCTCTCGTGCCGGTGACCTACTGTGCCGTCGGATCACGCCCTGCGTCAAGGCGTAGAAGCGGTTCCGCCCTTCTGCACGACGAGGCGATAGGTCGTGAACTCGGCCTTTCCCGCGTGGTAGAGCACGTTGGAGATGAGATCGTACGGGGTGTCCTGATCGGCGATGATCATCACGTTGCCGTCGAACGCACTGCCGCCGTTGTCCGCGATGTACTTGATGTCGGACACGCGGGCCGTCAGGGCCTTCGCGAGCGGCGCGTAGGCGTTGCTCGGATCCTCGGTGTCGATCGCTCCCCCTTCCTTGACCCGAAGCGCGAGCTTCTGGTCGACCAGGATGGAGGTCTTCGAGATGAGGATGCTCACCGACGGGATGATGTTCTCGGGCGCCGTGCTGGTCGGCGGACGCAGATCGTCGTTGAGCGTGATGCTCTCCGGCGCATCCGCGTAGACCTTGATCAGGTACACGAGGAGGATGGTGAAGATGTCCATCATCGCCGTGAGGTTGAGCCCCGCGACCATGCCGTCGTCGTGCTTCCGCTTCCGCCGCGAGTAGAGGAGCTCGTCGTCCAGGTTCGGCACTGGCTCGACGTTCTCGGCCGGGCTGCTCATTGCACCACCAGGCCCAGTGTCACGCCGGGGAACAGCGGCCCGCTCGCGTCGGTCCGTGCCGCGTCCATCGTCGCGATCAGCACCGAGTACGGCACGTCGGAATCCGCCGTGAGCACCATGTTCTCCGCCACCACGTACTCCGTCTTGTACTTGCGGAGGAGTTGTGTGAGCTCCGCGTAGGGATACTTCCCGCCCTGCACGCCCAGCTCGTTCGCCGGGACGTCGGGCCCGCTGCCGAGGATGGCGAAGCCCCCCGTCGCGATCCCGACCGTGATGTAGGGCTTCGGCTTGTCAGCCTGCGAACCCGACGGCTTGGACACGTACGAGGGGGCCAGAACGGGTGCCTGCCGAAGCTCGATGATGTAGGCCGTCACCACGAGCATGAACATGATGAGATTGACCATGATGTCCATGTAGGGCACCAGGTTCAGGTCTTGCTCGCCGCCGCCTCCACCAGCCATGGGTCAGCGCGCTCCCTGCGCCTGTGCACCCGCGCCAGTCTCGGGGGGCTTGTAGCCCTTCCGCCACTGGGCATGCACATTCACGAAGTGGAACAGCGCGTGCTCGGCGCGTTCGACGGTCTTGGTGGCCTGGTTGTTGAGGACCAGGTGGGCGGCGATGCAGAACACGGCGATCGAGAGACCGAACGCGGTGTTGTTCATGGCCTCGGAGATGCCACGCGCGAGGGCCGCGGCCTTCTGGTCCTGCTGGACCGCCGCGGTGGCCTTGAACGCCTTGATGAGGCCGAAGATGGTGCCGATGAGGCCGATGAGCGTCGCGATGTTGGCGATGGCCCACAGCCAGCTGACACGCGCCTGCACCAGGGGGCGCACCTCGAGCATGGCCTCCTCGACGGCCATGAGCGGGCTCTCATAGCCATTACGCATGAGCTTGAGGAGGCTGCGGGTCGCACGGGACAGGGCGCGCTCGGGCGCGGAGGCGCAGACCTTCGCGGCCGCCTCGATGTTGCCTGCCTGGAGGTTGCGGTCGACCGCCGCGACGAACGGCTTCTCGTTCATGCGGTAGCGGGCGAAGAGGGAGAAGAACCTCTCGATGACCACGGCCAGGGAGATGACCACGAAGGTGAGATTGACCAACATGAATGGTCCACCCTCGTGGAAGAACAACAGAATACCGTCCATGAACTCTCCGTCCGAGTGTCTACGCTGCGTGGCGCGATGAGCCGAGTGAGGAGCCGCGGCTCCCGCGGGAGCCAGATGCAACGACCGGTTGAAGGGAAACGTGTGCGCCGGTTCTACCCGGAATGCCGAGTGAGTCTATCACATCGCTCGACGCAGGCTTGCCGCTGCCAGGGTGAGCGCTCCGGGGGCGAGCGGCGGCCATTGGGAAGTCCCAGGTTTTTCCAAGGCACCTGCCGATGTCAAGCCGCTGTGAGTGGTCGCGGGCCCCCCGGGTGAGGGGCCCGAAAAGGCTGGCGCGGCGCCGGCCCGAAGGGTCGGACCGATCTAGGTGGAGGGGGCTTCGATCACGTCCCCAACGAGGTCATGGGGGGCGGCGCGCGTGATCCGGACCGTACGGAACTGCCCGGGACGAACGTCCGGACCGACCTCGGACAGGTACACCAGGCCGTCCACGTCCGGCGCTTGCGTGGCGAGCCGACCCACGAGCACGAGCTCGCTCTCCTTGCTCGGCCCGTCGACCAACACCGTGACCTCTTTTCCCACAAGCGCCTTGTGCTTCTGGCGGCTGATGCTCGCCTGGAGCTTCATCAGCTCCTTCTGGCGGGCCATCTTCACCTTCTCCTCCACCTGTCCGGGGAGCGCGGCCGCCGGCGTGCCGTCTTCCTGGAAATAGGTGAACACTCCCACGCGATCGAAGCGTTGGGAGCCAACGAAGTCACGGAGGACGGCGAAGTCGGTGTCGGTCTCGCCGGGGAACCCGACGATGAAGGTGGTGCGGATCGCGATGTCCGGGACGAACCGCCGCACACGCTCGAGGATGCGCTCCTGGCCCTCACGCGTGACGCCGCGGCGCATGGACTTCAACATCGGCCCGCTCGCGTGCTGAAGCGGCATGTCGAGGTACGGGACGACCTTCTCCTCCTCGGCGAGCGCGCGGAGGAGGCTCTCGGGGAGGCCGATCGGGTAGGCGTAGTGAAGGCGGATCCAGCGGATTCCGTCGACCTTCGCGAGCGCGCGGAGGAGCATCCCGAGATCGCTGCCGTCGGCCAGATCCCGGCCATAGGCCGTGGAGTCCTGCGAGACGAGGTTGATCTCGACCACGCCCTGCTCGGCGAGGCGACGCGCCTCCGTCACCAGCGACGCGACCGTGCGCGAACGCATCTTTCCGCGCAAGGTCGGGATGATGCAGAACGCACAACGGTGATCGCAGCCCTCGGAGATCTTGAGGTACGCCGAGTGCGGCAGCCACGAGTTGATCCGCGGCGAGAGCTCGTCGTGGATGTACATCGGCGTGTCGATGAACGAGCGCGGCGCCTGCCCTTCCCGGGCGAGCAGCACCTCGTCGATACGGTGGTATTCGCCGGTGCCGAGGAAGTGGTCGACCTCGGGGAGCTCGTCCTCGAGCGACTTTCCGAAGCGCTGCACCATGCAGCCGGTCACGACGAGCTTCTTGCATGTGCCGGCGCGCTTGTGCCCCGCCATCTCGAGCACCGTGTCGATGCTCTCCTCGGTGGCCGGCTGGATGAAGGAGCAGGTGTTGACCACGATCACGTCGGCGTTGGCCGGATCGTCGACGAGCTCGAACGGCCCGGTCTGGAGCTTTCCGACCATGACCTCCGAGTCCACCCGGTTCTTGGGGCAGCCGAGGCTGATCAAATGAACACGTTCCATGTCTCTACATCGCCCCGGTCTTGACCAACTTGACCCCTGGAGGGGCCGTGAACGTGAATTCGGCATCCGGGATGTCCTGATTCATGCGCACGGCAGTGAAGCTCATCTCCGTCACGTCGTCGAACTGGTTGACCAGCACCAGGTCCTGCAACACGTACTTCGGCTTGCTCAAGGTCAACTCGAGCGACTTGAACGCGCCCGGCTGCTTCGGCACGAGCTGGACGGTCACCGAGGGCTTGCCCGGCGGCTTCTCGGGGAGGAGCGTGACGTTGAACAGCTCCCCCAGCCGACCGAGGTCCTCGAGCAGGATGTTCATCCCGCCGCCCCCCCCGATCTCGGGCGACTCGTAGACCACCTTGTCCTTGACCGAGTAGGACCACATGGTCTTGCCGTCGCTCACGTAGATCTGCGTGGCGGGGAGCCCCATCTCCACCCGCATCTTCTGCGGGCGTTCGAGCGCGATCTTGCCGCGCTGGCGCACCTCGGTGCCGAGGGCCTTGCTGCGGTCCACCTGGAGGAAGTCCGCGCGGATGCTCGTGGCGGAGCCGTAGGTGGCCTCCACCACGTCGATGATCTCCTTCACGTCCGTCGGGTTCTCGGGGCTGGCCCAGCCAGAGGGCACCGTGAGCGCCAACCCGAGGAACAAGGCCGCGAACTTCTTGTAGATCCTCACACGAACCTCTCTTCGGGACCGGCTTCTACCGCGGTCCCCGGTGCATCGCAACAGCGGTCCCAGGCAGGAACCCCGCGTGCGCAGATGTGCTTCCGACCCACGGGGTCGAATCTATAGTTGTCCGACCAACACTTCGCGCGGGCGCGCCCCATCCGCGGGCCCCACGACACCTTCGCGTTCCATGGTCTCGACGATGTTCGCGGCGCGGTTGTAGCCGATCCCGAGGTGGCGCTGGAGCATGGAGGTGGAGATCTTCCCCTTCTGGATCGCCATCTCGACCGCCTCGTCGTACTTCTCGTCGAACTCGACGGGCGTCTGGTCGCCATCCTCCCCGTCGTCCGAGGCGTTGATGCGCAGGTCGTACCGCGGCGCCCCCTGCGCGCGGAGGTGGTCACCGATCCGCTGCACCTCGTCCTCCGAGAGGAACGGCGCGTGGATGCGGACGAGATCCGACGTGCCGGGCTGGAGGAACAAGAGGTCGCCCTTGCCGAGAAGGGTCTCGGCGCCGTTCTGATCGAGGATCACGCGGCTGTCGAGGCCGCTCCGCACCTGATACGCCAGGCTCGCCGGCATATTCGCCTTGATGAGGCCGGTGATGACGTCTCGCCGCGGGGTCTGCGTCGCCACGATGAGGTGGATCCCGGCCGCGCGCGCCTTCGCCACGATGCGGGCGATGCTCGCCTCGACGTCGCTCGACGCGACCATCATGAGGTCGGCGAGCTCGTCGATGACGATCACGATGAATGGGAACTTCTTGGGGATCGGCAGGAGCTCGCCGTCCGGCCAGTCCTTGGGCGCGTAGGCCCGCGCCTTGTCCTGGTTCCAGTCCTGGAGCTCGCGCTCGACCTTCTGGTTGTAGGTGTCGATGTGCCGGGTCTGCCAGCGCGCCATGATCTTGTAGCGCTCGTCCATCTCGGTGCAGGCCCACTTCAGCACGGCCGAGGCGAACTTCGGCTCGGTCACGACCGGGTGGAGCAGGTGCGGGATGTCCTCGTAGAGCGCGAACTCGAGCATCTTCGGATCGATGAGGATCATGCGGAGCTCTTCGGGGGTGCGCATGTAGAGCATGCTGCACAGCATCGCGTTGACGCCGACGCTCTTGCCCGAGCCCGTGGTGCCGCCGACGAGCAGGTGCGGCATCTTCGCGAGGTCGGTGACGAACGGCTTCCCTTCCGTGTCCTTGCCGAGGATCATCGGGAGCGTGCGATTGCCGTTCCGGAACTCCGGGGAGGCGAACACGTCCCGCGCCCACACGGTCTGCCGGCGCTCGTTGGGGATCTCGATCCCGACGCACCCGCGGCCCGGGAGCGGCGCCACGATGCGCACGGAGATGGCCTTCAGCGCCATCTTCAGGTTGTCCGAGAGGTTCGCGATGCGCGAGAGCTTCACGCCGGCGGCGGGCTCGTACTCGAACATGGTGATGACCGGACCGGGGCGGATGGAGGTGACCCGCCCTTCGACGCCGAACTCGCCCAGGGTCTCGGTGAGGCGCCGCGCCATCGTGTGGAGCACGCTCTCGTCCGTGCCGGCGACGATCGCCGGGTGATCCTCGAGCAACGAGAGGGGCGGGAGCTGGAAGGGCGTCGTGGAGGAGCGGACCGCACGGCCGTCGTCCCCCGAGCCGCCGCTCTTGAGATTGCCGGGGAGCACGGTGACGCCGTCCCCCGAGGGCCGCGGCCGCCGGCCCGTGGGCGCGATGCGGGCGGTCCCGGAGCCGGCCATCACACGCTCCGGCGGGGGCGAGCGGTCGATGGGCGCGGGCGCGACTTCGGGGGCCATGGGCCGATCGTGGCGGGGCGGCTCGATGGCCAGGTCCTCGTCGCCGAAGTCGTCGTCCTCGAGATCGTCGGCGTCGTCCTCGACCTCCGACGGCGGATCCGCCCACTCGATCGCGGGCATCGGCCTCCGTGCGGGCACAGGCGCCTCCACCTCGCGCATCCGGCTGGGAGGGGGCGCCTCGGCCGCCTCGTCTCGGTGGTAGGCGATGGGAGTCGGCGCGGCCGGGATGACGATGGGCTGGATCACGGGCGTCGCCACCGCCTCGGGCGCGTCGGCCCACTCCACCGGCGCCGGAGCCCGGGGGCGAGAAAGGACCTCCTCCCCCGGGTGCAACTCCGGCGGGCGAGCCGATTCGTCGGGGGCAAGGTTGCGGGTCACCGGTGCGGGGGTTCCGCCACGGAGATGGGCGGGGAGCGAGGCGCCGGGTACGAACTCGGCCCGACGGCCGGTGCTCGTCCGCTCCCACTCCACCTCGACGAGCGTGCGCCCGCCCACCTGGGTCGGGACGTCGCGGTCGGGATCCCCCGTCGTGAGCGCGACAGGCGGGGCCGGCGGAGCCTTGCGGGCCGACCACACGCTGGGAAGCTCGGGCACGGGCTCCGACGGGGCGTCGGGCGCCCGACGGACCTCGGAGGCACGGCGCGGGGACGGCTCGGGCGCGCGACGCGCGAGCCCGGTCGGAACGGGCGCGGGAGCCTCCTCGGGCACCTGGCGGACCGCCGCGCCCGCGACGGATCGCGGAGCCTCGTCCTCCAGGTCCTCTGCGTCGTCGGGGTAATCCCCGTCCTCGTCCGCGTCGTCCTCTCCGCGCATCCGGTCCCGGAGCGCGTCCAGGCCGGCGCCGCCCACCCGGAGCGAGGCGCGAACCGCGCCGGCGCCGAGCGCGCCCACGCCACGGACCGCCGCGGGGGTCCCGCGCTGGACCCGGTCGACGGCGCGCTCGGCGAGCGGCTGCCAGTTGATGCGGAAGAGCACGGTCGCCGTCGCGAGCAGGCCGGTGCCAACCGCGAGCCCGGCCCCGATGCGCCCGAGGTGGACCGCGATGGCATCGGAAAGCAGCAGGCCGACGACGCCCCCCGGCGGGAACGGCCGATCGATCGCCATCACGCCCGCAAACGTCAGCTCCAACCCGGCCGCCAGGAGGACGAAGCCCGCCCCCGCGACGAACGTGCTGAACCACCCGCCGACCGGTCGGCCCGCAAGGCGCAACGCGAACGCGGCGCCGACCACCAGCACGGACCACGCCGCGAAGCCGACGGCCTGGTAGCAGAGGTCCGCGAGGTAGGCCCCCGCGGGACCGACGAGGTTGAGCGTCTGGCTGGTGCCGGCCACGGAGAGCGAGACGTCGTGCCGATCGTAGCTGGCAAGCGCCACGACGGTGAACGCGCACGCGGCGAGCCCGACGAGGAGGACGACCTGGTAGGCCGCGCCCGAATTGATCGCGCCCGTCAGGGCGGACGTGCCCGAGCCCGGCCTCTTCCGGCGGGCGGAGCCGGAGGACCTGGGCCTCGGCGCCGGGAGGCTCGCGGACGCCTTCGCGGGCGCCTCGGTCGGTGCGCGTTCACGGCCTGGAGTAGAGGGGGTGCGCACGCGTGCCATGGAGCCTCGCCGGCCCCATGGTACCCCCTTCCCCTTGACGCGTCACCCCCGGGCCTCGCGCTCGTTCTCGGCCGCGACCCCGCAACCGACCTAGAAGGCGGACTCGGGGATGTAGACGCGATCGCTGGGTCGCAACACGACGTCCGCTTCTTCGCCGTTCTGGATGCGCTTCAGGTTCACCGGCAGGCGCTCGGTGCCTCGCATGATGTAGGCCGCGGTCTTTCGCGCCGTGCCGAGGGTGCTCCCCGCCTGGGTGATCGCCTGGGTCACGGTCATGCCGTCCCGGTAGGAGATGGCACCCGGCTTCTGCACCTGGCCGTCGACGAACACCGACTCCACCGGGGGGACGTAGAGGCTGTCCCCCGCCCGGAGCTCGATGTCCGCGGTGGGATCCCCCGCGTTGATGCGCTCGAGATCGACGGGGATGAGCTTGCGTTCTCCGGCCACGTCCCGGGAGATCGAGGCGCGGGTCGCGCTCGCGTCCGACAACCCCCCGGCACGCACGAGGAGATCGCTGACGGTGGTGTGGCCCTTCTCGAAGGCGTAGGACGCTGGCTTCACGACGCCGCCCGTGACGTTCACGGTGCGGCTGGAGTAGGTCTCCACGTCGAGGACGACTTGCGGGCGGGCAAGCACGTTCTTGGCGAGGTGGCCGGTGATTGCCCTGGT
Organism: Deltaproteobacteria bacterium; assembly: GCA_036676765.1. GTDB lineage: Bacteria > Myxococcota_A > UBA796 > UBA796 > SXON01 > CAJBVW01. Next base: position 37,013 of record JAKFCH010000341.1, read on the forward strand.
CGCCTCGTCCACCGTCAGGCCCTCGACGGGCACCCGACCCCCGTAGGGGATCTCGATGGCACCGTCGGGGCCGACGCGGAAGATGCCGCTCATGTCGAGCTCGCCGACCACCGAGACGCGAATCTCGTCACCCGCGCCGATGGGGTAGGTCAACACGTCGGCGGAGAGGCTCTCTGCCGCGTGCGCCGCGAAGGCAATCCACAAGCAGAACAACATCCACCCTCCGCGACCTTGCGCACGATAGCATCGTCCGCGGGCGCCGCCTGCCCGTTTGAAGGGGATCGGCTGGCGGACCGTGCGGTTCAGTAAGTGAACGTCACGCCGAGCTGACCCCAGAAGTTGTCGTATTGCGTGGCGTAGAACGCCCCGTCCTCACAGAGCGGGTCGAGGCAGGCGCGCTCGGTCCAACCACCCGAGAGGCCGGCGGAGAGCGCGTCGTTGAAGTTCCAGGCACCGCCGAGCTTGATGGCGATGTTCTGGTCGTCACGCGAGATCTCGCCGTGGAAGGCGTCGATGCGGTAGGTGACCTCGCCCGTGAGGCCGAGCCGCGTGGCGACAAGGCCCTCGTAGCGCAGGAACAGGAAGTTGTAGGCCACGTAGTTGGTGAAGAACGCGTCCTGGAAGTCCTTCCGGTACCCGAGGGTGACCTTGTGGTTCCGGATCGGGGCATACGCCATCTGCGCGTTCACGAGGAACCCCTCGCTGAACGAGGTCAGGTCACGGGCGAAGTTGTCCTCGCCCACGAGGTCGACCTCCTGACTGCTGCCGGGGAGCTCTCCCGCGGCCTCGAGGACGGTGTTCTCGTCGTAGTACATCTGCCCGTACCCGAGCTCGATGCCCGCCGCGAGCTTGGACGTGAACTGGCCGCGAACACCCCAGAGCGTGCGCCACGCCAACGCGTCCGGCTTGCCGAGGTACTCCCCGTAATCGACGCCGTCAGACTCGGGACCGATGGCATAGACGAGGTTGTTGTCCCACTTCGTCCAATTCACCGACGCGTTCCCGGTGAGGGAGGTCTTCGGGAGGAAGCGCCAGCGCGCGTTGACCACCGGACCGTAGTTGGCGCGGTTGTTGATGTTTGCCTTGCCACCGACGCCCTCGAGGAGGGACTCGGGCAGGGTGTACCGATCGAACCCCACGTTTCCGAGAAGATCGAACTCCAACGCCGAGCCCGGCCGGATGGTGAAGCCGCCGTTGGCATCGTTCGAGATGTGCACCATGAGCGAGCTGTCGGTGGAGGTCGGCAGCTCCCCCGGCTGGTTCTGGATCTCGAAGCGATCGTCCAGGCGCACGCCGACGATGCCCTTGGGGAGGGCCATCATCCCAAACGTGGCATTGAAGTTGGTGAATTGGTCGGCGTTGTCTGGATGGATGTCATCCTCGGGCTGGAAGTCGAAGAACTTCTTCAACCCCCAGCCGGCACCGAAATCGAGCTTGAGCTTCTCGCCGTCGAAGGCGAGCTCCACCTCGGGCTTCAGGACCCAGGCGAGGGCGCCGAACGTGTCCTGATCCCGTCCATCCGCGAGATAGATGTTGGAGTTGTATTCGAGTCCGGTCATCACCGACGGCGTGAGCACCGCGGCGTCCCCTACGCGGATGTGGTCACCCGGAGCGGCGTTGGCGGCCGGCACGAAGCCGACACTCACCATCGTCGCGCAGACGCCAATCCATCCTCGAGTTGTCCTACGCAGCATCCTTTACGCCTCTACACAGCTCGTTCATCGACGCGGCGCCGATAACCCGCACAGCACTCTGATCATGTCCCATCCCGTTCCCTGCGGCAAGTACTCGCCATTTACTGAGGAGTGCCATCCGGCGCGATCGGGGGATCGATGATGTCCGGCACGGTGTCGGCGTCGATGTCGTTGACACCGTTGTCCGTGACGGTGGACGAGGCCTCGCCGCGCTCGACGCCGGCATCACCGGTGCAAGCCTGGGCCTCGGCAAGGAACTCGCGCACCTTGGTCAGGGCGACCGCAACCTTGCGAAACTCTTGGTCCGCGTGGACGGTGTCGTTCGCCGCCAGGGAAAGTCTCATTGTGTTGCCGGACTGCTTCGACACCTCGAGCAACGCCCGCATGGGCGTCAACTTCCGGGTGAGGCACTCGATCTCCTCGACGTTCTTGTCCTTTTCCGCGTCGACCAGGAGGGCCTCCACCGTCTTCACGGCGCCCTCGATCTCCGCCAACGCGGCGTCGGTGAACTGGGTCTTCTCCTTCGGCGAGCTCGTGGAGGACTGCTCCAGCTCGCCAGAGATCCCCGGCGTTTGCGCATGGGCCGGATGGACCAGGACCGGTGTGGCCAGGATCAGACCGAGGACACCGAGGAGAGGGGCGAGATGGCGCATTACGGGCTCCGGGTACGCGTACGGTGCCATCATACCAGCATCCCCGCCCGCATGCCCGCCGAAGCCCTGGCCTCCCGCTTACTGTCCGGAGACGACCCAGGGGAACTCGGCGACGTTGGCGGTGAGCCCCTCGTCGAAGCGAAACGCCCGCACGGAGCCCGCGATGCACTGTCCGAGCTTGGCGTCACCGGTGGTATTTTTGACGAGGTGAGACTCGGTGACCTTCCCCGACAGGATGGTCCAACCGACCGAGACGCGACCGTTCACGGAGGGGTTGGCCTTGAGCGCCTGTTCCAGGCAAGTCTGGATGCGCCCCTGGCTCTTCTTGACGACGCTGGCGATGTTTCCGGCATCGCCGGACTCCACGTCCGCGTCCGCCGTACCCATGTCGACCTTGGCCTTGACCGCGACCTTGGCGGTGCCGGTGCCGACATTGGAATTGCCACCCGTGGCGACCCCGAGCCCGACCTGGGCATCGGTGCGGCCGTTGGTCGCCCCGGCCTTGATGCCGGTGTTGCTCGCGTCCGCCTGCTGCACGCCGTTGACCCCGGAGAGGGCTGCGTCGAGGCCGGCCATGGCCGCGCCGTCGTCCCCGAGGATGTCGGTGACGACGTCGGAGCCGTTCGCGTTGCCGGAGGTGCCGATCATTTGGAGGAGCAGCGACTTCTTCTGCACCGACTCCTTGCTGGGCGGCTGATCCGCCTGCGGCTTGGACTCGGCCTTCTCGGAGGACTTGTCGGCCACCTTCTCGGCCTTCTCCTCGGCGGCGGGGCCCTCGGCCTCGGCGGCGACCTCCTGGACGATCTCGACCTTGTCGATCTTCCGCTCGACGACGAGGTCGAGGGCGTCCTTGAGGGCATCGAGATCGACGTGTTCCCGCGGCGGCGTGGTGTAGACCCACACCATGAAGGCCGCGGCCACGAGGGAGAACACCCCGAGGAGGCCGTGGAAGAGCGGATCCTCGTCATCCAGCAGGCGCGGGCGGAAGTCGGCGGCCGACACGGCGCGCACGGGCTCCGGCGGAGCCGGGACGAACTGGAAGAGGATGGTGGACGAACCGATCGTCACCTTCCCGCGGACGTTGTCGTTGAGCTGGTAGAAGTAGAGATCGCCCTTCTTTACGGCCTCGCCGCGCTGACGGATCTCGTCCAGCCCGCGGATCCCGTCCTTCCAGGAGATCTTTCCCTCCACCCAGTCGGGGACGGCCAGCACGTAGCTGTCGCCCTTGGCGATGAAGAGCTCGTGGCGGGGGGGGAGCTTGGTGCCGGTCAGGACGAAGCTGTTCCGAGGGTTCTCGCCGATGGTGACGGTCTCCCCGATCTTGAGGACCTTCTCCTGGACGATCTTCTGGTCCTGCGCCATTCCGATCCGGAGGACCTTGGGGAGCGGCTTCTGGGCGGTCTGGGGGGCCGTAGCGCTCATGACGGGAGCCTCGGGGGGGGTTCAGGTACGGACAACGGCGCACGAGGGAGGTTCGGACTTTATCGCCCCGACTTCCATCGACACGACATCATCGGGTGAGCTTCGTCGAAGTGCAGACGCTGATTAGCCGGCGTCGTTGATCACGACAAAGCGGAACTGGCCGAACCCTGCCTGTCCCGCAGTGTAGAGTAGCTCTCCCAGCACCGAAAACGGAACTGCCCGATCGCACTGCACGCTTAGCACGGGGTTCGCCGCCTCTTGTTGATCTTGCTCCCCGCTTACGCGCGCGCGGTTCGCGGCCTCCACGAGGCGCCCATGGAGCGCATCGATGCGACGGCCGGTGCGCGCGACGGTCGAGGGCAGGGCGCCATCGGCGAGCTGAAGCACCTCCTGCCCATCCACCGCGACCCGCTGCGGGGTCACCAGGAGCACCACCCCCGCCTCCACCGCCTGTTCGACCCGCGCGGAGGGCAGAGAGACCTCCTCGTTCGTCTCGTTTGCGGGATCGAGGAGATTCAGGAGGAACAAGAGGATGATGGTGAACATGTCCATCATCGACGTGATCATGAACGGCGCGCTCGCCGGAATGCGGCCTCGGCGGCCCGCAAGGCGGACGCGGCCGGTCTTCATGGCGCCCCCGCGGCGATGAGCGGTGCCGGAAACAGCGGCGCGCCTCCGTCGGCGTGGGCGCGGCTCGCCTCCATCACGCGCACGAGCACGTCGTAGGGAATGCTCGGATCGGGCGCGAGGACCACGCGGCTCTCGGTCGGATGGAGACGCTTCGCCGCGATCAGCGAGCGATTGAGCGAGGCGTAGTCATAGGTGTCCGGGGTGCAGGCGGCCGTGCACGGGATGCGCGGATCCGCGGCGTCGCTCCCGCCCACCACGAAGCCCTGCGGCGTGATCCGGACGGACACCACCTGCTTCTCCTGCTCGGCGTACGCCGCGCTCGATGGCGCAGGCGCGGTCGGGACGACCGGCCCTTTCGCGGACATCTGCGTCAGCGTCAGGAAGCTGACTGAGAGCAACAACATCGGGATGAGGTGGACGATCAGGCTCATCACGGGGATGAGATCGAGCTCGGCGGTGTCGTCCACCCGGCGGCGCGCCACCTGCCGCTAGCCCGGAAACGGAAGGACCGGCGCCCCCCCACCCTGCGAGCTCGTCCGCTGACGGGTCGCGTTGAGCAGGTTCACGAGCTTCAGGGCGTTGTGGTCGATCTCCTCGAGGACCGCGTTGGCGCGGGCCGCGATGACCCCGTGGGCGACCAACAGGGGGATGGAGATCAGCAACCCGAAGAACGTGGTGTACATCGCGACCGCGATGCCCTCGGCGAGCGCGGTCGAGCGCGCGGCGGCGCTGGCCTCGCCGACCGCGTGGAACGAAAGGATCAACCCTTGGATCGTGCCGAGGAGGCCCAGCAGGGTCGACACGTTTGCGAGCATCGGCAGGTAGCCGATCCGCCGGCTCACCAGCGGGAAGATCTCGAGCTGCTCCTCTTCCAGCGCGTCGCGGATCTCGGACTCAGGCCGCGAGGCCCGCACGAGGCCGGCCTTGAGCACCCGCGGGAGCGCCGCGCTCGGCTCCGAGTTGCAGAGCCGCACCGCCTGGTCCACGTTCCCGTCGAGCACGGCGCGCTGCACCTGGGCCATGAACGCCGGCGCGTTGATCCCCGCGCGGTAGAACACGTAGAACAACCGCTCCAGCGCCACCGAGCTCCCCACCACGGCGACGAGCAGGATGGGCCACATGAACAGCCCACCTTCCCGCATCGCGTCAGCAATGCCACTCACGCGCGCCTCCCTGCACGAGCCCCGGACGACCGGGGCACGAGAATGATCTGCTGGATCAGAACGGCTTCGAGTCCACCGACTGCACGATCTTCGGGAGGAAGCTCTCCTTCAGCTCGAGCTCGTACTTCGGTGTGAGGTTCTGCTTGGTGATGAGGATCTGGATCTCGGGCTTCTGGATCTTTCCGACCACCTTCGACTCCTCGAAGGTGATCGCCCGTTCGGCGCGCGCCACCGCGGGCGCGAGCGCCAGCAGCAGGACTGCGAGGGTGCGGATGCGGCTCATGATCAACCTCCCCACGGATCGTTGGACCCGCCGGCGGGCGCAGGATCGGGTGCCGCCCCGGGGGCGGGCGTAGGCGCGGGAGCGGGCTCTGGGACAGGGGTGGCATCCGGAGCGGGGGTGGTCTCCGGAGCGAACACCGGAGTGACGGGCTCCGATGCCTTCCGGCTCTCCTCTTCTTCCCGCTTTTTGCGCTCTTCGTCACGCCGGCGCTTGTCCTCGACGCGCTTCTGCTCCTTCTTGATGGACGCCACCCAGGCGTCGATCTCGTCGGCGGGCTTCCCCCCGGCGCGGCGGTAATCCTCGATGGATTGCAGAGCGGCATCGTATGCCTTCATGTAATCCCCGTAGAGGACCCCGAGGTTCCGGTGCGGCTCGGGATCGGCCGGCGAGAGCCGGAGCGCCTCCAGGTAGGCCTTCTTGGCGTCTTCGAAGCGGCCCTCTCCCCGGTAGGAGATCCCGAGGTTCAACTGGACGCCCGCGTCCTTCGGCACGATGCGCATCGCCCGCTCGAGCAGGGGCGTGGCGTCGGTCCAGCTCCGGTTGTCCATGTGGTACCCGGACAGGTACATGAGCGCGGGGAGCTGGTAGGGGTCGAGCTCGAGGGCCTTCTGGAAGCTCTGGAGCGCGTCACCGGTGTAGCCGAGGCGGTAGTAGACCTCCCCGAGCACGGCGTACAAGCGCGCGTTGCCCTTCGCGCCGTCGATGTCGTTCTGCGCCTTCTCCAGCGTGAACCGCGCGAGGTCGAACTGCCTGGTGTCCAGGTACACGAGCGCGAGCTCGTTGTAGACGGGGATCGCCTTGCTGTTGATCAACAACGCGGCCTTCGCCTCGGCGATCGCCTCGTCGAAGCGCTTGAGCTGGCGCAGGCCCGAGATCGTCGCGACCCGGAGGTCGATGCTCTCGGGGGCATAGCGGGATCCGGCCTGGAAGCTCGCCAAGGCGAGATCCGCGCGCCCGGCCGTCATCGACATGACGCCGAGGTTGAGCCACGCCTTGGCGAACGTGGGATCGACCTCAGTGGTGCGCGTCCACGCGCGACGGGCCTCCGCCTCCTGGCCGAGGCGCTCGTACGCCACCCCCATGTTGTAGTGGATGGCCGCGACGTCGGGGTTCTCGGTCGCCTCCGACTGGAGGAGCTCGAGCGCACGCCGGGCGCGGCTCTCGTCCCCCGCGGTGAGCATGGCGGCCGCGTCGTTCACCTTGCGGGAGACGGCGTCCTTGCGGGAGGCCGCCGCGGAGGGAGGCGCGACGGCCGCGCCGGTGGTGCCCACGGCCGGATCGAGGGTCGGGGCCGACGCCTCCATCGTGGGTTCAGGCACCGACGAAGTTGGCGCCGCGGGGGTCTCCGAGGGAGCGGTCTGCGCAGCGGCCTCTCCCGACGACTCGGGAGGTTTGGCCTTCGGCACGCAGCCCACGAGCAGCGCGAGGAGGACGAGGCGCGAGGTCATTGTCCCTCTCCCTTGGCCGTCGGATCGGTCTGGATGGACTCGGGGCCCGCGAACGGGACCGCGATGCTACCCGCGGCGCCGCGGGACTCCTTGCGCTCGGCCGGGAACTCGTTCGGATAGCGCTCGTTGAGCGCCACGAGCGCCTGGGTGTTCCAGGTGGACCAGCGCTTCTCTCCCCTCGCCTTCTCGAGCGCGGCGACGAGGCGCGACTTGCCGCGGTCCTCGGCGGGGATGCGGAACTTCTCGTCGATGGTGCCGCGGAAGATGTCGATCTCCTCCTCGCTCAGGCCCTTGGGCGGCGGGATGTCGTAGGCCATGTCCGCATAGGCGAAGTAGCCCATCCCCTGGATGTAGAGCGCCGCGGCGGCGGTGTCGTAGTCCTGGTACGTCTGGATCAGCTGGACCGCGCCCTCGGTGATGATCTTGAGCTCCTCGGGCTTGGTCTTGAGCAGGATGTCGACGTTCTTGGCCTCGCTGCTGGTCCACTTGATCGTCTTGAAGGCCTCGTACCGTGACAGGAGCTGCCCGAGCGCGCCCTCGGCCGCGAGGCTCCGGGTGCGGGCGGTGAGGCCCGACCCGACGGATGCACCGTACGCGCTCTGGACCTGGCTCCAGGCCTGGGCCGCGCGCCGGGTGTCGCCCCGCTTCTCGTAGATCTTCGCGGTGCGGTGCCAGGCCTCGACCACGTGGTTCCCGTCGGCACGCGGATAGCGCTTGACGTACCGTCCGTAGAAGTCGAGCGCCTCGGCCTCGCCGACGAGCGCCCATTGATCGCCCGCACGCCAGAAGGCGGCCTCGGCGTCCGCCTGGCCCGAATACTGCGTGGCGTACCGCTCGAACGTGCGCGCCGCGCTCGCGTGGTCCCCGATGCCGACGCGCAGGAACGCCGCGTTGAAGAGCGCGGCCGGGCTGTACTCGTAGTCGGGGAACAGCTTCACGAGCTGCTCGTAGTACGACACCGCCTTGTCGAGCTGCAACGTGGCCGAGTAGCTGTCCGCGATGCGGAAGTAGAGCGCCTTGGACTTCTCGTCCGAGGGGTACTCCGCGACGTACTGCTCGAACAGGCGGTTCGACTCCTGCGCCTTCCCGATGATCTCGTAGTTGTTCGCCGCATTGAACAACGCGAGCCGGTAGTACTTCGACTTCGGGAATTCCTTCATGAAGTCGAGGAAGGCCTTCGCGGCGCCCGCGCGATCCCCCTTGTCGACCAGCTGGGAGGCGAGGTTGAACTTCGCCTGCTCGCGGATGTCGTCGAACACCAGGGCGTTGTCGACCGTCGTGCTTCCGATGTCGCGGAGGCGGACGGTAAGGTCGGCGACCTGCTGGAGATCCCCCTCGTTGGCGTAGCTGTCGACCATCATCGAGGCGGAGAACCCCGCCTCGTCGGAGGTCGGGTACAGCGCCATGATCTTCTCGAGGCGCGGCCGCGCCTCGGCGTAGTGCCCGTGCTTGAACAGGATCTGCGCGGGCAGGTACGCGTAGGCGGTGCGGTTCTTCTCCAGCTGCGGTGCCCACTCGGGGTCGGTGAACTCGCGGCTGGCGAGGTCGTCGCAGCTCTGCATGAACACCTTGTGCTCGTCCGACAGCATGTAGCGGGTGATTTCCTTGCCGAAGGTGGTCGTGTCCACCCGCTCCACGACGGCGCCGGTCGGCACCTCGACGAGGGTCCCGTACTTCGCGAGGACGATCTGCTCCCGCGCCTTCATGAGCTGGTAGCGCGCGCCATCCCGGTAGGGAGAACGGTCGTTCTTCAGGATCTGGAGGTACTGCTTCTCGGCCTCGACGAACTGGTTCGAGCCGAACAGGCCGAGCGCGCGGTACCACTCGTACTCGTCGAAGTCATCCGCGAACGGGAACTTCTCGAGGAACTCCTTGTACTTCTCGGCGGCAGAGGCGTAGAGCTCGGGCGATCCGCTCTCTTGCGCCTGGATGAGGATCTTGGTCGCGACCTGGGCGAGCGAGGTCTCGATGTAGCCGCGTGCCTTGGCGATGGCGTCCGGATTGGACTTGTTCGCGTTGTACCAAGGGGTCCCCTCGGTGTAGCGCACCGAGAGCTCCTCCATGGCCTTGGCGGAGAGCTCGAGATCCACGAGGCCCATCTTCTTGCCGTAGATCTGGGCGATCTCGTACTGGTAGACCGGGTTCTCGGGATCGAGCGGCCACCTCGTCTGGAGGTAGGCGTAGGTGTCGATCGACGCCTCGAACTTGGCCTGGACGAGGAGGATCTCCGCCAGCCGCTCGACGACGTCGTGCTGCCACTTCCGCTCGCCGATCCGGTTGAGGTGCGCGGTGGCGACATCCACGGCGGTCTTGTTCTGCCGATCCGCGATGTCCGCGTAGGAGATGGCGAGGTATTCGACGGCCTCCGGCCGCATGTTCGAGATCTTGCCGGTCTCGATGAACTGCTCGTCGCTGTAGTCGAGCAGCTTCACGAGGTACCCGAGCGCCTCGTCGTACTCGTTGACCTTGTAGTGCGACCAGCCGAGCTTGTAGATGGACTCGTCGTAATTACGGCCCGTGGGGCCGTCCGCGAGGACCGCCTTGTAGTACCCGATGGCGGTGGCGACGTAGGCGGTGGGGTTCTCGCGGGGCCCGGTGAGGTCGAAGTAGTACTCGCCGAGGCGCATGTTGGCGTCGTTCGAGAAGGGCGAGCCGGGGAACCGCTCGACGATGGTCACGTAGACGTCCCGCGCGGCCTCGAGATCGTACTGCTGGCCGTTCTGGGCGCTGAGGCACCAGGCGTACATGTAGTACGTGTCCGCGAGGTTCTCGTAGGACGGGTACTGCGCGATGAGCCTCCGGTAGAGGTCCATCGAGCGCGTGTAGTCCTTCAACGGCGGGGGCGGCAGCGCGAGCGTGGGGTTCTGCTCGAGCTGGGCCTCCAGCCGCGCGTAGTCCTCCATCTGCGCGACGAAGGAGACCTCGGTTTCCTCGAAGTAGAGGTCCGCGAGGCGGAACAACATGTCCGCGGTGTGCGTAGAGGTCGGGTACTTCGCGAGGAAGGCCTCGATGCGGGCGATCGCGACGCGGCGGAGGGCCGATTCGGACTCCTCGGCGCGCTGGATGGCGTTGCCGTAGCCGGAGGAGATCTTGGCGCGCTCCTCCGCTTCGTAGGTGTCGAGGATGCTCCGCGTGTCGGCCTGGAGCTCCTTCATGCGCGCGGTGTAGCGCTCGAGGGTGTCCTGGTAGGTTGCCCATTCTTGCGGATCGGAGGGGCCCGCGGCCTGGTCGGCGGCGAACGCGGCCGGCGACAGGAGGGCCAACGCGAGCGGAAGGGGAAGCATCGGCGTCTTCATCGGTCGAGGTTCTCCCGGACGATCCGGAACTGATCGTCCAGCTCACGTAGCAGCAGGGCCTGCTCCTTCCCGAGCGCGGTCATCTCGTCGGAGACCGCGGTCTTGCGCAGCCAGTACACGTCCACGATGCCCTTGTCCGCTTCGAGGACATCCGCGCGGAACTCGGACTCGAGCGTGCGGATGCCGGTCTGTACGGCCTTGAGGGCGACCGCCTCCGCCTGGGCGGACTCCCGGACGAGGTCGCGACGGAGCTCGACGACCCGCTGCGCTTCGCGCGCGAGCCGCGCGCGCACGGCGGCGATCTCCCGCCCCTCCGCGGCGGCGAGAACCCGGGAGGTCTCCTCCGTGTCCACTTCGAGGGCCTGGACCCCCGACCAGACGCGGTCGATCTGGGCGTACACGTCGGCGGCCTCGGGGTCGGTCACGTTGGCGCGGAACGTCTGGAGGCGGCGGCGCAGCTCTTCGTAGCGCGCGACGATGGCGCCGCGGCGCGAGTCGTCCCCTGCCTGGACGGGGGTGCTGACCGAGCGCATGACGCGCTTGCGAACGACCTCTCCCTGGAGGGTCTCGAGCTCGCCGAGGGCCGTGTCGAGGTTCCGCTGCTCGTCCACGATCGAGGAACGAATCTTGTCGGCTTCGGTGATGGACAGCTTGCTCTGCCCGACCTGCTCCGCCGTGGACGCCGCGAGCGCCTTGGCTTCGAGGGCGACCTGGGAGATGCGGAAGGCGCGCTGCTGGACCTCCCGCACCTGCTCCTCGTAGGTCTCGGTGCGATCGGAGGAGAGCGACGACGAGGCGTCGATCTCCGTGACGGAAGCGAGCACGGACGCGCGATCCTTCTGGAGCTGGAGGAGGTCCGCGCGGACCGGAGACGGCACCCGTGTGCGCATCCAGGTCGCCTCGGCCTCGAGCAGGCGATCCCGCATCGAGAGCGCGGCCCCCCGGATCCCGTCCACCTCCTGGCGCGCCACCACGAACCCGCCCAGGAGGTCGCCGCCGCCCGAGAGGGCCTGCTCGAGATCCTTGACCATGCGCTCGCTGGTCTCGAGCTCGGACCGCTGCTGCTCGACGGTGCGCCACGCGGTCGCGGCGCGGGAGACATCCTCGTTGCCGAGGAGCATTCCCATGGCGAAGGGCGGGAGGCGCTCGGACATGCCGGACTCCCCGCCGGTCGCCCCTTCGAGGAGCCGACGGAGCTGCTCGGAGCCGTTCACCGCGTCGAGCCGCGCCACGAGCGGCGTGTACTCGTCGATGACGCGCTCGTAGGCGACCCGCGCATCCTCGTAGGACTCCAGCTTCATCTGGAGGTGTCCCTGGAGGAGCTTGAGATCCGCCGCGTACTTGTGCTCCGGATACTTGTCCAGGAAGATGCCGACCTGGTTGAGGGCGGCGGTCCACCACTCGCGCGCGGTGGTCCGCCCCTTGTCGGCGGCGTCCTTCGCGGCGGCGGCGTCGGCGGCGGACAGGCGCGAACGTTCGACCGCAGTGGGCTCCACGGGCATGGCGGAGTTCGCCTGCTTCACGAAGGTCCACACCGACTCGAAGAGCTGATCGGCGTAGTAGGGCGAGTTGCCCTCGATCTTGCCGTACCAGGCGCTGGCCTGCGCGAAGTCACCGGTCTCGTAGGAGAGGCGCGCGAGCGCAAGCTGGGACAGCTCCAGGATCTGCTGCTGGTCGGCGTCGTTCGGGACGACCGCCTGGACCTTCTGGAACTCGTCGATCGCCTGCTTGTAGTTCTTCTCCCGGATCATCAGGACGCCGAGGAAGTAGCGGGAACGCGAATAGTACGGGCTCGTCGCGGGCAGCGAGTCGAACATGCCCTTGGCACGGTTGAACTCGCCACGGCGGTAGAACGACTTCGCCAGCGTGTAGCTGATGAGCTCGGTGGTCGGCACCTTGCCGGTCACGATGAAGTCGTTGTAGTAGCGGTCGAATCGCTCGGTGTCCCCGACGATGCCGTACACCTCGAGGAGGCGACGGATCGCGTCGGGGAAGTACGGGTGCTGGCCCCCCTTCTCCGAGATGGAGCGGTAGGCCTCCTCCGCCGTGCGGTAGTTTCCGAGCTCGAACAGGCACTCCGCGAGGTACCACTCGGAGTCGCGCGACAGGTCGGCGTTCCCGAGCGCGCGGGATTGGACCAGGATGTAGAACGAGGTGGCCGCGGCCTCGTAGTCCTTCACGAGGAAGAGGTAGACGGCGTCCTCGTACCGCTCGCGGGCTTCGCCCACGCCGATGAGGCCCGAGCGCTCCGTGAAGTTCTGGCGGATCTCCTCGGACTGTGCCTGCAGCGAGGTGGCCTCCCCTTCGAGGTCGCGCATCCGATCGGGCGGCGCCTTCTCCGCGGCGCTTGCGAGCGGCGCGACGAGGAGGGCCAGGACCAGACCGACGCGCGCGGCGCTACCGCTGCTCGGCATCGGAGATCCGCTCGCACTTCAGCTCGAAGTCCACCCGGGCGCGCTCGTCGAAGCTGCTGGCGGCGCCGCCCTTGTCCGTGAGGATGCTCCGCACCGTGCAGGCCTTGCCGAGCTCGGCCTCGAAGGCGTAGTTGCTGCGGACGTCGATCTCGTAGTTCCGCGCGTAGCTGAAGATGCCGAACCCGGTCGGGCGAATCTTGAAATCGACCGAGAGATTGTGGCTTCCGGGCGGGATGGCGCCCTCGCTGATCTTGAACTCGCGAGTTTCGTTCAGGCTGCCATTTGGATCGGACTTGCTGAACTTGCTCTGCCCGTCGAGCAGATAGGTGACACTCTCCAGCTTGAAGCCGCCGCCGAGCTGGTTGACGTGCCAGACCGTGGCGCGGGCGCCGGTGGATGCGCCTTGGATGACGATCTCCTTGAGCAATTGGAGGGTCGCCTTGGAGCGGAAGACCCGCTCCTTCAGCCCGTCCACCTGCTCTTCGACGTTGAGGAGGTCGCGGTTGAAGTCCCCCGCGTCGTCGGTGGCGGCCATCTCGAGGGGCTCCTCGGTCACGGGCGTATCGAGGGGCTCCTCTGTCACGTCCGCAGCGAAGGCGTGCGCGCCTCCCACCCCGAGCCCGATCACGACAGCCCACCAGCGATTACGAAGCATTCGTTCCTCTCCCGCGATCGGTGGTACCGACCATACCGACCGCCCTCCTACCGTGTCAATCAAGAGCCCGCCAACGTGCCCCACGAGCCCCCTCACGGCACGGACGCCTCCGCCTCCTCCCCGTCGGCCACGTTCTCCGTCGTTCCCGCGACGGTGAGGACGAGGCGATCCTGGGCCTTCCGAGCACGGGACAGGGCCCCGTCGATCTCGTTGACCAGGAAGGTGAACGCGTACACTTCATCGTCTGCCGCATGCACATAGCCCGAGAGGCAATGGACGCCGGAAAGCGAGCCTGTCTTGCCTCTTACCCGGCCTGCCATCCCCTCCTCCCGGTAGCGGGACCAGAGGGTGCCGTCGCGCCCGCCGACCGAGAGGCTGGCGACGTACTCGGGCCCAACGTCCGGGCTCCGGTACATGTCGAGGAGGACCGCGTTGATCGCGCTCGGCCGCAGCACGACGTCGCGCGAGAGGCCGGAGCCGTTCACGAGTCGGTACTGGTCGGCGGGGATCCCAAGGCTCCCGAGGTAGTCGGCCACGACCCGGAGCCCGCTCTCGGTGGTGCCGGGCAGCCCGTATCGCTCGGCGCCCATCGCCCGGAGCATTTGTTCGGCCATGAAGTTGTTGGAGTACTTGCTCGTGGTCGAGATGATCTCGGCGAGTGACTCGGACTCGACGCGGTGGAGGAGCGTGGCGTCGGTCGGGACCGCGCCTGCCCGGAAGCTCCCCTTGACCTTGATGCCCTGCTGCCGGAACACCGCCTGCATGGCACCGATGTAGTTGCCGAGCGGATCCGCGAGCGTCCGGTAGTAGAGATCGGCCTCGCCGCCGGCGGGGATGTTGCCGGTGAGCGTGAAGGTCGTGATCTTCTGGGTCTCCTCGTCGAGCGTGCGCTCGATCTTGACCCACTTCCGGCTGTTCTTCGACCCGGTCACCAGCTTGTTCTCGAGCACGAGCGCCGGCGTGGGGCAGTCGAACTCGGCGAGGGCGGCCTGGCCGGTGCCAGCCCCGGGGCGCACCACGATCGTGGCGACGTTGTAGTTGACCGACAGGGCACCCAGGGTGGAGAAATAGGTTGGTCCACTCTCCAAGTCTTCCTGTTTGTCCCACCCGGGGATGACGGTCGTGCCGACGAAGTACCCGTCGTCGAAGACGATGTCGCCCTTGACCTCCTTCAGGCCGCGGACCTTGAGGTCCTGCGCGAGCCGCCACATCCGCTCGACGACCATCGTGGGATCACCCTGGCCCTTCACGTAGAGGTTGCCGGAGAGGACGCCGTCCGAGCTCACGTCCTCCGACTTCATGATCCAGGTTGGAAAGTGATAATTTGGACCGAGCGTGCGAAGGGCGGCCGCGGTCGTCAAGAGCTTCATGGTGCTCGCCGGAACGAGCGGCTTGTCGTCCCCCCAGGCGTAGACCTCCTCGCCGGTGCGCACGTTCACGACCTGCACGCTGACGGCGCCGTTGGCGAAGATCGGGTCCTGCGAGACGCTCTCCAACGCGGAGGCGAGCGGCGAGCCGCGGAGCGCCCCCGACAACGTCAATCCGGAGGCGGCCGAGCCGGTCGTCTCCCCCGCGGGGGCCTGGCTCGCCGGCGCGACCGTCGGGACCGGTGCGCTCGTGCCGCCGGCATCGTCCTGGGCGAACGCGGGGACGGCGAGGGCGACGAGCAGGACGAGGCTCTGCGGAAGGCGCATGGGGTACCCGGGAGGGGGAGAGGGGCCCGATAGTTTGACACCGGGGCGGGGGGCGAGCGGGAGGGAAATGTGGGCGGGGGTCCGACAATCCTCCCGCGTCTTCGGCTGTTGTGCAAGAACTTGTAGTGAAAAAGAGAACATGCGTCGTGATGGCTCAACGCCTGTCGAGGTGAGCCCTTGCCAGGTAGCCCGGCGCGGCCCCGGCAAAGGGCGCTTCGGCCACGCCTCCGCCTTCCGACCGGGCAGTTATTATCGCCGTCGCTCGGAGCCTCGATGCCGATCCCGGTGCTCGCCACCTTCCTGTTCCTCCCCGGCGCGCACGCGCAAGGGGTGGAGCGGCCCACGCTCCCCTTCCGGAGCCTGGCGGGCGAGGACGGGGTCCACGTGATGTACTCCAACCCCGCCCTGATGAACTTCGATCGTGACGCGGGGTACGCCGTCTACTACGACACGACGGGCACGACCGGGGGCTTGAACTCCCTCACCTTCGCCACCACGGGCGGTGGCGTCGGCGCCGGCCTCGGCTACCGCCAGGTGGGCGCGGACGCGACGGGTTGGTGGACCGTGTCGAGCGGCGCGTCGGTCCGGCTGGCGGAGTCCCTCACGATCGGAAGCAGCTTCAACTGGCAGCTCCCCGACGGCGGCGACAACAATTTCGTGAGCTGGGACATCGGGCTCGGTTGGCGGCCGGCGCCGTTCCTGGGCTTCGGCGGTGTCGTCCAGAACCTCGGGAGCCCGGCCCCCGCCCTCGGGGTGAACACCCGCTACGGCGCCGGGATCGCCGTGCGCCCCGCCGGGGATGCCCTCACCGTGGGCGTCGATTGGCTCGCGGACGCCCCGCCCGAGAAGCCCCTCGAACAACGGATCCAGGCGAGCCTGCGGATCAAGCCCGCGCGCGGGGTCTGGGTACGGTTGTTCGCCGACGACGCGTTGGACGATCCCATGGACGTGCGCTTCGGCGGCGCGCTCGAGCTCCGGTTCGCCGACCTCGGCGTGGGCGTGACCGCGCGCAGCAGCGCCGCGGACGTGACCGGCATCGGCGGAGGCGGCTACGTCCAGACGATCCCCCACGACGACCAGCTGTTCCGGGCGCGGCGCCAGGTGGCCACCTTCGACCTCGAGGGGCTCTACCCTTACCAGCCGATGGGGGGCCTGCTCAGCGTGGTGCCCGAGGGCTACCTCACGCTGCTCCGCCGGATGAAGACCGCCGCCGCCGATCCGCAGGTGCGCGGCGTGCTGCTCGAAGTCGGCAACATCCCCTTCAGCCTCGCGCAGGTGGAGGAGATCCGCGACGTCCTCCGCGAGGCCCGCACCAACGGGAAGCCTGTGGTGGCCTACCTCAACGGGGAGGCCTCGAACGCTTCGTACCTGCTCGCCACCGCGTGCGACCGCGTCTACCTCCACCCGGCCGCCCAGCTCGACCTCGTGGGCCTTGGAGCAGAGACCCAGTACTTCCGCGGCGCGCTCGAGCTGGTGGGCGTCTCCGCGCAGTACGCGAAGCGCGGCATCTACAAGTCGGCGCCCGAGCAGTGGACCGAATCGCAGTCCACCGACCCCGCGCGGGCCGAGATGAACGAGCTCCTCGACGACCTCTACGCCACGCTCGTCGACGGCATCGCGGTCGGGCGGGGAAAGTCGCCCGACGAGATCCGCGCGCTGATCGACAAGGGGCCATTCACCAGCGAGGAGGCCCAGAAGAACGGGCTCGTCGACGGCCTCGTCTACCCGGACCAGCTCCAGGAGGCCCTGTCCGGCGCGTTCCCCGACGGCTTCTCGCGCGACGAGGACTACGCGCGCAGCCCCGACCTCTCCGGCTGGGACCCGCAGCGCGCCGTGGCCGTGGTCGTGGTGGACGGCGTGATCGCCTCCGGCGGGACCACGCCGGGGGGCATCCTGGGCGGAGCCGCCACCGGCAGCGACTCCGTCGTGGACGCTCTCGACAAGGCGCGGCGCACCGACGCCGTCAAGGCCGTCGTGCTCCGGGTCGACAGCCCCGGCGGCTCGGCGTTCGCGTCGGACGAGATCTGGCGGGCGGTCGAGCGCGTGAAGGAGGCCGGAAAGCCCGTGGTCGTCAGCATGGGCGGCTACGCCGCGAGCGGCGGGTACTACGTGGCGGCGGGCGCCGACGCCATCTACGCCCTCCCCACCACGGTGACCGGCTCGATCGGCGTCTACGGCGGCAAGGTAAACGGCAGCGGGCTCTTCGAGAAGCTCGACATCCACACCGAGCAGTTCAACCGCGGGCGCAACGCGGGCATGTACAGCCTCTCCCGCCCCTTCGACGACATCGAGTTCGCCGCCTTGGACCGGATGATCGCGGACACCTACCGCCAGTTCAAGGACAAGGTGCGGGACGGTCGCCACCTCTCGGCGGAGAAGGTCGAGGAGGTGGCCCAGGGGCGCGTGTGGAGCGGGCTCGACGCGAAGGAGCAGGGGCTCGTCGACGAGCACGGCGGCTTCTTCGACGCGGTCGAACGGGCACGCGCGCAAGCCGGCATGAAGCCCGACGCGCCGTACACCCTCGTGACCTACGATCCCTGGGGCGGCGGCGGCGACCTCCCCTCCCAGCTCATCAGCGCCGATCTCCCCGCGCGCATCAGCCGCGCGCTGGCCCCCAAGGTGGAGCTGCCCGAGGAGGTCAAGAGCTTCTGGACCCTCTCCGCCCTTCACGGCGAGCGGGTGTTCGCCATGCTGCCGTACCACCTGGAGATCAAGTGAGCGCACCCGCCCCGCGCGTGCTCGTCGCCGACGACGACCGCGCCGTGCGGACCGCGCTCCAGGTGAACCTCTCCAAGGCCGGGTACGACGTGACGCTCGTTAGCACGGCCGAGCAGGCGCTCGAAACGCTGCGCGCGAGCGCGTTCGACGTGCTCCTGACCGACGTGAAGATGCCCGGCATGGGGGGGATGGAGCTCCTCGGCGAGGCCCGTACCCACTGGCCCGACGTGCGCGTGGTCGTGATGACCGGGTTCGGCTCGGTCCGCGACGCGGTCACCGCGATGAAGGCCGGCGCCGCCGACTACATCATCAAGCCCATCGAGCGCGACGAGCTCCTCCTCCTCCTCGAGCGCGCGCTCCAGACCCGCGCGATGCAGCGCGAGCTGCAGCAGCTCCGGAAGGAAGTGGAGAGCCGGTACGGCTTCTCCGAGATGATCGGCATCTCCCCCGCCATGCGTGAGGTGTACGAAGAGGTGGCGGCCGTGGCCGACTCCTCCGCGATCGTGCTCATCCAGGGAGAGACCGGCACCGGGAAGGAGCTCATCGCCCACGCCATCCACTACCGGAGCCGCCGCGCGTCCGCCCCGCTCGTCGCGGTGAACTGCGGCGCCCTGCCCGAGAACCTGCTCGAGAGCGAGTTGTTCGGGCACGAGCGGGGAGCGTTCACCGGGGCGGTCCGCCAGCACCAGGGAAAATTCGAGCAAGCCGACGGGGGCACGCTGTTCCTCGACGAGATCGGCGAAATCCCGCCGGCGGTCCAGGTGCGGCTCCTCCGCGTGCTGGAGGGCGGGATCGTCACCCGGGTCGGCGGCGAGCACACCGTCAAGGTCGACGTTCGCGTCATCGCCGCGACCAACCGGGATCTCTGGAAGGAGGTCCAGACCGGCAACTTCCGCGCCGACCTCTACTACCGCCTCAACGTCTTCGCGATCCGCCTCCCCCGCCTCTCGGCTCGGCGGGACGACATCCCGCTCCTCGTCGAGCACTTCGCGAAGAAGTTCGCCGAGCGCCACCACCGGCCGGCGCCGAGCGTGTCCCCGGCCGCGATGAAGGCGATGCAGGCGCATCCGTGGCCCGGGAACGTACGGGAGCTCGAGCACTTCATGGAGCGGCTGGTGCTGCTCTCGAACGGCGGGGAGATCACCTCGGTCCGCCTCCCCGAGGCCCCGATGGAGCCGACGTCCGGGGCCGCGGGCATCGGCCTCGCGGCCGTCGGCGCGGGTGGCCTCCCGGTCGCCCTGGAGGAGTACGAGCGCACCCTCATCGCCGAGGCGCTCCGCGAGGCGGGCGGGGTCCAGGCCCGCGCGGCGCGACGGCTCGGTATCAGCCGCAGCAACCTGAATTACCGCATCGGGCGGCTGGGCCTGACCCTCCAGGACATCCGCTTCGGCGTCGATGGCCGTCAGTCCAGGTAGAGCACCCGGAGCTCGTCACACGCGCCGTCCTCGGCGGCCTGGAGCCGATCGAGCTCGATCCGGGCGTCGGCGCACTGCTCCTCGGCGGCCGGCAGCTCGCGCGCCTCCAGGGAGGAGCGGACCTCGTCCCACTCGTTCTGGCATCCGATGAGCCAATTCGAGCGCGACTCGGCGCCGACCTCTTCCCACGTGAGGCCCCAGGCGGGCAGGCACTCGTCCAAGCCCCGGGACACATCGACGCAGAGCGTACTGCAGGGATCCGAGGCGCACGCGGCCATAGCCGGCACCAGGATCGAGAGAAGGAGGGTGGCCAAGGACGGAGTTGAACCGCCGACACGGGGATTTTCAGTCCCCTGCTCTACCAACTGAGCTACTTGGCCTCTAAGACCGCCAGACGACATGGCGCCTCGCGGGACGCAACCATGTATGATGACGACCAGCTCGCGTCAAGGGTTTCGCATGCGCCTCGCGATGCGTTTCCCGCCGCGCGGGTGCTGGTCATGCCCCTGGCTCGAGCCGCACCGTCACGTCCCCGACGACGCGGGCCTGGCAACCGAGCCGCTGCCCGGGATCGTCAAGGAATGGGTACTCCACGTCCTCGATCTCGGACAGCTCCCCCGCGAGCACGCGGACGCGGCACGAGTTGCACGCGGCGAAGCCGCCGCACGCGGTCTCCATCGGGAGCCCGAATGCGTCACAGACCTCCAGCAGCGTCGACCCCTCGGCGGCCTCTACCACCCGCCCGAGGTCAGCGAACTCCACCCGCGGCACGTGGCCCCCTTAGACGTCGAAGCTCGATCCGCAGCCACACTGGCGCTTCACGTTCGGGTTCTTGATCTGGAAGCCGGCGCCGATGAGGCTGTCGGAGTAGTCGATGACCGAGCCGCGCAAGTACTCGATGTGCAGCGGGTTCATGAACACGCGCACGCCGTCGAACTCGAAGATCTCGTCCTCGGCCTGCGGCGCCTCCTCGAACTCGAGGAGGTAGCTGTAGCCGGAGCAGCCCCCGCCCTGAAGCCCGTAGCGAAGGCCGAAGCCGACCATCTCGTTCTCGGCGAGCAGCCGCTTGATGTGGCCGACGGCGCCTTCCACGAGCGTGACCGCGGGGAGGTCCTTCGTGGCGGCGGCGTCGACCTTGGTGTTGCCGATGGTGATGGCTTCCATGGGGAGCTCCTTTCGAAACAGTCTGGAACGGAACGCGGGCGTTGTCTGTAAGCACGCTCGCACCGTTCGGCGATGGGAGACGTTGGCGAACGGGACACGACGACGAGGGGCCGTGGGCGCCTCGTCAGCCGAACCGGCCGGCGTCGCGGATGCGGTACTTCTCGAGGGTCTGCCCGAGGGCCTCGTCGAGATCGATCCCCTGCTGGTTGGCCATGCAGACGAGGATGAACAGCACGTCCGCGAGCTCCAGGGCCAGGTCGGCCTCGCCCTCGCTCGACTTCTTCTTCTTGGCGCCGAAGCGGTGGTTGTACTCCCGGGCGACCTCGCCGGTCTCCTCGGTGAGCCGGGCGAGCATCGAGAGCTCGGGCCAGTACCCGCCGTTTGCCTGAATCCACGCATCCACCCGGGCCTGGATGTCCCGAATCGTCAGCGGCTCCATCCCTACGCGCGCCGCGGGCGGCGCCCGCCCCGGCCGGTCTCCGCGGCGATGCGGTCGAGGATGCCGTTCACGAACGCGCGCGACTCGGCGCCTCCGAAGCGCTTCGCCAGCTCGATCGCCTCGTTCATGCTGACCGACGCGGGGATGTCCGCCCGCGCGACCAGCTCGTGCGCACCCAAGCGGAGGATGTTCCGATCGACCGCCGGCATCCGCGGGAGACGCCAGTTGACGCTCGCGGCCTCGATGCGGACATCGAGGGCCTCCTTGTGCTCGAGGACGCCGCGCACGAGCTCCTGGGCGAACTCCATCTCCTCGTGTCCGATGGGCTCGTCCACCTCGTCGGTGTCGTCCAGGCGGCCGGCCCACAACCCGGACAGCGCCGCGGCGCCCGTGGCTCCGCCGATGTCCACGGCGTAGAGCGCCTGCAACGCGAATTCCCGTGCTCGCCGACGCCCTGCCATCAGCTCGCCAGCATGCGCAAGAGGTTCACCATCTCCAGCGCGGACATGGCCGCCTCGGCCCCCTTGTTCCCCATCTTCGTTCCGGCTCGTTCGATGGCCTGCTCGATGCTGTCGGTAGTAAGCACACCGAAGATGACGGGCACACCCGTCGACCAGGACGCGGAGGCGACGCCTTTGGCGGCCTCCCCCGCGACGTAGTCGAAATGCGGGGTTCCGCCACGAATCACGCAGCCGAGCGCGATGACCGCATCGTACTTCCCGGAGCCGGCGAGCTTCTGGCAGACGAGCGGGAGCTCGTACGCGCCGGGAACCCACACCACGGGCAGGTCCGCCGTGTCGACGCCGTGGCGCGCGAGCGCGTGCACCGCACCCTCGACGAGTCGCGACGTGATGAAGTCGTTGAACCGGGCGGCCACGATGGCGTAGCGTCCGGAAACGTCGAGGAGGTTGCCTTCGACGGTACGGGGCATCGGGACTCCGATGAAGTCAGCGCTCGAGCAGGTGCCCGAGATGTTGGCGCCGGGATTCGAGAAACGCACTTCTATCCGGGCGTGGCTCCGCGCGGAGCGGGATTCGCTCCACGACCCGGAGGCCGAACCCCTCCAAGCCGACGATCTTCCTCGGATTGTTGGTGAGGAGACGGAGCTCCCGAACGCCGAGATCGACCAGGATCTGGGCGCCCGTGCCGAGCGCGCGGAGCTTGTCGCCCTCGCCCGCGGGCGAGGCATCCGGCACGAGGTGCTCGCGCAAGCGGGCGACGAAGGACTCGGGGGTCGGCCCGCCGTCGATGTTCAGGTAGAGCAGGACCCCGCGCCCCTCCGCCGCGATGCGGCCGAGCGCGGCCCGGAGCTGCTCGCTCGAGTCGGAGGTGAGCACCCGGAACACGTCAACCGGGCCGCAGCTCGACTGGATGCGCGCGAGAACGGGTCCACCGCTCAGGTCGCCCACGGACAGCGCGAGGTGGAGGCCGCCGCCGGTGTCCTTGAAGACGGTCGCCTGGAGCTCGCCGAACTCCTCGGTCGGCATCGGCGTCTCGAGCACGCGGTGCACGAGGCGCTCGTTGCGGAGGCGCCAGCGCACGAGGTCCGCGACGGTGACGATGTGGAGGCGGTGGGTGGCCGAGAACCGCTCGAGATCGGAGAGGCGGGCCATCGTGCCGTCGTCGTTCATGATCTCGCAGATCACGCCCGCGGGCGTGAGCCCGGCGAGCCGCGCGAGGTCGACCGAGCCCTCGGTCTGGCCGGTGCGCACGAGCACGCCGCCGTCCCGCGCGCGCAAGGGGAACACGTGCCCCGGGGAGATCAGGTCCGTCGGGCCCATCGCGGGGTCGATGGCGACCAGCGTGGTGTGGGCGCGATCGGCGGCGGAGATGCCGGTGGACACGCCCTCGCGCGCCTCGATCGAGACGGTGAACGCCGTGGCGAAAGGCGACCGGTTGTTGGTCGCCATCATCGGGAGCTGGAGCTGCTCCACCCGCTCCTCGGTGAGCGTGAGGCAGATGAGCCCGCGGCCGTGCTTCGCCATGAAGTTGATGGCTTCGGGCGTGACCTTGGCGGCGGCCATGGTGAGATCGCCCTCGTTCTCACGATCCTCGTCATCGACGAGGATCACCATGCGGCCGGCCTGGATGTCCTCGATGGCGGTCTGCACGCGGCGCTCGGGGTCGGGCGCCATCACTTCGAAGTCCATGCTCACTCCCGGGTGAAGCCCGCCGCACGGAGCAGCGGGAGGTCCACGCCGCCGACGCGCGCGCCCAGGAGGCGCTCGACGTACTTGGCGAGGATGTCGACCTCCAGGTTGACCGGTTCGCCCGCCCGGAGTGCGCCAAGGTTTGTCACCTCGAGCGTGTGCGGAACGATGCCTACATGGAAGCCCGCACGGTCTATCCCGTTCACCGTCAGGCTGACGCCGTCGATGCAGACGCTGCCCTTCTCCACGAGGTACCTGGACAGTTCCGCTGGGACGTCGAGGTCGATGCGGGTCCAGTGTGCGCCCGGCGTGAGCCCGCGTACGCGACCGACGCCGTCCACGTGCCCCTGGACGATGTGACCGCCGAGGCGATCGCCCACGCGCATCGCGCGCTCGAGGTGCAGGCGCCGGCCCGCGGCCACGTCTGCGAAGGTGGTGCGCCGGAGGGTTTCCTCGCCGGCGGTGACCTGGAAGGCGCCCGCCTCGAAGGCCTCGACGGTGAGGCAGACGCCGTCGCACGCGATGGACTCGCCCAGCACGAGCCCCTCGAAGGGGGCGGCGATCCAGAGGACGTTGCCGCTCCCGCGCGACGCGACCGTGCGAACGGTGCCCCGCGCCTCGACCAACCCGGTGAACATCAGCCCTCCCCGTGCCCGTCCAGTGTGCGCTCGAGCGCGATGTGCAGGTCGTCCCCGACGGGCTCGCTGGAGACGAAGCGGAAGGCGGGCGCCTGCGCGAGCGGGAACCCTGGCCCCGAGGCGAAGCCGGCCCCCCCGGCGAGCACGCGCCCGTTCACGAAGAGCTCGATGCGGTCGACGTAGTCGCCCGCGAGCAGGGCGCGGTGCACCTTGCCGCCGCCCTCGACGAGGAGGCGGTGGTGGCCGCGGGCGACGACGGCCCGGAGCGCGGCGCCGAGATCCACGCCGGACGGGCCGCGGGGCAACCGGACGATGTCGGCGGGGAGGTCCGTGGGAGGCGCGTCCTCGGCGCAGAGGACGAGCGGCCGGGCGCCCGCCGTCAGGATGCGCGCGGTCGGCGGCGTGCGGAGCGCGGTGTCGAGGATGACGGGCACCGCGTTGCGGCCGCCGGGCAGCCGGGTGTCGAGCGCGCAGTCGTCGGCGAGGACGGTGCCGATGCCGACCATCACGGCGTCGTGCGTGTCGCGGAGCTTGTGGGCGCAGGTACGCGCGGCCGGCCCGGTGATCCAGCGGCTCTCCCCCGCCTCGGAGGCGATGCGCCCGTCGAGCGACATGCCCGCCTTGAGCGTCACCTCGGGGAGCCCGCGCGTCGTGGCGTGGAGGAAGCCGCGGTTGAGCAGCCGGCACTCCTCCTCCCGCACGCCGACAACGACCTCGATCCCGGCGTCCCGGAGGGCCTGGAGGCCGCGCCCGGACACGAGCGGGAACGGATCGACGATGCCCACCACGACCCGACGGATGCCGCTCCGCACGATGGCGTCGGTGCAGGGCGGGGTCCGCCCGAAGTGGCAGCACGGCTCGAGCACGACGTACATCGTCGCCCCCTCGGCACGGCCCCCCAGCTTCTTCAGCGCGTGCGGCTCGGCGTGGTCCTGGCCCGGCGGCTGGGTCCAGCCCTCGGCGATCACCACGCCGTCCCGCACGATGACGGCGCCGACCATCGGGTTCGGGGCGGTCCGCCCGGCGCCGCGCCGCGCGAGGTCGATCGCGAGGCCCATCATGCCCCAGTCGGTCACCTATGCTCCAGGAGGGGCCGGAGCACCTCGAGGAAGTCCTCCGGGCTCCCGACCGCGTGGTAGACCGACGCGAAGCGCAGGTACGCGACGTGGTCGAGCGCCTGGAGCTCCCGCAGCGCCATGGCGCCGAGATCGGCGGTGGAGAGGTCGCGGTCGGGGCGCTTCGAGAGCTCCCGCTCCACGCGCGTGATCAGGGAGTCGAGCTGCTCCTCGGTCACCGGGCGCTTGCGACACGCCAGCCGGAGCCCCGCGAGGAGCTTCTCCCGGAGGAAGACCTGCCGGCGGCCATCCCGCTTCACGACGGTCGGGAGGCGGAACTCGATGCGCTCGAAGGTGGTGAAACGCGCCCCACAGGCGAGGCACTCACGACGGCGCCGCGTGCAGTCACCCGCGTCGCGTGAGTCGATCACCTTGGTGTCTTCGTGCTGGCAGGCCGGGCACATCATCGGGGGTCGGGCGCTCGCGCCGTGGCTAGGCCGGGACGGGGTGGCGCGCGCAGAGCGCGTGCACCTCGGCGAGGATCGCGGCGAGGCGCGTGGTGTCGTCCCTGTTCTCGAGCGCGTCGGCGATGAGGTCCGCGACGCGGCGGGCCTCATCGGTTCCGAGGCCGCGCGTGGTCATGGCGGGGGTGCCGACACGGATGCCGCTCGTGACGAACGGGCTGCGCTTCTCGTTGGGGACGGTGTTCTTGTTGACCGTGATGCCGACCTGCCCGAGCACCGCCTCAGCGTCCTTGCCGCTGTAGGGCGCGTCCGAGAGGTCGATGAGCATGAGGTGGTTGTCGGTGCCGCCGCTCACGAGCTTGAAGCCGCGCTCCATGAGCCGGGACGCCATCGCCTGGGCGTTGGCGAGGACCTGCGCCTGGTAGGTCGCGAACGAGGGCGCGAGCGCCTCCCGGAACGCGACGGCCTTGGCGGCGATGACGTGCATGAGCGGGCCGCCCTGGGTGCCCGGGAACACGGCCGAGTTGAGCCCCTTCACGAGGTCGGCGCGCGCGAACGCCATGCCGCCACGGGGCCCGCGGAGGGTCTTGTGGGTGGTGGTGGTGACGTAGTCGCAGTGGCCGAACGGCGTGGGGTGCAGGTCGGTCGCGACGAGGCCCGCGACGTGCGCGATGTCCGCCACGAGGATGGCGCCCACCTCGTCCGCGATGGCGCGGAAGGCGACCCAGTCCCAGTGGCGGGGGTATGCGCTTGCGCCGGTCATGATCAGGCGCGGACGCTCGCGCAGGGCGATCTCCCGCACGTGACCGAGGTCGATCCGGCCGCCCTCGTCCACCTTGTAGTGCACGGCCCGGTAGAGCTTACCGCTCGAGTTTGCCGGGGAGCCGTGGGTGAGGTGGCCGCCGTTCGAGAGGTCGAGGCCGAGGATGGTGTCCCCCGCCTTGAGCGCCGCGAGGTACACGGCGGCGTTGGCCTGCGCGCCCGAATGGGGCTGCACGTTGACGCCCTCGCTGCCCTTGAACAGCGCGAGCGCGCGCGTACGCGCGATGTCCTCCACCACGTCCACGTGCTGGCAGCCACCGTAGTAGCGCTTGCCGGGGAGGCCCTCGGCGTACTTGTTGGTGAGCACGGACCCCATGGCCTCGAGCACGTCGGCGGAGACGTAGTTCTCGGAGGCGATGAGCTCGAGATCCTCGCGCTGGCGGAGGCGCTCGGCCTCCATCGCGGCGTAGAGGTCCGGATCGTGGTTGGCGAGGCTCATCCCTTCCCCCCGTCGTTCGCCATCATCTTCTCGAGCCGACCGGCGTGGCGCCCGCCCTCGAAGTCCGTGCCCAGGAAGGCATCCACGATGTCCTCGGCGAGGCCCGCGCCGACGACGCGCTGACCGATGCAGAGCACGTTGGCGTCATTGTGGGCGCGGGAGGCCCGGGCGCTGAAGGTCTCGGAGCAGACCGCGGCGCGGATCCCGGGGATGCGGTTGGCGGTCATCGCCATCCCCTGCCCCGTTCCGCATACGAGGAGCCCGCACTCGGCGCGCGCACCCGCGATGGCACGGGCGACCGCGACCGCGAGGTCCGGGTAGTCGACCGAGGCCGACGTGTTCGTGCCGAGATCGTCCACCTCGTGACCCTGGGCGCGAAGCCAGGCAGCGAGATGGTCCTTGAGCACGAGGCCCGCATGATCCGAGCCGACGACGATGCGCATGGTCACTCCTCCCAGCGGCGGAACACCAGACTGGCGTTCGTGCCTCCGAATCCGAACGCATTCGAGAGCACGACCCGCGGATCCGCCTTGCGGGCGACGCCGGGGACGTAGTCCAGGTCGCACTGGGGATCGGGGTTGACGAGGTTGGCGGTGGGCGGGACGATGCCGCTGTGGAGCGTGCGTACCGCCGCGACAGCCTCGACGCCGCCGGCCGCGCCGAGCAGGTGCCCGGTGACGCCCTTGGTGCTCGAGATCAGGACCTTGCGCGCGTGGTCCCCGAACACCGTCTTGATCGCCATGGTCTCGCTGGCGTCGTTCTGCGGGGTCGAGGTGCCGTGCGCGTTGATGTAGTCGACCTCGGTGGGGTCGATCCCCGCCGACGCGAGGGCGAGGCGCATGCAGCGGACCGCCCCGGCCCCACCCGGCGCGGGGGCCGTGTCGTGGTGGGCATCGTTGGTGAGCGCGTACCCGACGAGCTCGGCGAGGATCTCGACGCCGCGGGCACGGGCGTGCTCGAGCTCCTCGAGGATCACGATCCCTGCGCCCTCCCCCATCACGAACCCGTCCCGATCGTTGTCGAACGGGCGGCAGGCCGTGGCGGGATCCTCGTTGCGGCGCGAGAGCGCCCGCATGACCATGAAGCCCGCGAGCCCGACGGGCGTGATCGCCGCCTCGGCGCCGCCGGCCACGACCACGTCCGCATCTCCGTACCGGATCGCGCGCCAGGCCTCGCCGATGCTGTGATTGCCGGTGGCGCAGGCGGTGGTGACGCAGAGACTCGGCCCCTGGGCACCGTACTCGATGGCGATGTGGCCCGCGGCGAGGTTGGTCAGCGCGCGCGGGATGAAGAACGGCGAGAGCCCGCGGTAGCCGTCCGCGTCGAACACGCGCGCGCCGAGTACGATCTCCTGGAGACCGCCGATGCCGGTGCCGACGTAGACGCCGAGCCGCGGATCCCCCTCAGCGCGCCGCGCGAGGCCCGCGTGGGCGCAGGCCTCGTTCGTGGCGACCAGGGCGTACTGCGCGAACAGGTCGAGGCGCTTGGCCAGCCGCTTGCCGAGCAGCGCCTCCCCGTCGAAGCCCTTGACCTCGGCGGCGATGCGCACCGGAAAGTTGGTCGTGTCGAAGCGGCTGACCAGGGTGACCCCCGACCGCGCCTCGACCATGGCCGACCAGGTGGACGACGCGTCCGCCCCACAGGGCGTGACAGCGCCAAGCCCCGTTATGACGACGCGACGGTCCACCAATCCTCCGGACCCCGACTAGTGGGCCTTGTTGCCGATGTAGTCCACGGCGTCCTGCACCGTGGAGATCTTCTCGGCGTCCTCGTCCGGGATCTCGATCCCGAACTCCTTCTCGATGGCCATGACCAGCTCGACGATGTCGAGGGAGTCGGCGCCCAGATCGTCGATGAACGACGCATCCGGGATGACCTCGGTGGGGTTGACCCCGAGCGACTCGGCGATCAGGTCCTTGACGCGGCGAACAATTTCTTCAGTGGCCATGGGTATCTCCCGGCGGGGCCGCGCTTTCTATCCGAGCCGGCGCACCTACGCTACTCCGGCCGGGCTTCCCAGCTCACACGCGACACGATGCTTTCAAAATTACCGGCCTTGCAGGCGCTCAACGCAGGATCGATGTTGCGTCCCGCGGGATCCGATCCGCCACGCGGTGGCGCAACGCCGGGATGAGCCCGGACTCCGCGCAGGACCGCGCGTAGCGGAGCGCGCTGGCGACCGCGCGGGCGTCCGCCCGCCCATGGCCCACGACGGCCACGCCCTCGACCCCGAGCAGGAGCGCGCCCCCCACGGCGTCGTAGGCGGTGCGCTGCCGGAACCGCCGGATGGCGCCCTGGAGGAGCCACGCGCCGAGCTGGGCGCTCGGGCGGCGGCGGATCTCGTCGCGCAGCACGCGGCCCACGACCTCGACGGTGCCCTCGACGGTCTTGAGCATGACGTTGCCGACGAAGCCGTCGCACACGAGCACGTCGCACTCGCCCCGGAGGGCCCCGAGCGGCTCGACGTTCCCGATGAAGTTGAGCGGCAGGGCCTCGAGCTCCGGCCAGGCGGCGCGGACCTGGGTGTTGCCCTTCCCGCGCTCCTCCCCGTTGGCGAGGAGCCCCACGCGCGGATGCTCGAGGCCGAGCACGACGCGTGCGTAGGCCTCGCCGAGGAGGGCGAACTGCGCGAGGTGGTGCGGCTTGCAGTCCACGTTGGCGCCGAGGTCGACGAGCACGAGCTGCCCACCGTCCTTCCGCGGCACCACCGTGGCGAGCGGCGGCCGCTCGATGCCGGGGATGGGGCCGAGCACGTGGAGCGCGCTCGCCATCGCGGCGCCGGAGTGCCCGCAGGAGACGGCGCCGACGGCCTGACCGTCCCGCACGAGCTCGAAGATGCGCCGGATGGACGCCCCGGGCTTCTTGCGCAGCGGCGTGGAGGCGGGCTCGTCCATCTCGACGACGTCGGGCGCGTGGACGACGGTCAGCCCGCGCGGCACCTTGCCGCGCAGGCGATTGGCGTCCCCCACGAGGAGCACGGGCACACCTTGCCGGACCGCGAGCTCCGCTCCGGCCAGGATGGCGTCCGGAGCGTGATCACCCCCGAATGCGTCGAGCGCGACGGGACGCGGGTCCGACATGATCTACTCGGCCGTCGCGACGGCCTCGTCGTTGTCCGTGAACACCTTGCGGCCACGGTACGTGCCGCACGACGGGCAGACGTGATGGCGGAGCTTGGTGCCCGCGCAAGCGGGACACGTCTCGGTGGCGGCGGTGGCGACGAGGAAGTCGTGGGCGCGGCGGGTGTCGCGGGCACGACGAGAGACGCGCTTCTTGGGAACGGCCATGGGGGACTCCTAACGGGTGGGCTTTACGCCCTTGAGCACGGCAAAGCGAGGGTCGGGGGAGGGCTGGCCGAGATCGGCCCGGGCCCGGAAGCGTTCGAGGCAGGCCGCGTCCGCCGCGGGGTCGATATCCCCACAGAGGATGCGGGCGGGCCGCTCGAGCGCGAAGAACTCCCGGACGACGTGGACCAGGTCGAGCGCGACACCGTCGTACTCGCCCTGCTCCAGGGCCTCCGCGGGGAGCTCCTCGTCGACGGGGGCGGACGCCACTTCGTCCGCGGGGACGTAGACGCAGTTGGCCTCCCCCGCGATGGTGAGCGGGAGCTTCTCTCCGCACCGATCGCACACGACGGTGGCGGTGCCGGAGAGCTGCCCGGTCACCACGATGTGGCGCTTGGCGCGGGAGACCACGAGGCTGCCGCCGACGGCGGTGGCCTCGCCACCGAGCCCCTCCCCGCAGCCCGCGCGCGCCCAATCCTGCACCTGCACGGTCAGGCCGTGGGTGGGGATGGAGTCGAGCGGGACCAGGGGGAACGACACGTGAGCCTCCGGATGGGATGAGCCGGTCAAGGGAATGGGGCGGCGCGGTTATCGCAGGCCCCGGGCTACGTCAAGCCGACAGCTCGGGGTGGGAGCATGCCCGGTCACAGCTGCGAATGGCGGAGCGGTGGGCGGCGAGCGCCTCCCACGCGGGCGCCATGGTGTCGGCCATGCGCGTGCGGTCGCCCTTGAAGGGGCAGGAGAGGAGCGTACCGTCGGGGTGGATCTCGAGGCGGAGGGTGCCGACGGGGCACGCCCCGTGGACCCGGGCCGCGCCGGGGCCGTCTCCTCTCATCGCCCGGAGCGCGCCGAGGAGGTCGGGCGGGGTCTGCCGGAACGGGCCCGGCCGGCTCGCGACCCAGGCCAACGCGTCCAGCGCGCCGCGCTCGAAGGGCCCGCCCTGCCAGGGCGCGGCGACCCGCACCCCGTCGACCCCGACGACGCGGGCCTCGTCGTGGAGGGCGCGGAGCTCGGAGGCCGTGCGCGCGTCGAAGGGGACCTCGAGCACGATCTCGAGCGGGGCCCCGCGTGACGCCCGGGCCTCCAGCAGCGCGGCGATCGCGCGGCGGGTGTCGGCCACGGACTCGCCGAGGACCGCCTGCTGGGTCGCCTCGGTGACGCCCGCGACCCGGACCCGCACGCGTTCGAGCCCGCAGTCCACGAGCTCGTCGGCCCGACGCGGGGTCATGCCGGCCGCGCTCGTGCGCAGGGTGGTCGGGCACTCGAGGCGGTGGGTGAAGCGCACGAGGTCGGCGAGGAGGGGATGATCGGCTCGCGCGACGATGTGGGCCGGGAGCGGGCCCGACCATTCGACGACGCGCACGACGGCGTCGTACCACCCGTCGAGCGTGAGCGACCCGGCCGGGATGGGCCCGGGGGCGTCGAGATCGTCCAGCCGGAGGACCAGGCGTGCGGGACGACCGCCGAGGCCGACCTGCGCCCTCCCCTCCCGCAAGCGGGTGCGCGCCCGAACGACGAGTTGCTCCAAAGCCTTCACAATCCTCCGGGAGGGCGCTACGACCTGTCCATGTCGCCCCTCGCACTTCTAATCGCCCTGGTCGCCGGGTGCGGCACCGACCCCGTGCAGCAAGACGTTGCCGCCTACCACGACGCCATGAAGCCCCTGCTCGCGAAGAACCTCGTGCTCGCGCAGGGCTTCCTCGACGTGGCGAGCAAGGTGAAGAAGGGCGACACCGACGCGCCCCAGATCGCCGAGCGGCTCGCCACCCAGATCTCGCCGACGGCGGACGAGCTGCGCGCTGAGGCGGAGAAGATCGAGCCGGTGACCCCCCAGCTCGGCGAGGCCCACGCGATGCTCGTCCGCGCCTGGGGCGATCGCGCGGCCTCCTACCACGCGATGAGCGAGGCCTGGAGCCGGAACGACCCCGTGGCGTTCGACGCCGCCCGCAAGCAGAACCTCCAGTCCAAGCTCGACGAGGAGCGGTACTTCCAGACCGTCAACGGCATCGCCCAGCCCTACGGCTGGGTGATCGACCAGTACCCGTGAGGCCTGCCTCGGTAGAATTCTACCTGCCCGCGCGCGGTCACCTTGACGCCGCGGAGACGACCTCATAATGGTGCGGCGCCGGTGGGGCGTAGTGTAATCGGCAACACGTCAGGTTCTGGCCCTGAAGACTCTAGGTTCGACCCCTAGCGCCCCAACCACTGAATCACCCAATACGACAATCCAGACGGTCCCATCGTCTAGAGGCCCAGGACAGTGCCCTCTCACGGCACAGACACGGGTTCGAATCCCGTTGGGACTACCACTGTGGCCCCTCGTCCCTCCCAAGGGGACGAGGGGTCTACAAGGGCTCCCCCCAAACGGGACCGTCAGGGTTCGAGTGCCACGTAGCGAGCAGGAAGGGTGTCCATCCCCCCGAGCGCTCACCCAGGACCGCTTTTGCGGTCCCATCGTCTAGAGGCCCAGGACAGTGCCCTCTCACGGCACAGACACGGGTTCGAATCCCGTTGGGACTACCATCGACCCCCCGTCACCTTCCGGTGGCGGGGGGTTTGTCTTTGCCGACCTGCGCCACGGACGCGCTACGCTCCGAAAATCGGTTAGGACCCGCCCGCATGCAACATCGTGGCCTGACCCTCGACCCCTTCCAGCAGGCCGCCATCGAGGCGCTCGAAGCCGGTAAATCCGTGCTCGTGTGCGCCCCGACCGGCACCGGCAAGACCATCATCGCCGACTTCGTGGTCGACCGCGCGCTCGCCCGCGGGCGGGACGTGATCTACACCGCCCCCATCAAGGCGCTGTCGAACCAGAAGTTCCGCGACTACACGCGGCTCCACGGTGACGAGAAGGTGGGCCTCCTCACGGGTGACCTCGTCATCCGCCGCGAGGCGCCCTGCCGCGTGATGACGACGGAGATCCTCCGCAACATGCTGTTGGCGGGCGAGACCCTCCCCCAGCTCGACGCCGTCATCATCGACGAGATCCACTTCCTCGACGACCGCGAGCGCGGCACGACCTGGGAGGAGCTCCTCATCTACCTGCCGCCGCACGTGCAGATCGTGGGCCTCTCGGCCACGCTCCAGAACATGCGGGCGTTCGCCGACTGGATGTCGCACGTGCGCGGGTCCGAGGTGGAGGTCGTGCAGGAGACCCGGCGCAACGTCCCCCTCCAGGCCTGGATCTGCAACCTCGATGACGGGCTCCTCCACCCCGCCGACTTCGACAAGGCCCACCAGCACTGGGAGCGGCAGCACCAGAAGGAGATCGCCCGCGCCGGCGAGCAGCGGGGCGGCGGCCGCGGCCAGCGGGGCGGCGATCGGGGCGGTGACCGGGGCGGGCGGCGGGGCCGTTCGCCGCGCATGGGCCCCTCCACGTCGCACCTGGACGTGTTCGAGCACCTCCGCGAGCACGACCTGCTGCCGTGCCTGTACTTCGCGTTCAGCCGCAAGATCACGGAGCTCTACGCCCGCGGCCTCGGTGGCCGCCTGCGCCGCTCGCTGCTGAACAACGACGAGCAGGCCCGCATGGCGGTGGCGCTCGACGAATTCGCCGCCACCGACGCGGGGAAGGCCCTCGACTCCGAGCTCCGGGGCCTCTACGAGTACGGCATCGCCTACCACCACGCCGGGGTCAACGTGGTCCTCAAGGCCCTGGTGGAGGAGCTCTACGAGAAGCGCCTCATCAAGGTCCTCTACTGCACGAGCACCTTCGCGCTCGGCATCAACATGCCCGCGCGCGCGGTCGTGTTCGACGGCCTCCGCAAGTTCGACGGACACTCCCTCCGCCCGCTGACCACCCGCGAGTTCATGCAGAAGGCCGGCCGCGCCGGTCGCCGCGGCATGGACCAGGTCGGGCACGTCGTGATCCGCATGGACCACGAGGACTGGAACGAGATCCGCGGCCAGCTCCAGGGCTACCTCCAGGGCAAGCCGGAGCCCGTGCGCTCCAGCTTCTCGCTCTCGTTCAACTCCATCGTGAACCTGCTCCACACGAGCCCCACCGAGCGCATCCGCGAGGTGGTCGACAAGTCCTTCCTCACCTTCTCCCGCCGCGCCGAGGCCGCCCTCGACATGGCCGAGGCCGAGCGCCTCGAACGGGAGCTCGAGGAGGAGGGGGGCAGCAAGAAGGCCCGGAAGAACGTCACGCGCCTCCAGGAGCGCGCGCGCTCCATCGAGGACCGGAGCTGGGAGGAATTCCAGCGCAAGGTCGATTTCCTCAAGAAGATCGGCTACCTCGACAAGGACGGCACCTTCGCGGCCGGCGCGCGGGTGCTCCTGCACATCCAGATCGAGGAGATCTTCGTCACCGAGCTCGTCCTCTCCGGGCTCCTCGAGGATCTGCCGCTCCCCTTGCTGTTCGGGCTCTTCTGCTCGGTCAACAAGGAGTTCGGCCGCGACGTGCGCCTCCGCCCCGTGAAGGGCGCGGACCTCGCCCTCGGTCGCGATGCCAACAAGCTCCGCTACTCGCCGATCGTGACCGGCGCCGAGGAGCTCACCGGCATCGGCGTCACGTGGTGCCCGGACATGATCCCGTTCGGCCGCATGTGGGCCGAGGGCAAGAGCCTCGCCGACATGATGACCAACCTCGAGTCGCCCACCGACATCAGCGGGGATCTCGTGGGCGCCTTCCGCCGCGCGAAGGACCTCGTGGGCCAGCTCAAGGCGGTCCACGCGAGCGATCCCGACCGGGCGGCGGCGCTCGCGGAGCTGATCCGGACCGTGTCGCGGGACGAGGTCCTGGTCATCGACTGAGGGCTCCCGGGAAGGCGCGGCGAGTGGCGCGCCTTCGTCCGAGGGTTCACCAAGGAGGTCGCGAGGCCTCGGCGCGGTCGCGCGCCGCGTGGCTACCGACGCGCCCTCAGCGACGTGGCTGCGGGAACGTCTTCTGCGGCCGCGGCTGGTTCTTGATGCCTTGCATCTCCATGAGCTTCTCGCGCGGGATGTCCTCGGGGAACATC
Source organism: Deltaproteobacteria bacterium (assembly GCA_036676765.1). Lineage (GTDB taxonomy): Bacteria > Myxococcota_A > UBA796 > UBA796 > SXON01 > CAJBVW01. The sequence goes on from JAKFCH010000341.1 coordinate 71,914, forward strand.
TGGAACCAGGAGTCACCCAGGACCTTCATGTCCGGGCGCCGCTTGTTGGCGAGGGCCTCCTGGATCGACGCCAGGGCCTTGTTGTCCTTGTTCTCCGCGAGGCCCCGGCCGATGACCTGGAGCGCCTCGTCGCGACGCTTCGCCTCGTTGAGGACGTAGGTGTAGAGGCCCCAGTAGAGGGCCTCGCCCTTGCCTGCGCCGCTCGCCTTCTCCAGGGCCTTCACGGCGTCGTCCGGGCGCCCCTCGCGATGGTGGATGGCCGCGAGCGTGGCGTAGGCGCGCCAGTCGCGCGACCACGCCTTCTCCAGGTGGGCGCGACCCGAGGCGTAGCGTGCCTTGGCCTGCGTCTGCTGCTTCTGGACGGAGTGGCCGACCGCCTGGAGGTAGTCGAGGGCGCCGAGCTGGGAGTGGATCTGCTCGGTCACGAGGATCTGCCACTTTCCGAGCGGCATGGCCGCTTCGAGCGCGGCGCGGGCCTCGTCGATCTTCCCGGCCTGCAGGAGCGCCATCGCGCCGCCGAACAGGGCCTCCACCTGCTTGCCGGTGCGGCGCGCCAGGAGGATGAACGCGATGACGAAGGCCAGGAGGGCGGGGAGGAACCCGGCATAGGGGTTCACCACGAGGGCGCCCACGACGTAGCCGAGCACCGCCGCGCCGCTCGCGATCAGGAGGTTGTACATCGGCGCCCTCTAACGTGGTTCCACGCGCCCCGAGGGCGTGGCGGGCCCCGAGTCGGCTACTCCGAGAAACCGGTGTCGAAGGCGTCGATCTGCAAGGTGCCGGAGACCTCGCCCGTCGCGTTCTCCAGCGCACCGGAGATCGCCGCGCCGTCGGCATCCACGCCCACGAAGCTGTCCGTGTACGAGAAGGTGCCGTTCAGATGGTCACCCACGTAGACGACCTGCGCGTCGTAGACGAAGGCGTGGGTGGTGTCGGCCTTCGACGCGAAGTCACCCTCGATGTGCATCGTGAACACGTTGCAGTCGGAGGCGGACGACGTGAGCGAGCCCGAGAAGGCCTGGGTGGTGCCCACCGCGCCGTCGGGACCGTCCTGGGCCTCGGCCACGTCGGTGATGTCGGCGTTGACGGTGTCGCTGCCGGCGGACCAGTTGATCTTCCACTTGGACCAGCCGTTCACGAACACGTCGTAGCTCGGGTAGTTCTCCGAGACGGTGGCGCCGCCCTCGTCGGCCGTGTTGAGCACGGTGTGCCACATGGCGTACGTGCCGTTGACGCGCGAGGTGTCGGCGCAGTCGGCGTCGCACCCCGTGGCGAGGAGCGCGATCAACGAGACGGACAAGGCGGTGCGGACCATGCGAGAAGCTCCCCTTCGGCGCCGCGAGGATAGCACAAGGCCACTCCGCTGTGTACGTGGGCCCATGGCGGTGCTCTTCCCGGCGCTCGACGCGAGCCTGTGTACACGCTGCGGCGCGTGCGAAGTGGCCTGCGTGGAGACGCGCTACGGGCTCACGGGGCTCGCTCCCGACGACACGATCGTGTTGGAGCGGCGGCGCCTCGCGGTGCGCGTCGTGGCCGACGTGCCGGCGCTCAACGTGTGCATCCACTGCCCCGACAGCCCCTGCATCGCCGTGTGCCCCCACGACGCCCTCCTGCGGTTCCCGGACGGCCGGGTCCAGCTCCTGGAGGACCGCTGCACCGGCTGCGGGCACTGCATCTCGGCGTGCACCTACCGCGCGATCCGGCGCGTCAACGAGATCGACATCGCGGTGAAGTGCGACGGCTGCCGGACACAGGAGGGCGGACCGGCATGTGCGCCCGCCTGCCCCACCGGCGCCCTCACGATGACGACCCTCCGATGACACATGCGGATTGACGCACCGGCACCGCGTCGGTAGAACGTCGCCATGGCCTCGAACATCGAGCTTCGCTGCTTCACCTACATCGACATCCTCCAACCGCAGACCGCCGCCTTCCTCGGCACGGTCTCGCGCGGCTACATGCCCCTGAAGAACCAGGCCGCCCTGTTCTTCGAGGTCGCGCCGGGGATGGACATCAACCTCGTCACCGACATCGCGCTCAAGAACACGAGCTGCACGCCCGGCATGCAGGTCGTGGAGCGGCAGTTCGGCTGCCTCCAGCTCCAGCACTTCGACCAGGGTCAGGTGCGCGCCGCGGGGGATGCCGTGCTCGACTCGCTCTCACTGAAGGAGACCGATCGGCTCCGCCCGCGCGTCGTCAGCGCGCAGAAGATCAACGGCATCACGGGCTACCACTCCCAGATCGTGAACCGCTTCCGGCACGGCAACTTCATCGACGAGGGCGCCACGCTCTACGTCCTCGAGGTGCACCCCGCCGGCTACGCGCTCATCGCGACCAACGAGGCCGAGAAGGCCGCGAACATCAACGTGCTGGAGATGATCTCCTTCGGCGCGTTCGGGCGCGTCTACCTCAGCGGCTCCGAGGAGGAGGTCACCGAGGCCGCCAAGGCCGCAATCGCCGTGCTCGAGTCGATCGACGGGCGCGCCAACGAGGGCCCGGCGCCGGTCTTCTACTAGTCGGATTCGCACCTCGCGCGAGCGCGTCGTGCATCACTGACTTCGGGGCGTTGCGGGGGCGGAGCCCCCGCCCCACGAACCCCCGGATTCGTCGTTACGGCAGGATCACCGGCGCGCCGTGCTTGCGCGGGTCGGACGCCGCGTCGAACCCCTCCCCCGTGCGCAGGACGGCCTGCACGGCGGCGAACGACGGCATCTCCCGGGTCACGTGCCCGTGCGCCTCGAGGACCGCCTTGGCGGGATCGCCGGGCTCGACGAGCACCGCGTCGGGCAGCCACTGGTGATGCCACCGGGGCGCGGCGACCGCGGCCGCGGGCGACTTCCCGGCCTCCAGGACGCCGCGGACGACCTGGAACGTGGCGGTGATGATGGTGGGGCCGCCGCTCCCGCCCACCGCGAGCTCGGCCCGCCCGTCGGCGCCGAGGACGATCGTGGGCGTCATGCTCGAGAGCGGGCGTTTGCCGGGCGCGACCGCGTTGGCCTCACCTTGCACGAGCCCGAAGGCGTTCGGGACGCCGGGGCGCGTGGAGAAGTCGTTCATCTCGTTGTTGAGCACGATGCCGCTCCGCGGCGCGACCACCTCGCTCCCGAAGCTCGTGTTGATGGTCGTCGTGAGCGCGACCGCCATGCCGTCGCCGTCGATGACGCTGATGTGGAGCGTACCGGCGTCTCCGGGCACCAGGGCGGGCGGCGCGTAGTGATCCGGCGGGAACGTCGTGGGCCCGCAGTCGGCGCGGATGGCCGCGATGCGCGCGGGCGAGACCAGCCCGGCCACGTCGACGGGCACGAACGCGGGATCGCCTCCGTACGCGGCGCGGTCGGCCATCGCGTGCTTGGCGGCCTCGACCGCGCAGTGGACGTCGGACACGCCCTCGGTCGCGCCGAGCATCTGGAGGAGCGCGATGCCCCCCGCGGACGGCGGCGGCATCGTGACCACCGTGCGTCCGAGCCACTCGCCGCGTAGCGGGGCGCGCTCGACGACGGTGTAGGCGGCGAGGTCCGCCATCGTGAGGATTCCGCCGTTGGCGCGGGCGGCGTCGACCATGTCCTGGGCGACCCACCCGCTCCGGAAGGCCTCTCCCCCGGTGGACACCCACGCGCGGAGGGCCTCGGCGAGCCCCTCCCGCGTGTTGCCGGGCCCGAAGATCGCGGCCATGTGGGGCTGCTTGAGGAGCGCGTTCGCGAGGTGCGGGCCGGTGTCGAAGCCCCCGGAGGCCTGGGCGATGGCCGGACCGGCGATCGTCGCGAGCGGCGCCTCTCCCAGCCGCGCGTGGAGCGTCGCGAGGCCGATGCCCTCGGACGGCACCGCGACGGCGAGCCCCCCCTTGGTGCTGGAGGTGCCCTCGGGCAGGTACATGTCCCGGGTGGCGGCGCCGGGCGCGACCTCGCGGAAGTCGAAGGTGGTGGCGGTCCCGTCGGGGGCCACGACGACGGCGAAGCCCCCGCCCCCGAGCCCGGAGCCCGTGGGCTGGACCACCCCGGAGGAGAGCGCGGCGGCGATGGCGGCGTCCACGGCGTTTCCGCCGGCACGGAGCACGTCGGCCCCGGCGCGGCTGGCCAACGGGTGGTCCGCGGCGACGGCGCCCGAGACCGACGGCTCGGCGGGACGGGGCGCGGTCGCGCACCCGACGACGAACAGGAGCGGAGCCAGCGGGATCAGCGGAGCCAGAGCCATGTCGTCACCATCCCGATCTGGAGGAGCCAGAGCGGCAGGCCGACGCGAAGGCGGCTCCCGCTGAGGAGGAGGAGCGGGAGGCCGCCGCCGACGGCGAGGCCGGCGCGGAGGGCCACCAGCAGCGTGTCGCCGCGGAGGGAGAGCGCCCGGAGCTCGATCTCGCGCGTCAGGAGCGCGAAGAGCCCCTCGTCCCCGATCGCGCCGCCGACCACCGCGGCGGCGTAGACCAGGAGATCCCCGTGGGGCGTGGCGAGGAACGGCACCATCTCGAGCCCGGTGGCGGCGAATTCCAGCACGCCACCGAGCACCGCGATCCAGACGACGACCGCGCCGCAGAGCGGCACGATCAGCGCGGCCGCCGCCGCCCGGAGATCCGCGGGGGCGCGCGTGGGGACGCCGCCGCCGCCACCCACGAACCCCACCCCGGCGAGCAGGAGCCCCATCGCGACGAACTCCGGGCCGCCCCAGCCGAGCACGAGGGGCGCCGCGCCGCTGGTGAACCCGAGGAGCGAGGCGCCGCTGGACGCGATCACGAGGCGCGCCCTCCGCGCCGGATCGGGCTCCGCCGCCGCGAGGCCGAGGGCCACGAAGCGATCGCCGAGGAGCGCGGTGACGAGCACGACCGCCGGCCACCCGCGCACGCGCAGCCAGCCGGAGTGGGCGTGCGCCGACCAGAGCGCCAGCAGGAGGGCGAAGCTCCACGGCGCGTCGGCCACGAGCGAGGACGCGGCCCACGTCGGGGCGAGCGCGTCGAGGTAGAGCGCGGCCCCCACGGCGGCGAGGACGGCGACGGGAAACCACGTCCACGACCGCCGGAGCTGGGACATCGCCACGAGGAGCCCGCTGATGGCACCGAGGACCGCGGCGTTACGCCAGGCCTCGATCATCGATCGTCGCGATCGACCACGCTGTTCGCGAGTGGACCGATGCCCTCGATGTCGACGACCACCTGATCACCGGCGACGAGCGGCCCGACGCCGGCGGGCGTTCCGGTGGTGAGGAGATCCCCGGGCTCGAGCGTCATCACCGAGGAGACGTACGCGATGAGCGTGGCGATGTCGAACACCATGTCGGCGGTCGTGCCGTCCTGGCGCACCTCGCCGTTGACGGTGCAGCGCACCCGCAGCGCGCGCGGATCGAGGCCGGTCACCACCGCGGGGCCCACCGGGCAGAAGGTGTCGAAGCCCTTCGCGCGGGCGAACACACCGTCGGCCTTCTGGAAGTCGCGCGCGGTCACGTCGTTGACGCAGGTGTAGCCGAACACGTAGTCGAGGGCGTCCGCGGCGGAGACACGACGGCAACGCCGCCCGATCACGACGCCGAGCTCGGCCTCGTGGTCCACCCGGGTGGTGCGCGGGGGGATCTCGATGCGTTCGTCGGGACCGACGAGCGCGGACGGCGCCTTCAGGAAGATGCGGGGCTCGGTCGGCACCGGCCTGCCCATCTCCACGGCGTGGTCGCGGTAGTTCGAGCCGATCCCGACGATCTTTCCGGGCTCGACCGGCGCGAGGAGGCGGCCGAGGCGCACCTGCCCGGTCGGCACCCCGCGCTCCCACGGAGCGGCGGTCAGCACCCGGTAGATCCCTCCCTCGTCGACCGCCCAGAACGGCGCTCCCTGCGAATACGCGCGCACGTAGCGATTGATCATGAGAGGTGGGCCTCCAGGGCGTTCAGGCACTCGATGGGGTCGGCGGTGAAGAGCAGCAACCCGCGCCACACCCACTTCTGCCACAAGTAATCGTCGATCGGGCCCTGCGCCGAGGCGAGGTGGCAGCGCGGGAGCTCGCCGCCGTAGGCGTCGGACAGCTCGCCGAAGAGCCGCTCGAACTCCTCCTCGTCGGGGCGGTAGCCCACGAAGAGGATGACCTGGTTGCGCACGAGCGTGCGGAGCTGCTTCTTCACGTCGACGGGCAGCGGGCGCGCGGCGTAGTCCGCGGGCGTCAACATCAGCCCGTCGGGGCGCTCGAACCCGCCGTTGAGCTTCACGAGCACGTGCGCGGCGGGATCGCGGTCGGGCAGGCGGTCCCCGCGGGCGAGAACGTCGAGACGCACCCCCTGCTTCGCGGCGGCGCGCTCGATGAGATCGTCCGTGCAGGTCGTGAAGACGAGCGAGAAGTGCTTCAGGACGCCGGTGTGCGCCTCGGTGGGGGCGATGTCGGCCACGCCCACGCGCTGTTGCAGCTCGCGCACCAGCGCCGCGCGCCCGTTCGCGGCCTCGTAGAGCGCGGCGCCCGCCTCGACGGACGGGAGGACGACCTTCGGCCTCTCCCCCGGAACGAGCTTGGGCTTCTTCCAGCCGAGGTCCTTCGCGAGGGTCTTGGCGTCGGGGTAGGCGGCGCCGGCGATCTCGGCGGCCTCGTAGCTCGCGCGCGAGCCGACGAAGACCACGCAGCGCTGCTCCCGGACGGCGTCGATGACCTCGACGGGGAGGTTCACCTGTCCACCACGGCCGCCCGCGCGGCGGCGATGGCCGCGCGATCCCGGCTCACCGCGCCGACCTGCGACACCGTGAGCGCCGCCACGCGCGATCCGAGCTCCCCGGCGCGCTCGACCGGCCAGCCGTGCAGCCACCCGTAGAGGAAGCCGCCGGCGTAGGCATCGCCCGCGCCGGTCGTGTCGGCCACCTTCACCGGGAACACCGGGATGCGGTGGGTGAGGCCGCCCTGGCGCACGAGCGAGCCCTCGCCGCCGAGCTTGACCACGGCGGTCGTGCACAACGTCGCGAGGTGCTCCACCGCGAGGTGGGGGGGGCGCTCGGTCACGACCTCAGCCTCTTCGCGGTTGAGGAAGCAGATGTCGACGTACTTCTCGAGCAGGTCGCGGATGTCCTGCGTGATCGTGCGGGCCACGAACGGATCGGCCACGTCGAGCGAGATCGGCACGCCCGCCGCCTTGGCGACCTCGGCCGCCTCGTACGCCGCCTCGCGCACCGGGCCGCCGAGGAACAGGTAGCCGGTGAGGTGCAGGAGCTTCGCCTTGCGGATCCGGTCCGCGAAGTCGCCGATGGTGGGGAGGTGCACGGCCGCGCCGAGGTCGGTGAGCATGGTGCGCTCGCCGTCCCGCGTCGAGATGAGCGACAGGCACTTGCCGGTGACGTGCGCCTGCGTCGTCTTGAGCGCGTGCACGCCGCACACCTCGAGCATCGACCGGGTGTACATCTCGCCGAAGGCGTCGTCCCCGATCTGGCCGCAGTACAGCACCTTGCCGCCGAGCAGCCCGAGCGTCTGGATCGTGTTCGCGCACGAGCCGCCGGAGTAGACCTCGATGCCGTAGCCGTGCACGCGCTCGTAGGCGGCGTGCCACTGCTTGTGGTTCACCGGGTGCATCTGCCCCCGCGTCAAGCCGAGCTCGGCGATGACCGAGTCGTCTACGCGCACCAGCGCGTCCATGATAGCGTTGCCGAGACCGACGGCGTCGTAGGACACGAGGGCACCTCCCTGAAAGCGGGCCCCGTGTAGCGCGCGAGCCCGAAGGGCGCCACGGCGGGCTCCGTGGTATCGTCGCGGCGTGACGAAGCGGTTGCTGCGCCTTCTCCCGGGCCTCCTGGTCAGCCTCGGGTTCACCCTCTGGTTCGTGCTGCGCGCGCACTGGACAGAGGTCGCGGCCGCCCTCCAGGGCGTCGATCTCCCGCTGGTCCTGCTCTCGGCCACCGTCCTGTTCAGCGAGTTCGTCATCCGATCCCTTCGGTGGAAGGTGCTCCTCCGCCCGTTCGCACCGACGGCGCGGCTCTGGCGCCTCTTCGTCGCGACGATCATCGGGATGAGCCTCAACGTCGTCTTGCCCTTCCGCGCGGGCGACATCGCGCGGCCCTGGCTCGGCGCCCGCGAGACCGGCACGCCCATCCTCGCGCTCGTGACCATCGCCGTCATCGAGCGCGTGTTCGACATCCTCGGGCTCGTCAGCGTCCTCGTCATCATGGTGGCGATCCTGCCTGCGAACGCCCAGGCGCACGGCGAGCTGGTCACCAACCTGAAGCTCTACGGGAGCGTCTTCGGCTTCGTGGGAGTCGCGGGAATGGTGACCTTCCTCACCCTCGCCGCCCGCGAGCGCGCGGCCCGCCACATCTTCGCGCGCATCGTCTCGGTGGCGCCGAAGCCCGTCGCCGACCGCTTCCTGTTCCTGTTCGACGGCTTCGTGAAGGGGCTCGAGAGCGTCCGCTCCCGCCGCGCCCTCTGGCAGGCCGGGGCCCTCTCCCTGGTCCACTGGCTCAACGGCGCCATCTCCATCTACGTGTTGTTCCACGCGTTCGGCATCGACCTGCCGTTCGCCGCCGCGTGCTTCACGACCGTCGCGATCGCGCTCACCGTCGCGTTGCCCCAGGCGCCCGGCTTCTTCGGCGTGTTCCACGTCGCCATCGAGACCACGCTCGTGCTCTGGGGCCTCGACCCCGCGCCCGCGCAGGCCTTCGCCATCGTGTTCTGGGCCGTGAGCTTCGTCCCCGTCGCGACCGCCGGCGCCATCGCCTGGTGGCGCGAGGGCCTCTCCCTCGGATCCCTACGCGAGCAGGCCACCCGCCTCGAGCCGAGCCCCGGAAAATAGTCCGGGGCGCGCCCCCTCCCCGAGCGTCGGGGTCGGGCCGCAGGGCGTCCCTCGCGCGGGTGACTTGGACTGTCCTCCTTCGTTGGGCAACTGAGCGGCTTCTCGCCGTGCAATCCGGAATTGCACCACAGAGGCACAGAGTTCACAGAGGAAAAGGCAAAGCAAGAGGCCCTACGAAGGAAGGCGAAAGAGAGAGACGCCCCCTTGGACTCCCCCCATTTTCTCTGCCTTCTTCCCCTCTCTTCTCTGTGTCCTCTGTGCCTCTGTGGTGAACCTCCGGATCCCGAGCCCCGAAGCATTCAGGCGCGCCCAGAAACCCCCGCGCTCTCGAACGTCGCCATCTCGCCGAGGACCTTCGCCGCGAGGCGTACGCTGTCGATGGCGAGGACGGCGCCGGTGCCCTCGCCGAGCTTGAGGTCGAGGTCGTGGAGCGGCTCCTTACGGAGGTAGCGGCTCATCGCCCAGTGGGCGTTCTCGGCGCTGCGGTGGGAGACCGCGAAGTACGGCACGCTCCCCGGCGCGAGCACCGACGCCACGAGCCCGCCGGCCGTCGAGATGAACCCGTCGAGGAGCACCGGCACGCCGGCCGCCGCGCCGCCGATGCAGAGCCCCGCGATCGCCGCGATCTCGAGCCCGCCCACCGCCGCGAGGATGCCGATCGCGTCGTCCCGATCGGGCGTGTGCAGCGCGAGGGCGGCGTCGATGGCCGCGACCTTCCGCGCGAGGCCCGCGTCGTCCACGCCGGTGCCGCGCCCCGCCGTGAGCTTGCCCGGCATCGCCGCCACCGCCGCGAGCACCGCCGCCGCCGAGGTGGTGCTGCCGATGCCCATCTCGCCCGCGCCGAGGATCTCCACCCCGTCGGCCGCGGCCTCCGTCGCGAGCGCGATACCGACGTTGACCGCGGCCTCCGCCTCCTCGCGCGTCATCGCGAGCTCGCGCGCCATGTTGCCGGTACCCGCGCGCACCCGCCGGTCGAGGAAACGCGCGTGCGCGGTGTCGGCGGCCCCCGCGAGGCTCCCGGCGACCCCCACGTCGACCACCACGAGCTCGACCCCGTGGTGGCGCGCGAACACGTTCACCGCGGCGCCCCCGGCGAGGAAGTTGCGCACCATCTGGACGGTCACCGCGGACGGGTAGGGGCTCACCCCCTCCCGGGTCACGCCGTGGTCCCCCGCGAAGGTGTAGAGCCGCGCGCGCGCGGGCACCTTCGCCGGGTAGCCCGTGGCGCCGCACCACCACGCCACGAGGTCCTCCAGCTTCCCGAGGCTGCCCGGCGGCTTGGTGAGGCGATCGAGGTGGGTCCGGGCGGTCGCGACCGCGGCCTCGTCGAAGGTGCGGAGGCTGGGAAGTTGCATCGGTGCCGCTTATGGGCCGTCGCAATGCCGCGCCAGCTCCGCACCCTGCGCCTGTTTCGACGTGAGCGCATCACGTGGCCCATCGCGTTCGCGCGCCAGAGCTCGGGGTGGCCGGCCGCCCTCGCCCTCGCCGCCGCCTGGGCCCTCCTCCCGGCGCTGCCGGCCCTCCTCCGGGGCGAGCTCCTCGGCTCCCCCTACACCGACCTCTACCCGTCGGTGTGGGGCCTCGCGTGGTTCGCGGGCCTGCAACCCGGGCTCCCGACGTTCACCCACGATCTCGGCGCGCCAGCCGGCATGCCGTTCTACTTCTCCTCGCCGCTCCACGGCTGGGCGGGCACCCCGGCCGCGTGGCTCGGCGGCCCGGCGTTCGCCTACAACCTCACGCTGCTCGCGGCGCGCTTCGCCACCGTCGCCGTCTCGTTCGGCTGCTTCCGCGCCGGCGGCCTCGGCGTGGCCGGCGCCCTCGCCGCCGCGGGGGTGTACGGCGCCTCCCCCTACTTCCACGGCTACGCGGTGGAGGGCATCGTCGAGGGCACCGACGGGTGGACCCTCCCGCTCTGGGCGTGGTGCGTCCTCCGGAAGGAGCGCCTGGCCAGCGTCGCGACCTTCGCGCTCGTCGTCATCTCGAGCTGGTACCTCGGCATGGTCGCCTGCCTCCTCGCGCTCGTGTGGGGGGTCCGCGAGCGGCTCGCCTGGACCTCGCTCGGCGGCGGCCTCGCGCTCGCCAGCCCCTTCCTGCTCCTGTTCGTCGGCGGGTTCTCCGACGCGGCGCCGCTCCCCGCCGATGTCCGCGCCGCGATGGGCATGCCCCTCGATCTCGTGCCTCCCGGCGCGCTCCCCGGGCTCAACCCCTTCGCGATCACGACGTGGGTCGGGGTCTCCACGCTCGTGCTCGCCGGCGCCACCCTCGTGAGCGCGCGCTGGGCCGCGCGCGGCCGGGCCGCCCTCGCGCTCGTCGCCCTCGCCTGCGCGGTCCTCTCCCTCGGACGCGGCCCCTGGTACGACCTCCCCGTCCTCGAGGCCGTGCGGTTCCCGTATCGGTGGCACGCGGGCACGCTCTTCTGCCTCGCGCCGCTCGTCGGCCTCGCGGTCGACCGCATCGGAAAGCCCTGGCTCGCCGTCCTCCCGGTCCTCGAGGGGCTCCTGCTCTCCCGCGTGGAGCTCCTCCTCCCCGGCTCCCCCGCGGACGTGCCGGCGATCTACGACCGGGTCCGCGGGAGCGTGCTCCTCGAGGTGCCGGGCTCCGTCGCGATGGCCCCCGGCGAGATCAACCGCTCCCGCCCCCGCGCGCGCTACCTCCTCTACTACCAGGCCCACCACGGCGCGGCCTCGCCCTGGGCCCCCGACTTCAACGGCGTCTCCGCCACGCTCCCCGCGCCCTGGCTCGCCACCTTCGCCACCTGGGATCCGCTGATGAAGGCCGAACGGGTCGCGCCGGATCTCGCGGGTGCTTCGGCCGGCGGGGTCACCCAGATCATGGTCCATCGCGACGAGCTCGGCGGGAACGCCGAGGCGTTCGAGCACGCCTTGCGCGAGGCGGGCGCGACCGAGGAGGCCCGCGAAGGCGAGAGCGTCCTCTACCGGATGCCGTAGCCCCCCACGGAGCTCGGCCTGCGCTATTGTTCCGGCGCCCGGAGCTCCACATGCTGGTCGCGCTCGCCCTCTCCACCGCCGCGCTCGTCGCGGTACCCGCCGCGGAGGCCAACGGCCAGACGAGCCACCAGTGGATCTCGATCCTCGCGATCGAGCACGTCCCCCCCGGCGATCTCGCCGACTTCCTCGCCCGCGCCGACGTACGCGACGCCCTGCTCAACGGCACGATGTTCCCCGACGGCGGCTACACCTTGGGCGGCGACGACTACGGCGAGATGGCGCACTGGGAGCCGACCCAGGACCTGTACCTCGCGTGGATCGTCGCCAACCACCCGGCGCCCTTCGAGGGCGTGGGCGCGCAGCACGCGGCCTTCCTCCTCGGGATGATGTCGCACGGCATGGCCGACCAGTTCTACGACGCGACGTTCATGGAGCGGAGCCGGGCGTGGGACCCCGCGGAGAGCTGGGCGTGCTGCTCGATGGACGAGGCGACCGACGTCGCCTACGCCGCCGTGCAGGGCGCGGGCACGGTGCCGCCGAAGTGGTGGCCCGAGGAGCTCCTCCCGCTGTTCGAGCAGAACGGCCACACCGTGACCTACGAACGCGTCGACCAGGGACAGACGCTCCTCGGCATCGCCATCGCCTACGTCGGCGCGTCGTCGGAGATCGAGGCGACCGTCGAGCGCTACACCGCCGAGTTCCCGTGGGCGTGTACCCACCAGTTCGATCCGACGGTGGTCGGCATCCCCGCGCACGAGGCGGAGGTGGTGGCCGCGTACTGGCAGGTGGTGTGGGACCGCCTGCACGGCGGCACCGGGTGGGCGAGCCCCGTCATCAGCGCCCAACCCGCGCCCGGCGGCTGGCAGCCGGTCCTCGACCACACCCACCTCGATTCCCGGCTCGCCCTGGTGTTCGCGAAGGGGCTCGATCCCGACACCGTGCAGGCCGAGGGTGCGATCACCGTGGCGACCGCCGACGGCGTGCAGGTCCCCGTCTCGGTCAACGTGTTCTACCGCTGGGCATCCCACGTCGTGAACATCGCGCCGCTCGAGGACTGGGTGGCCGACACCGACTACGTCATCACCGTGCACCCCGGCGTCACGACCCACGACGGCGTCACCGTCGACGCGCCGATCACCTCCACGTTCACGACCCGGGAGCCGCCGCCGGTCGACACCGGCACCCCGGACGTGCCGAACTACGTGTTGCACGACGACGAGGCCGCCAATGCGTGCGGCTGCGCGACGGGCGGGGCCGGCGGAAGCGCAGGCGCCCTCGGCCTCCTCGCGGTCCTGGCGATGCGTCGGAGGCGAGCCGTCGGCGGATGAGGGGGGCAGACGCACGGCCGCGGACGGCCGGCGCTGCGGAGCGGGATCGGCGACGCGGGCGGGGGGTGGCGAGCAACGCGGCGCTACAGCGCGGGCAGCCCCTCGACCGCGACCGTCCACCCGGAGGGGCACTCCCCACACCCGGTGGTCTCCACCACCCACGGGCCGTCACCCGTGCGCGTCACGGTCAGGACGGGCGTGTACAACCGGAGCCCGTCGTCGTCGCCCTGGAGCGAGCCCGCCAGCGTCGGGAGGGCCCCGCCGGCGCACGTGGCCGAGAAGGCCTCGGTCCACGTCGCGGACACCGAGGCCACCTGCCCGAGCACGTCGAGCGCGACGGCGTAGCTCTCCGGGGCGAGGAACTGGATGCGCGCCGCCACCGCGCCGTCGCACGACGCGGCGATGCTCACCGTGGCCCACGCGCGCGGGCCGATCGCGCACTCCGACGGCCAGGGCGGCGCCCAGTCCGTCGCGACCGGGTCGGCGCTCCCCTCCCCCGCGTCGAAGTCCATCTCCCAGACCCCGCCGTCCACCCAGTCGGCCGGGAGGCCGGACACCCGCACGGTCCCGGTCCCCGTCGCGGCGTCGCAGGTCACCTCGCCGTCGGTGACCTCGACGAACGGCGCCGCGGCGAGCTCGTCCCCCGCGGGCAGGTAGCCGGCGACGAGGCTCCGGGCGCCCTCCGACGCGTAGACCCCAAGCGCGCCGGGGCGGTGCCCGATCGACACGGTGCCGGCCCCCGCCGAGGGCCCGGTGGCGTAGAACCCGAGCCCTTCCCAGCCCTCCCCCCGGGTCCCGCCGACGCGCGTGTCCGCCGCCCCGTCGAAGGTTGCCTCGACCGTGTGACTCCCGGTCGTGCACGTCACGTCGACGGACACCGCCGCGTAGTCCCGGCCGAGGCGACAGGGGTCGACCGGGTAGAGCGTGGCGGGCGCGTCGCACCCGAGCAGGGCCAGGATCACTCGAGGATCACCGCGGCCGGGGTGACGACGGCGCCCGCGGCGACGACGACGGTGCGGGTCTGCGCGCGCCCGGTGACCGGATCGCGCACGGCCACCTCGTGGGTGCCGGCCCGGATGCTGTGCAGCCGCAACGGCGTGACGCCGACCTTCGCGCCGTCGACGTAGACGTCGAGCTTGATCGGGCGGCTGGTGAGGTTGAGGTAGCCGGGCGCCGCCGCGCTCGTGTCGGCCGGCGACGACGCGGCGACCGTGGGGGTCGCGACGACCGGGGGCGGGGTGCTCGCCGAAGCGGTCGTGTCCGGCGGAGACGTGGGGGTCGTCGTGGACGAGGGGCTGGTCACCGGCGCGGCGCCGCCCTCCCCGGTCGACGGGGTCTTCGCGCCACCGGGCGGCGGCTCGCTGGGTGCGCCCCCCCCGCGGCCCGCGCCTGCCTCCCCGGAACGATCGCCCGTGGGAGTGGCGCCCGATCCGCCCGCTCCGACCGGCGCGACGGCCTCCACCGACGGAGAGGCCCCCGCCGAGGTCGTCGTCCTCGGGCCGCTCGCCGCGGTAGCCCCCGCCTTGCGCACCGGAGCGCCCGCTTCGGGGCCCCCCGATCCCGCCTCGGCGTTCCCGCTCGGCGCCGGCGCCACCGGCTCCACCTCCACCACCTCCGCCGGCTCGTTCGGAACGACCGGCGCTTCCTGGTTGCTCCAGATCCACCCCGCCACCCCGGCCAGCCCCACGAGGAGCCCGCCCAACAACACGCTCGAGAGTCCGACCCCCGCCGCTGCCCAGGCCAACCAGATGGGGCGCCCCGGCGGCGCCTCGATGGACGCGACGTTGAGCGTGCCGGAGCCCTCCCCGGCGGCGGGCGGGAGGACGACGGGGCGCGGGCCGGTCGACGCGCCGTCCCGGTAGGCGCGGAGGCGGCGGGTGATGTCCCCGACGCCGTCCCCGTTGGCCTCGCGGAGGAGCTCGGCGATCCACCGCGGCGGCGCGAGGCCCCCGATCGGGTCGAGCGCGACCTCCAGATCGGCGCGGAAGGCGTCCGCGGAGGGGTAGCGGTCCTCCGGGCGGACGGCGAGGGCGCGCGCGTGGATCCGCCTCAGGAGCGGGAGATCGGGGTGCTCCACGGCGTCGGGCAGCGGGGGGATCTTGCCGGAGAGGATCCGGTGGAGGATCTGCACCTCGGACAGCCCCGCGAAGGGGCTCCGCCCGGTCAGGAGCTCGTGCATGACGAGCGCGACGGCGAACACGTCGGCCCGGCCGTCGATCGCGACGTCCCCCTTGATCTGCTCGGGCGCCATGTAGGCGAACTTGCCCTTCATGGTGTGGCCCTCGGTCTTCTCCAGGCGATCCGCGGCCTTGGCGACCCCGAAGTCGATGAGCTTCACCTCGCCGTTGACCGAGAGCATCACGTTCCGCGGGTTCACGTCGCGGTGCACGATGTTCATCGGGCGGCCGAGCTGATCGACCCGCGCGTGCGCGTACTGCAGCGCCCGCAGCACGCCGACGAGCACGGTGAGCCCGATGCGGACCGGGAGGAGCTTGCCCTGCCGCGCGAGGGCGATCTGGACGGCGCGCAGGTCGAGCCCGGGCACGTACTCCATCGCCATGTAGAACTCTTCGCCTTCGCGGCCGAAGTCGTAGACCTGGGCGATGTTCTCGTGCGAGAGCTCCGCGTTGATGCGCGCCTCGTCCTGGAACATGCGGACGTACTGCTCGTCGACCTGGTTCGAGGCGCGGATGCGCTTGATGACGATGAACCGGACAAAACCGCCCTCGCCGACGGCGCGCCGCGCGAGGTCGACCTCCGACATGCCGCCGGCCCCGAGCCGCTCGAGCAGCAGGTAGGTGCCGTACGGCCTCGGGTAGGCGTCGAGCTCGCTCACCGCCGCAGCGTAGCCGAGAACGAGGTGCCTGGGTTCAGGACGAACGCCCGAGCAGCGCGAACTTGAGGTAGCGCCCCTCGGGATGGGCGATGGCGACCGGGTGGTCGGGGGGCTCGGCCGCGCGCGCCATCCACGCCCAGCCGCCCTTCACGCCCTCGCGCACGGCCTCCTCCCACCTGTCCCACGAGAGCCGCGCGGTGCACGACGAGGTGGCGAACAGCTCGGTCGAGAGCTCGGAGGCGTGGCGATTCAGATCCCGGTAGGCCTTGCGGGCGGCGCTGTCGGCCTCCTTTCCGTGCGCGAGCGACGGGGGATCGCAGATGACGAGCTCGGCGCGCGCCCCGGCCCACGCGAACGCGTCGGTGGCCTCGAAGCCGTGCGCGTCGGGATCGAGCCCGTTGAGGCGGAAGTTCTCCTTCGCGTCGGCGATGGCGGCGGGCGCGATGTCCACGCTCACGACGCGTCGGGCGCCCCCGAGGGCGGCGGCGAGCGAGAACCCGCCGTTGTAGGCGAACAGGTTCACGACCGTGCGCCCCTTCGACCACTCCCGGATCGACCGCCTGTTCTCCCGCTGATCGAGGAACAGGCCCGTCTTCTGGCCGGTCTTCACCCGCGCGAGCATGCGCATGCCGTGCTCGCGGACGATCACGCCGTCGGCAGGCTCGGGCCCGGCGAGGGTCTCCCCCCCCTCCTTGTCGTCCACGATGGTCACGCCGTAGCGGCGGTACAGCGTCGTGAAGCGCGGGCGCAGGGCGTCGACGATCGCGCCGAGGTGCGGCTCCCAAGCGGCGCTGTAGACGCGCACCACGCCGACGTCGGCGTAGCGGTCCACCACGAGGCCGCCGAGGCCGTCCCCCTCGCCGTTGCAGAGGCGCCAGCAGTCGGTGTCGCCCCCCACGAGCGAGCGGCGGCGCTCCGCGGCGGCGAGCCGGGTGCGCAGCAGCGCGTCGATGGTCATCGGCTCGCGCCCGAGCACCCGCACGGCGATGGGCCCCCTGTCGAAGAGCCCCCACGCGACCGTCTTGTTCTTGTCGTCCACCAGGAGCACGGCCTCGCCCACGGGCGCGGAGCCGCGCACCCCGTCCCGGTAGACCCACGGATGGCCCCGCGCGACGGTCCCGATGGTGTCGCGGGTGAGGGAGAGGCGCCTCATCCGGCGCCCCCCGGGCGCACCGCGCGCAGGAAGCCGGACACCACCGACGCGTACACCCGGTCGAGCCCCGAAGGATCCCCCGGGAGGACCGTGTCCACGGTCGCGGCGCGCACGCCGGCCTCGTCCGCCTCGGGGTGGAACATCACGCCGAGCACGTTGCGCCCGAGGCGGGCCACGACCCGATCCCCTTCTTCTCCCTCCGCCACGATCTCGCCTCCCCCACTGAAGATGCCCCACTGCCGGTTCTCCCAGGTGGGGGCCCCGTCGAGCCCCGCGAACGCCGGGTCGGACCGCCCCGCGCCGGTGAGCCGGAGCGGCACGACCCCCACCCGCGGGCGGGCGAGGGGCGCGACCTCGGCGCCGAGCGCGAGCGCCAGGAGCTCGAACCCGTAACAGATCGCCAGCGTGGGCTCATCCGCGCGGACCCGCGCCCGGAGCGCATCGAGCACCGGCCGCCGCCACGGTCCGTCCTCCAGCGGCGAGCCTGGGCCGCCCGAGAGCACCCACACGCCGCCGTCGGCGGGCGGCAGGACCCCGGTGAGGCGCGTGGGCCACACCGACACGCCGTTCCCCATCAACCCGCGCAGGGCGGCGATGCCCTGGTTGGCCGCGTGGCCGTTGAAATCGAGGAGGTGGAGGTGCATGGGCGGCGGCAGGATACACGCCGCCGATTTCGTCAATGCCGGAAGGTGCCCGGTTTGTCTGGTTCAAACACGACTGTTCCCTGGCTCACATCCGACCGGCCGCCGTGCGCACGCTCCAACGTGAATGCCTCCGCCCCACCCTTCGTACACCCTCGCAGGAGGAACCCATGATCCGCTGCGCCGCCGCCCTCGCCGCCTTCGCGACCCTGTCGGGCTGCTTCGTCTACGCCGACACGCCGCATTCCACACCGAACTCCACGCCGGCGATCGTGTACGCGGACGCCGGTTGTTACCCCGACGACTACTACCACGACTTCGTCTGGTACTTCGACGCCGATGTCGAGGACTACGACGGTGCGAACGACGTTTCCGAGGTCTACGCGGACGTCTACGACGACTGGACGGGCGAGTGGGTCGACGGGTTCGAGCTGTTCCCCGAGGGGGGCGTCACCTGGTACAGCTCCTGGGTCGGGAACTCCACGTACCTGGACTGCACGTACACCGGCTACATCGTGGACTTCACCGCGGTCGACATCTTCGGCGCCGCCGACGTCGTCTCCGTCTACCCGGCGACCTGGTAGCCGCGCCGGACCCAGCACCCGCCCCCCGCGCCGGAGCGATGGCTCCCGTGGTCGGGCTCCAGCCTTGCCGCCCGTCCGGATGCGCTTAGCTTCCGGCGCATGGCCAAGGTCACGATCTACTCCACCGACTACTGCGGCTACTGCCGCGCGGCGAAGCGCCTCTTCGACTCCAAGGGCGTCTCCTACGAGGAGATCGACCTGTCGGGGGACGACGACGCGCGCGAGGCCCTGCGTGCCCGCACCGGCCGCACCACCGTGCCCCAGATCTTCATCGGGGAGGTGCACGTCGGCGGCTTCGACGACCTCCGGGCGTTGGACCAGCGCGGTGGCCTCGAGCCGCTCCTGCGTGACGCGTAGGTGGCCGGACGCGCCTCGCCGTCCCCGCCCCAGCAGCGCTGACGCGTGCCGCCGCTCTGGTGGGCCGCGGTAGCGGCTTCGCTCGTCTACCTGGGGGTCGTGACCCGGGGCGGCACGGGCCTCGTCCGCGGCACCAAGGTGCTGCCCGCCCTGTTCCTCGCGGCCGTGCTCGCCCCGGTGTCGACGCTCGCCGCGGTCGGCATGGTGTTCTCCGCCGCGGGGGATGCCTTCCTCCTCGACAAGTCCCGGTTCCTGCTCCACGGGCTCGGGGCCTTCCTCGTCGGCCACCTCCTGTTCGTCCCCGCGTTCCTGACGGCGTCGGGCGCGTGGCCGTCCCCGTGGCTGGTCGCCGGCCTCGCGGCGCTCGCGGTGGGGGTCACCGTGGTGGTGCGCCCCCGCTCCGGGGTGATGCGCGTGGCGGTGCCCGTCTATGCGGTCACGCTCTGCGCGATGGCGGCCGCGGCGAGCAGCCTCGGGCCGCTCGGGCTCCTCGGCGGCGTGTCCTTCCTCGCCTCCGACGCGCTGCTCGCCGTGAACCAGTTCAAGCGGCCGATCCCGGGGCGTGACTTCCTCGTGTTGTCCACCTACTACGGGGCGCTGCTCGCGCTGACCGCGGCGCTGCTCGCCAGCTGATCGCCGGCCCTTGACGAAGCAAGATTTCTCTTTGCATCCGCCGCGTACGACGTGGTAGAGTGCGAGCATCCCCCCGCTGGGCTCCCACCCGGCAACCCTCCCCCTCGCTCCCCCAAACCGCCATGGCGAACCCCGCCGTCACTCCGAGCGCAGCCGCGCCTGTGCGGACCGATCCGCTCACCCTCCGCACGATGGCGGGTGGTGCGCTGGTGCTGGAATTGGGAGCGGGTGCGAGCTTCGACACGCTCCGCGTGGCCATCCGCGCCGAGCTGGGTGCCACTCCGGGCAAGTACGCGGGCACGTCCGCCCGGTTCGACCTGGGCCGTCGCGAGATCGACCTGTTCGACCTCCGCCGCCTCGTGCACCTCGTGAAGGACGAGTTCGGGGTCGACATCGTCGGGATCTACTGCACCTCCGAGGCCGTCCAGCGGCACGCCGAACGCGAGCTCAAGCTCAAGGTGCACCTGCTCACCCCGGGCGCCGAGCCCGCCGCTTCCCCTGCCCTCGGCGTGGTGGCCTCCGCCTCCGTGGTCGCGCCCCTCGCGGGCCAGGCCGAAGAAGGCCCCACCGAGCTCGTGCGCGCGGCCAGCGCGGAGGACGACGCCGAGGACGACCAGCCCGGGTCCGGACGGGTGTTGACCATCGACGGCACGGTGCGCTCCGGCGCGGTCGTGCGGTTCGCGGGTGACATCCAGGTGTTCGGGGACGTGAATCCCGGCGCCCAGCTCATCGCCGGCGGCAACGTCCTGGTGTTCGGCGCCCTCAAGGGCCTCGCCCACGCGGGCGCCCGGGGGGACGACACGTCCATCATCCTCGCCTTCGACATGCGGCCGACCCAGCTCCGCATCGGCAAGGTAATCCAGCTTCCCGCCCACGCGCCGGACCAGGCGGGGCGTCACATCGCCCCCGAGATCGCCTGGATGGCCAACGGCAGTATCGTGATCGAGCCCTACCGCGGGCGCCTTCGGCCGGCCCCGACGCCGACGGCGAGCCCCGCAAGCAAGGAGTCTTCATGAGTGAGTGCATCGTCGTCACCTCGGGCAAGGGGGGCGTCGGCAAGACGACGACCACCGCGAACCTGGGCGTGGCGTTGGCGTTGCTTGGCAAGCGTGTCGTCGTGGTCGACGCCGACATCGGCCTCCGCAACCTCGACGTCATCCTCGGCCTCGAGAACCGCATCGTGTACGACCTCGTGCACGTCATCGAGGGCGAGTGCCGGCTCAAGCAGGCGCTCATCAAGGACAAGCGCGTCGACACGCTGTTCCTGCTCCCCGCCGCGCAGACGCGCGACAAGAACGCCGTCAGCCCCGAAGCCATGCGCACCCTCGTGACGCAGCTCAAGGCCGACTTCGACTACGTGATCATCGACTGCCCCGCGGGCATCGAGCAGGGCTTCAAGAACGCGATCGCCGGCGCCGACCGCGCCATCATCGTGGTCACGCCCGAGGTGAGCGCCATCCGTGACGCCGACCGCATCATCGGCCTCGTCGAGGCCGCCGAGCTCCCCGAGCCGCAGCTCATCGTGAACCGCTTCCGCGCGAAGATGGTCCAGCGCGGCGACATGATGAACAAGGACGACATCCTCGAGATCCTCGCCATCCCGCTCATCGGGATGGTGCCGGACCACGAGGACGTGATCGTCAGCGCCAACCGCGGCATGCCGGCGGTGTTCGACGAGAAGTCGGTGGTCGGCGAGGCCTACCGCCGCATCGCGCGCCGCGTCACCGGCGAAACCGACATTCCGTTCGTCGCGCTCGAGGAGCCCGACACCTTCTGGAGCGTCATGAAGCGTTGGATCGGGCTCGCGCCCTCCAAGGAGGTGGCCCAGTGATGTCGATCTTCGATCGTCTCTTCTCCGGCAACAGCCGCTCCTCCGCCGCGGGCTCGAAGGAGGACGCCAAGTCGCGCCTCAAGATCCTGCTCGTGCACGACCAGGTCGACCTGACCCCCTCGCAGATGAACGCCATGAAGGCGGAGATCCTCGAGGTCATCGCCCGCTACTGCGAAGTCGACCGCGAGCACGTCGACGTGCGTCTGGAGAAGGCGGACAACGGCATCAGCGTCGTGAGCTCGGTGCCCGTCCGCCGGGTGACCACGCGGATCGCCGAAGCGACCTGAATCTCCACCACGGGGCCTCTCAAGTCTTCGACAGCGGCTCCGACCACACCGCCAGCTCGCGGCCGGTCGGATCCTCGAAGTGGAAGCGCCGGCCGCCCGGGAACTCGTACACCGGGCGCGTGATCCGGCCGCCGTGGGCGGCGACCCGGGCCTCCGTGTCGGCCAGGTCCGAGGCGTAGAGGACCACGAGCACGCCGCCGCTCGACGGGGGCGCGCCCGTGGTGAAGCCGCCGTCCATCCGCCCGTCGGTGAAGGACTGGTAGTCGGGCCCGTAGTCGCTGAAGACCCAGCCGAACGCCGCCTCGAAGAAGCGCCGCGCGACCTGCACGTCGGGCACGGTGAACTCGAGGTAGTCGATGCGTCGGTCGTTGCCTGTTTGCATGGTGCGCTCCGGTTTCAGCTTCCTACCGTGGGCATGAACGCCTGTCCAGTGTCCCGGCCTCGCGTCCACGGCGATACAGTGACGGGCATGTCGAAGGTGCTCCTCGCCCACAACTACCACCTCCCGCTCGACGCGCGGGAGGCGAAGGTGGGCAAGCCCTACCCCCCGCTCGGCACGCTGGTGAGCGCGGCGATGGCCGAGGCCGCGGGGCATGACCTCGCGGTGTACGACCCGATGTTCGCGACGGGGGTCGACCCGTTCGCCGACGCGCTCGACGGGCACCGCCCGAAGAAGGTGGCCATCGTCGCGGACCCGCACGCGGTGGCGCAGAAGATGTGCCTCACGACCATGCGCGAGGCCGCGTTCACGATGATCCACCTCGCGAAGATGCGCGGCGCGTCCGTGCTCGTGGCGGGGCCCGATACATCGGACCGCCCTGAGATGTATCGGGCCGCTGGCGCGGACGTGGTGGTGGTCGGCGAGCACGACGCCCCGCTGCTCGAGTGGCTCGACGGCGTGCCCCTCGCAGGCATCCTCCCCCGGCGCCCGGCCCAGTCCGACCTCTCCCGCCTCCCCTTCCCCGCATGGCATCGCGTGGACATGCCCGCCTACGCGGCCCGGTGGCGCGCGAAGCACGGGACCTGGGAAGTCAATGTATCGACCGCGCGCGGCTGCCCGTACCGTTGCAACTGGTGCGCCAAGCCGACCTGGGGCCGCACCTACCACGTGCGGCCCGCCGAGCATGTCGTGGCAGAGGTGCGCGCGCTGGTCTCCCGCTACGGTGTCGACCGCATCTGGTTCACCGACGACATCTTCGCGATCAAGCCCGCGTGGCTGAAGCGATACCGCGAATGTATCGGTGACACACCCATCCCGTATCGATGTCTCACCCGCGTCGATCTCCTCCAGGACGCCGCGTATGTCGCCGACCTCGCGGCGAGCGGCTGCCGCGAGGTGTGGGTGGGCGTCGAGAGCGGCGCCCAGCACGTGCTCGACGCGATGGACAAGGACTGCACGATCGACGAGATGCGTCGCGCCTCCGGCCTCCTCCGCGACCACGGGATCCGGCGGGGCTTCTTCCTCCAGCTCGGCTACCCGGGGGAGACGTATCAGGATGTGTTGGCAACGGCGCGGCTCGTCCGCGAGCTGGACCCCGAGGAGATCGGCATCACCGTGAGCTACCCGCTCCCCGGGACCCCCTTCCACGATCGGGTCAAGGACCGTCTGAAGGCCACCAACTGGGAGTCTGCGATGGACAACGAGGTCCTCTTCGCGTCGGACTACCCCCAGGCGTTCTACGACGCGGCCCGCGAGCTCATCCGGTCGGAGCACGCGCTGATCCGCTTCGCGCCCTCCGATGCGACACCGCGACGGATCGCGGGCGCGATGTATCATCTGTGTCGGTGGCCGGTGCAGCGGACGCGGTTGGCGATACACGCGCGCCGCCGACTGACACACGCGGACCCCGGTCACCCCTCGTAGAGCTGCTCCGCCGGATCGGGGTCGACCGGGCCGGTGTTGAGGAAGAGGAGGAGCTCGGGACGGACGGCGGCGAGCCGATCGGCGGTCTCCCGGTCGACGAGCACGACGTGGGGCTCGGCGCCGCCGTCGATCCACGCCACCGCGACGCGGCCCCGCCGGAGGTCCTCGGCGAGCCGCTCGGGCAGGTAGAGCTTCCACGCCTCCTTCCCGTCGGGGGAGCGGTGGTGGAAGCGCTGGGGGCCCGGGCGGTAACGGATCCGGTTCGTCGAGAGGATCTGCCGGCCCTGCCAGAGCACGGTCTCCCTCCGGGCACGCTCCTCGGCGTCCTTGCGGCGTGCGAGCCGCTCGACCTCGTGCGCCTCGCGCGCGGCCTCGCGCGCCGCCGCCTCGCGCTGCTCCAGGACGCGCTTCGCCTCCTGGTTGCCCTGCTGCACCTTCTGTTGCTTCCGGGCGTCCCGCGCGGCACCCTCCGCGTCCTTCTTGGAGACGATGCCGGCCTTCAAGAGCTGATCGCGGAGGTTCATGGAGACCGGATATCCACGCGCGGGCCCGGCTTCACCGGGAGAAGCCCTTCAACACGTCGAGGTAGTCGACGCCGCTCGGCGCCAGGGGCGGGCGGAACGCGAACGGGCCCATCCGGAGCTCGCCTTCGCAGGCGGCCCACATGGCGTCGGGCGTGACCTCGGTGACGAGGCGCGCGAGCGCGGACTCCTCCACGTACCCGCGGGCGAGCACCGACGCGAAGTACCCGACGAGCTCGGAGTCGGAGAGCCCGATCGACGCGCGTACGCGCTCGACGCCGACCGCCGAGAGCTCGCCCGAGCCGTAGAGCGTGAGGGCGGCCTCGAACCACGACCGCACCGGTACGACGCGCGACCCCAGGGGCTCGAACAACGTGATCGGCCGGCCCCGGTCGAGCCGGATGAAGATGCGGTCGACCGCGTCGGCGTGGGAGACGCTCCGGAGCGCCGAGAGCGCATCGACGATGTGGTCGGGGTAGGCCCCCGCGGCCGCCAACAGGCGCGAGAGCTCGGAGGGGCCGATGCGGCCGGCGATGGCGTCGGCGTAGACGGAGTAGACGAGCGCGTCGACCTCGGCGTCGTCTCCGAAGAGGGTCTCGCGAACGGCCGCCCCGAGCCCCACGCGGGCGCGGAGGAGCTGAGGCAGCTTGTACCCGAACTGGCTCCGGACGGCGCGCAGGCGCCCCTTGCGCAGGTTGCCGAGGTTGTCCTTCAGGACGAACTCGTCGAAGCGCACGCCGTCCATGCGGAGCTTCTGCTCGAGGACCGGCCGCATCTGCGTGGGCGAGCCCGAGAGGATGAAGATGCGCGGCCGCCAGCCGGGGCGCTCGCGCGCGAGCTCGCGGAGCAGCGCCGGCGCGCCGGGCACCGCGCGCTTCGACCGGGCGGGCTCGATCGCGCTGCGCAACAGGCCCCGCACCGAGTCGATGTCGGTCTGGAGGTAGGTCTTGTCGAGATCCCAGCGGTAGACCTGCACGCTACTGCCGCCGCCGCGAAGTCTTCCGCATGGGTGCTAACCGACCCTCTTCAGCCCCTTGAGCCGCGCATCGACCCGCGGCGCCATCGCCGCGGCTACGGCGCCATCATGCCCCGGTTGCGGCGCGATGTGGAACTCGACCGGCAATCCTTCCGTCAGCCGGGACAGGAGCGCCTTGCCGGCGGGGCCCAGGAGCATGGATCCACCACACTCCACGGAGGTCACGCCGGGGAGCACGGCATGGAGCTCGGCGATGACACCGCGGAGCGTCTCGGCGATGCGGTCGAGCGCGGCGAGCGCGTGCTCGTCACCCGCGAGCAGGCCCTCGCGCAGGCGGTGCCCCACCGTGCGCGGGTCGAGGGTGCGACCCAGGCGCCGCCCGAGGTCCTCGGCCACGCCCCGGTTGGACAGGTAGGCGCGCGCCGCGCCCGCGAGCGGGAGGTACGGGTGGGGCACGGCGTCCGGCCCCGCGTCGACCACGAGCCGCCCCATCTCGGTGGCGTACACGGTGCCGTTCGCGTCGATCCAGCACCCGCCGAAGCTCGTCCCGATCTGGAGGCGGACGAGGCGACGCGCGCCTTGCGCGGAAAGGTGACGGCCGAGGTTGGAGAGGTCGTTGAACATGGCGACCGGCCCGTGAACCAGGCCCTCCGCCACCCGCTCGGGGAAATGGTCGAGGGCGTTCAGATCTCCCACCTTCTCCCGCATGACGGTCGAGAGCTCGGTCACCCGGTGTCCGACGCCCATCGGCGAGGCGAAGCCGATGCCGAGGGAGCCCATGCGCTCGCCCTGGCCGACCTCCTCCACCAGCGCCCTCGCGCGGGAGACGAGCGACTCGATGCCCTGCTCCCCGTCGGGCCACGTGGGCGCGGACGCGACGCGGAGGAGCGTGCCGTCCCGCAGCACGCAGGCCTTCATCCCCGTGCCGCCGATGTCGAGCCCCGCCGCGAGGCCCTCGGCGGGAACGAACGCGGGCGGCACGTCGACGCTGGGGAGGTCGAAGTCGGGGCGGGTGGGGCGGATGGACTCGCCGTCGAGGAAGATGCCGACGTGATGGATGCGCCGGAGCGCGCCGAGCACCGGCTCGAGCTTCTCGGCCGGCACGGGGGCCTCGAGCTGGGCGGCCGCGGGGTTCGACAGCAGCACGGCGTTGTGGAGGCGCGCCAGCACGTAGGGCGCGGCCTCGGCGAAGGGGGGCGCGAACAGCACATAGTCGCGCGCCATCGAGGCGGACGAGTAGCCGCTGTGCAGCCGGATGGTCCAGGGCGCGGCCCGCGGGTGCAGGGCGAGCTCGGCGAGGCGGTCGTGGAGCGAGATCATTCTCGATCGACCTATCTCGCCGTGCGCCTCGCCCACGGTCCCTTCGTGTCGGAGATGACCGGCCGCTCCGAGCTCCGCCGGAATTCAGCGGTCCTCGAGCTTTCCGACGCGATCCCGCAGCTTGCGGTTCTCTTCCACGAAGCTCTCGATCTGACCGCGGAGCGTCGCGAGGCCCTCCTCGGTCGTGCGGCCCTCGCGGATGTTGGCCGAGGCCTCGAAGGCGAGGCGGCGGCTCCGGCCGTCGCCACCCGAGGCGTGGACGCGCGTGAGGACGCCGAGGCCGCGCGGATCCTTGAGCGCCCCGAGCGCGTTGAGCGCGGAGACCTGGACGCGGAAATTCTCGTCCTCGGCGAGCTCGACGAGGCGCTCGACGACGGCGGTGCGGGTCGACTCCACCTCCTCGCCGAGCCGCGCCAGGGCGGCGCAGGCCGCGGCGCGGGCGCGCGCGGGGGCGTCGTCTCGCGACTGGGCGAGCAGGGTGTCGAGGACGCTCGCGTCGCGGAGGTGGCCGAGCCCCTCGATCGCGCGGGCGCGGAGCACCTCTCCCCACGAGTCGCGCGCGAGGAGCGCCTCGCAGACCGCCCGCGCGGTCGGGGCGCGGAGCTTGCCGAGGCTGCGGGCGACCTCGCCCTCCACCTGCGCGGACGCGTCGCGCGGGAGCGCGGCGAGGGCGGTGGCCACCTCGGGGCGGCGCACGGTGCCGAGCGCGGCGACGATGCGCCGGCGGGCCTTGGGGTTGGTCTCCCCGAGGGCGCCGATGAGCGCGGCGGTGGCGCGCTCTCCGCCGCGGGCGGCGAGCAGGTCGGCGATCTCGGCGCGCACGGCCCAGAAGGGATCGGCGCCGAGCGCCGCGGCGAGCGCCGCGAAGGCGATGGGCGAGCCCTCTTCGGCGAGGGCGCGCGCGGTCCGGATGCGGCCGACCACGTTCGGGTCGGCGGTCAGCGCCGCCACGAGCTGGGAGCGCGGCGCCTCGACCTTGATCTCGGCGAGCACGTGGAAGTCGGGGTCGACGCGCACGAACGCCGGCGGATCGGCGCACGGGAGCACGTAGGTCCGCTCGCGGGCGTCGAGCTTGAGGGTGACCCGGCGGTCGCCGAAGGCCACCTGGAGCGGCAGGTGGAAGACGGGCGCGACGCCGTCCCCCTCCTGGGTCTGCTTGACCGTGACGGTGAGCTGCGCGTCCGCGTGCGCGACCGACACGGTGAGCGCGGGGTGCCCGGCGCCGTGGATCCAGGTGGCGAAGAAGCGGTCGAGGTTCGTGCCCGTGGCGTCTTCCAGCGCGCGCTGGAAGTGGCGCGTGTGCACGGTGCCGTGGCGGTGGCGCTCCAGGTACAGCTTCACGCCGGCCCAGAACGCGGTGTCCCCGAGCATGTGGCGGAGCGTGTGGATGACGAGCGCCGCCTTCTCGTAGAGGTGGCGGTCGAACAGGTCGATCGGAGACTTGAAGTGGTAGGACACGATCGGGCGGCGATACCGCCCGCCGTCCTCCCCGAGGTAGGTGGCGAGCTGCTCGAAGAGGTGCCAGTCCGACGCGTCGACGCCCTTGTCGACCCGGGCCCAGAGGTGCTCGGTGTAGGTGGCCCAGCCCTCGTTGAGCCAGCCCTGCGACCAGTCTTGACAGGTCAAGAGGTCACCGAACCACTGGTGCGCGAGCTCGTGGACGATGAGGTCGTCGAGATCGCCGTCCATCGCGGCGACCTCGTCCATCAGCACGAGGTCCGTCAGCGTGGTGGCCGCGGTGTTCTCCATGCCGCCGAAGATGAAGTCGTGCACCACGACCTGGTCGTACCGGGGCCAGGGGTAGCGCCCGTAGATCGAGGAGAGGTGCGCCACCATCGCCGGGGTGCGCGCGAAGGTGCGCTGCACGAGCGCGCCCGCGGTGCCGGCCGGCACGGCGTAGCGAACGGGGATGCCGTCCCACGCGTCCTCGTGGATGTCCATCTTCATCACGACCACGGTGACGAGGTAGGCGGGCATCGGCTCCGCCTGGTCCCACGACCACGAATCACCGTCACGGGTCACGAGGCGGCCGTTGGAGAGCACGCCGTACCCCGCGGGCGCGGTCACGCGGATCGACCACGGGTGCTTCACGGAGGGGTGGTCGAAGCACGGGAAGAGGTAGTGACCGTCCTCGTCCTGGCACTGGGTCCACGCCTCGGGCACGCGGTTCGGCTCGGCGGCGGTCGGCCCGACGAACCAGAGCCCCCGGCGCGGCGAGCCGTGCCAGCGCACGATCACCTCGGCGGCGGGGGCCACGTGGAGCTTGCCGTCGGCGTGGCGCCAGGGGTGGGCGGCGCCGGGGCCTCCCGCGACCCCGGGGGTCTCGACGCTGTCGACCGTCAGCTCGTCGAGGTCCAGGGCGTACCAGCCGTCCTGCCCGGGGAGGGCGCCGAGGCGCAGCCGCGCGGAGCCGGACATGGTGCGCGCCACGGGATCGATGCGGAGATCGAGGGCGATGTGCTCGATCGTGTAGCCGCGATCAGGCGGGTAGCTCGGCTCGGTTCCGGGCTCCGCGAAGGCGCGGCGGCGGGCCAGCGCCCACCCGCCGAAGCGGGCCTCCTGCTCGAGGCTCTTGTCGGTGAGGAAGCTTCGCATGCCCGGACCTCGGAGGGTCGGCGGCCTAACACGCGACGCATGGGGGTGCGAGGACACCGTCGCCGGGCGGCCCGCGCATGTGGGCCGACCGCGACGGTCCGACGTACCCTCGCTCTACGCTTGCGGGATTCGCTCCGCCCGGGCCTCAGCCACGGAGACGAGGCGCTCGATGGCGTAGCGGTGGTGCAGCCCCGTGCTCGCGACGAGCGGCTGCCCGTCCTTGAACACGAGCAGCGCGGGCGCCTCGTCGGCACAGAACGTGCCCGCGAGGCGGGGGTTGTGCTTCAGGTTCACCTTCAGCACCCGCACCTTGGGGTGCCCGGCCGCGTACTCCTCGAGGATCGGCGCCTGCACGCCGCTCTTGCCTGAGGTGGGCGCCCAGAAGTCGACGAGCGTGACCCCGGGGGCCAGGAGAACATCGTTGCGGAAGCGGGCGTCGGTAGTTTCACGGATCATGTCGGCTCCTGGAGCCCCCGCCCGCTCCGGCTCACCCTCCGCGCACGTGCCTCCATCGCGAGCACGACGCCCGCGTGAAACCCGCGCTACGGGGGGCGCCGAGAGGGTATCCGGCGGCCACTGTTGCCCCCAAGCTAGGTCCGGTCGCGACGGCGTCAAGGGCGGGCCGCGCAAAGATGCGGCTACGCCCGGCGGACTCTACGGTCTCGTCGTCACCGGGGCTGCGCGGGAGGGCCGCTGGGGATCAGGCCTGCTGCTGCTGCAACCGCGACGGATCGGGGAGAAGGATGTACCCCGTGTCCATGTCACCGAGGAACGCGCAGCCGTCGGGGCCGACCTGCCCGAGGTAGGCGGCGACGTAGGCGCAGACGAGCGCCTCGAGCCGCTCCTCCAGCTCGCCCAGGCGAGTGCCGTTCAGATCGGGCAGGTGGGCGTCCATCAGCTGCTCGAGCTCGGGCGTCAGGTGCAGCCGCGGCGTTCCGCTCTCGATCATGCGCTCGTCGATGAGCTCGCGGAGGCGCTCGACCGCCTCCTTGCGCCCGCCGATGGGGCCCGACTTCATCCGGATCGGCCGATCGACCCCGAGCAGGAGGATCTGCGCGGCCTGCGTGTGGGTCTCGATGATGCGATCCCCCTCGGAGGCGGGGTTCGGATCGAAGCCCATGCGCATGAGCGCGCGGCCCATCGTGCGCGGGTGGCTCGCCGAGACGGTGTTGTTGGCGTACTCGTCGATGCGGTACCGCGAGAAGTGCTCGAGCAACGCCCGATCACAGGGGCGGGACCCGCTCAGGTTGTCGACGATGATCGGGGCGTTGATGGCCAGCGTGGCGCTGCCGCGACCGCGATTCCGGGTGATCCAGCGAAGCGTGTCCTCGTGGCTGCGGAGCGAGTCCGCGGAGACCATGCGTACGCCACCGTCCTCGGTTGGCTCGAGCACCACACCGCCCGAACTGTCCCGAGGGGTCCAGCCGAGATCGAGGCCGAGGTATCGAATCCTGCGCAACCTGCCCTCCACGTCACTTCCACCGGTTCAACAGGCCGCCGACCGCCATCCGTGCTCCGGACAGCCGCGCACCCCCCGGACGCGTGAGCTCGACGAGCCCTCGCGCCATGTCGACGAGGTTGTCCCCATACGGGTACCACCACATCTCCTTCTTCCCACGCGAGCGGTCCACGCACACCGTGCGTGGTTGGACGAGCGCCTCGAGCCCGAAGCGGGACCCGGTGACGCCGTAGCCGCTCTCCTTGCGCCCGCCCCACGCCGCGGCCCCCATGGGCCCCGTGAAGCAGCAATTGTTCACGAACGACACCCCGCACGTGATCCGCGCGGCAAGCGCCTCGGCGCGGCGCAGGTCCTTGCTCCACACCGACGCGCAGAGCCCGTAGGGGGAGCCGTTGGCGCGGGCCACGGCCTCGTCCTCAGAGGCGAACGACGCGATCGGGAGGACGGGGCCGAAGGTCTCGTCGCGCATGACGACCATGTCGTCGGTGACGCCCGTGAGGACCGTGGCCGGGTAGAAATACCCGGTGCCCGTCGGCGCGCCGCCCGTGCGCAGCGTGGCGCCCGCCGCGACGGCCGCGGTGACGTGCGCGTGCACCTTGTCGAGCGCCGCCTGGTTGATGAGCGGGCCCAGGTCGTAGGTACCCGCTGTCGCACCGACCCGGAGGGCCTGGGTGGCGGCGACGACCTTCTCGACGAAGGCGTCGTGCACGCGGGCATCGACGTAGACGCGCTCGACGGAGGCGCAGTCCTGGCCGGCGTTGTGGAAGGCGCCCCACACGAGCCCGTTGGCCGCGCGCTCCAGATCGGCGTCGTGGAGCACGATGGCCGCGTCCTTGCTGCCGAGCTCCAGCGACGTGGGGAGCAGCCGCGCCGCAGCGCGCTGGGCAACGGCCCGCCCGGCGGCGACGCTGCCGGTGAACACCACGCGATCGACGCCGCCGTCGACCAGGGCCTCGCCCTGGGCGGGCCCGCCCTGGAGGGTGATCACGAGGTCGGTCGGGAACGCGGCGGTGAAGATCGCGTCGAGCAGCGCCCCGCAGCGGGGCGAATGTTCGGAGGGCTTCCACACCACGGCGTTGCCCGCCAGCACGGCCGGCACGATGGTGCGCAGCGGCAGGTGGATCGGGTAGTTCCACGGCATGATCATGCCGACGACGCCGATGGGCTCGAGGCGGAGGACGATGGTCTTGCCCGGGTAGTTGATCGCGCTCACGGGGACGGGGATGTCCGCCAGCTCGTCATCGATCATCTCGAGCCAGGCGTCGAACAGCTCCTGGGCGGTGACGATCTCGCTCGTCCACGCCTCACCCGCCGGCTTGCCGATCTCGGACACGAGGGTGTCGGCGATCTCCGGCCCGCGGGCGAGGAACACCTCCGCGAGCCGACGGATGGCGGCCTTGCGCTCCTCCAGCGGACGCACCGCCCAGGCCGCCCCGGCCACCCGCGCGCGGGTCACGAGCACCGCCACGTCCGCGACGGGGGTGACCGCCAGCTCACCCACGGTCTCACCCGTGCGCGGATCCCTCAAAGGGAGCGCGGCGGCTCGCGCCGCGTGCACCGGAGGAGGCGTGGTATCGCCGAGGTCTGCCATCAAACCCCCGTATCGCGTCTACGGCCGCGGCGCTCCCCCCAGCGCCCACCGTGCCGCCGGGCGGTCGAGGAAGCGTTCCAGGAAGGGTCCGTCGAGCCCTTCCATCGAGGCGGTGACGATGGCGAGGGCCTCGGCGCGGTCCGTGGCGTCACGACGGGCGTGGAAGATCTCGAGGAGCAGCAGCTGGTCCCCCGCCACGCGCGCCTCGGCCTCCGCGGCGGTCAGGACGTCGCGGTCGCGACCGGTGCGTCCGCCGAGGAGCAGGAGACGCGCCAGGAGGCCCGGCGCCCCCATGGTGGTGAGGGCGTCGACGGCGTCGCCCACGGAGTCCCCGTCGACGGTGACGATGCCCACCATGCCGGTGTGGAAGGCGTGGGCCAGCCGGTCGGGCAGCGCGGCGGCGCCCTCCGCGGCCCGCAGGTGGACGGCGAGCGCGGCCGGGGTGTCCCCGAGCTCCCCGCGCAGCTCCGCCAGGGTCGCGAGGTACTCCGCGCGCACCGGCCACGGCGCCGAGCTCTCGCCGCACGCGGCCTGCGCGACGAGGAGGGCATGCGCGCCGTCGGTGTCCCCGACCGAGAGGTGCACCCTCGCCCGGCCGATCGCGACGGAGGCGGCGCTGAAGGGGGTGTTCCGCTCGCCGACGAGGTCGACCGCGTCCCGGAGCGTGGCCAGCGCGGAGGTGAGCCGGCCCTGGCAACGCTTCAGCTCGGCGAGGCGCACGAGCGCCTCGCACCCGGCGACCGCCCGGTCCGACGCGCCGAGCTCGGCGGCGAGCGCGCGGTAGAGCGACATCGCCCGGTGCGGCTCCCCCCGGAGCGCGACGATGCGCGCCTGGCCGAGCCGGGCGGCCACGCCGACCCGATCGACGGGGCTGGTCGCGCGTTCGAGCGCCCGCTGGAAGCGTGGCCAGGCGGCCTCGGTGTCGCCGTTCGCCAGGTGGAGCGCCCCGGCGACGAGCTGCGCCCGAGGCGGCGCGTCCTCGGGCGGGTCGATCGCCGCCGCGCGGAGGTCGGGCGGGAGCGGGGCGCCGAGCTGGAGCGCGAGCTCGAGGTGCGCGAGCCCCGCCCGGGCGGCCAACGCCGCGTCGTCGAGGGCGAGGGCGCGGCCCGCCTCCAGGGCGCGCCGCGCCTCCGGGAGCCGCCCCAACGCGCACAAGGCGTCGCACCGCGCGAGGGCGAGCCGCGCGAGCACGCGACCGTCGTCGATCGGGAGGTGGGTCGCCACGTCGAGCATGTCGAGCCCCGCGAGCGGGCGGCCGTCGGCCACGAGGCGGTCCCCGAGGTCGACGAGCCGCATGGTCTCCCGGGGGTCCTGGGCGCCGCGCGCGAGGTGCAGGAGCATGAACCGTTGCTCCCACTCGTAGACCGGACGGTCCCGCGCGGCGGCCGCGAGGCGGAGGTGGAGCGCGCGGCGGGCGGGCTCCGGGAGCGAGTAGAGCAGGATCGGCTCCAGCACGGCGCGGCGGAGCGACACCCACTCCTCGCCGCGCCGCATCGTCACCGTGCAGAGGCCGGTCCGCAGCACCGGCCCGAGGTCCAGCCCCGAGGCGTCCACGTCCGCGACCGTGAGGAGGAGGTCGAGCGGCACCGGCTCGCCGGCGACGGCCATCGCCAGCACGAGCGCCCTCGACGCCCCGGGGAGCCGCGCCAGGGCACGGTCGAAGAGGCGGGTGGTGTCCTCGCCCGGCAACATCCGCGCGGACGGATCCCAGCTCCAGCGCGGGTGCCCGTCCTCGCCGAGCCCATCGCACCAGACGGCGCCGCGGACGACCTGCTCCCGCAGCACCGCGGTGACGAGGGCCGGGAGCCCCCCGGACGTCTCGAGCAACGCCACGTCGAGCCCCGGCGGGACCGTCGGCGTGCCGAGCATGCTCCCGGTCTGCGCGTGCACCTCCGCGAGCGTGAGCGGCCGGAGCACGAGATCCCGCCCCGCCGGGATCGGCGGCAAGGAGCGCCCCGTGACGACCATCGCGATCCCGGGCACCGCCGCCACCCGATCGAGGAGCTCGGCGCAGCCGGGCGGCGCGAGGTCGAGATCCTCGACCACCACGAGGAACCGCCGGTCCTGCGCGACGAGGGTGCGGAGGAGGTCGAGCACCCCGGCGAGGGTGGGCACGACGTGGCCGCCGATGGTCTCGAGTTCCCGGACGAGGGCCGCGAGCACCTCCTCCGGCTCGCTCCGCGCGCGACACCGCACCGACGCGTACTCGACGCCCGCCTCCCGCGCGAGGGTGAGCGCGTGGCGCGCCACGACCCCCGTGCCCGCGCCGAGCTCCCCCTCCACGCGCAGGATCCCGCCGCCGTCGAGCACCGCGAGGATCGCGCCGGTGGCGGCCTCCCGCCCCACCATGCGCGGCGACTCGAGCGCGAAGTTCACGCCGCGGCTCCCGGTGAGCTGGGCGAGCGCGACCGACGCCGAGGCCGGGCGCGCCGCGGGATCGCGCGCCATGAGCCGCTCGACGAGCGACGCGAGCCGGACCGGGAGGCCGGGCACCCGCTCCGCGATGGGGACGGCCCCGGCGGTCCGGTGGGCCTGGAGGTACCCCGCGAGCCCCGCGGCCTGGAACGGGCGCTCGCCGCAGAGCGCCTCGTACAGCGTGATGCCGAGGCTGTACAGGTCGCAGCGGTTGTCGCACTCCGCGCCCGCGATCTGCTCCGGCGCCATGTAGGCATGGGTGCCGAGCACGTCCCCGATGGTGGTCGTCAGCGGATCGCTCACGTCCGCCGCGAGGCCGAGATCGAGGAGCACGATGCGGCGATCGTCCCCGAACCACACGTTGCTGGCCTTGATGTCGCGGTGCACGATGCCGTTCTCGTGCAGGTACGCGAGCGTGCGGAGCGCCGAGGAGGCGAAGAGCACGCCTTCTTCGGGCGAGAGCGGGCCCGCACGGAGGCGGATGTCCAGCGACGCGCCCGTGAGCAGCTCGAGCACGAGCGCGGGCGGATCGCCGTCCAGGATCGCGATGCACCGCACCAGCCCGGGGTACGAGAGGCGCCGGAGCAGCCGCCCCTCGCGGAGGAAGCGCTTCTTGAGCCCCGCGTGGTCCGACTCGCGCAGCACCTTGAGCGCGACCTCCCGCCCGCGCCACGTGCCGCGGAACACATCGGCGATGCCACCTTCACCGATGCGCTCGTGGAGGTCGACGCCGGAGAGGACGTGGTTCGGCATGGGGAGCATAGCGTACCGCAACGCGCGCTCACGCGGGCGGGCGGCTCAGCGGGCGGCCATCCAGTCGCGGAGCAGGGGCCAGGTGTGCGCGGGCGCATGCCGCCCCAGCAGCAGGTCGAGATGCCCCCAGTGGTGGCCGGTGCCGTAGTCGTCAAGAAGCGCCCACGTCCGGTCGGCGCTGCCGGACTGGTCGTAGGCGGTGCGCGCGTCGTCGGGGAGCATGAGGTGGTCGAGATCGCCGCCGACCACGAGCAGGGGCACGTCGGTCCTGCCCCACGCGTCGGCGTAGTCGAACGTCCCGGTGGCCCCCCACCGCGCCATGTCGAACCACACGTTCGCGCTGGTCCAGTCGAAGCCGAGCTTCAGCCGCTCGCGGAGCAGATCCTCCTCCATGCTCCCGGGCGCCCACCCGCTGATCGGGAAGGCGTACCCGGCGATGTCGGAGACGCTGTAGAGCTTCGAGAGCAGGCGGCCCGCGAGCTGGGTCCGCACGTTGAGGGCCCCGAGCATGTCACGCCCCTGCACCTTTCCGGAGAACTGGCAGAGGAGCTTGAGCGCGCGGTTGGCCTGCGCGAACTGGAACAACGCGCCGATGCCGATGGCCCCGCGCATCGGCGTGACCGTGGCCCCCGCGTAGACGACCGCGCCGCCGAGCGAGTGCCCGACCCAGAACGCGGGCTCGCCGAGCATCTCGGCGACCCGACGGACATCCTCGACGTAGTCGGCGAACCGCGCCGAGCCCGCCGGGGAGCGCGAGTTGCCGTGGCCGGGGAGCTCGAGGTTGTAGACGTCGAAGCCCTCCCCCGCGAGCCACGCCGACAACGAGCGGCGCGAGAGGTGCCAGGAGTAGCGGTTCTGGGCGAAGCCGTGCACGAGCACCACCCGCGGCCCCGCGAGGCCGACGAGCCGCTTGCGCACGATGGCGATGCGGTCGTCGACGAGGAGCCGCTCCTTGCGGAGGCGCACGGTGGCGCCGGCGTGGGTGTGCTGCTCGACGTCCTCGGCGCCGAGGACCTGGAGGCCGGGGACGACCGGGAGGGCCCCGGGATCGAGGGGCACCGACGACCGCGCGTTTGCGCTCATGCCTGATTGGCGCTCATGCCCTCCAGGTTCGCACGATCTCGTCGATGTTGTCGCGGTCTCCGCCGTCGGGACGCACGCGTTCGTGGTTCGAGGCGGGGTTCTCCTCTTCACGTTCCGGCACCACACCGGCAGTGTCCGGAGGGGAGAGTGCACCACAGAGTCACAGAGGTCACAGAGGAAGAAAGGCGACGGGGGAGTGAGGCAGAGGGGGAAAGGAGAAAGGCCAGGAATTCAACCGCAAAGGACGCAAAGGACGCAAAGTGAAGAGGGGGAGGCAAAGGGAGGGTCCGTTCGTCCTTCGCCCTCTTCTTTGCGTTCTCGGCCTTGATCTTTGCGGTCGACCTCTCCGGCTCTGTGTCCTCTGTGACTCTGTGGTGAACTTCCGGCTGCAGACCTGAAGATCACCCAACAGCCCCGCGTGAGGTGCGTGGAGGGCGGCCGCGCCGCCGTAGGGTCCTCGACCGCCCAGGCGCCCCGGCGCGGCCGGTCCCGCCCGGTCCGCCGGGCGGACCGAGGCGCTTGCGCCGAGCCCGCAACGGACCGACCCCCGGGCCCCGCCCGGGGGGCACGCCCGTCACCCCTTCAGCGTCCGCACGATCTCGTCGACGTTGTCGCGGTCTCCGATGAACAGCGACGTGCGTTCGTGGATCGAGCCGGGGATCTTGTCGAGGATGGGCATCGTGCCGTCACTCGCGGCGCCGCCCGCGTTCTCGACGAGGTAGGCGAGCGGAAACGCCTCGTACAACAGGCGGAGCTTGCCCTTCGGGGCCTTCGCCGTCGGCGGGTAGAGGAACACGCCGCCCTTGACGAGGTTGCGGTGGAAGTCCCCCACCAACGAGCCGATGTACCGGGCGGACCAGCCGAGCGCGGGGTCCTTCACGCCGTCGAGCCACGCGCGCAGGCGCGGATCCCACTGGGCGGAGTAGGCCTCGTTGCAGGAGTAGGTCCGGCTCTTCTCGCCGAGCTTGATGTCGCTGTGCGAGAGGAAGAATTCCCCGACCGTCGGGTCGAGCGTGAACCCGTGCACGCCCTGGCCCGTCGAGAGCACGAGCACCGTGCCCGCGCCGTAGACGATGTAGCCGGCGGCCACGATGTCGCGACCGGAGCGGAGGGCGTCGGTCGCGTTCCCCTTCCCATCCCCGTCGGAGCAGCGGCGGAACACGCAGAAGATCGTGCCGATCGTCGCGTTCGTGTCGATGTTCGAGGAGCCGTCGAGCGGGTCCATGCAGAAGACGTAGTTGCCCGCGCGGAACGGCTCGGGGACGAAGATGGGCTCCTCCTCCTCCTCCGATACCATCATGCAGACGACACCGGCGTGCTCCAGCGCCCGCTTGAAGGTCTCGTTGGCGTACAGATCCATCTTCTGGACGTACTCGCCCTGGATGTTCATCGAGCCGGTGGCGCCGAACATGCCCGCGAGCCCCGCGCGGTTGACGCGCGCGCTGACGAGCTTTCCGGCGAGGGCGACCTGCTTGAGCAACGTGACGAATTGGCCGCTCGCCTCGGGGTGCTCCCGCGTGGTCTCGAGCAGGAAGCGGTCGAGGGTGGTGCCTTCTTCGAATTGCGCCATGGGGAGCTCCGGGACCGGGGAGCTTAAGCGCGCGCGCCGCCGGAGGCCCCCTCGAGCACCATCGGCAGCCCGCCCTTCGGCCGCACGGTGAAGAGGGCCTCGGGGATCACGGCGTGGCCGGGGACGACCGTGGCGGTCCAGGTGCGCGCCAGCGTCGCGAGCACGAGGGTGCCCTCCATCCACGCGAAGGCCTCGCCGATGCAGACGCGGGCGCCGCCGCCGAAGGGGAAGAACGCGAACTTCGGGCGCGCGGTGGCCTCCGGTGCGCCGTCGAGCCAGCGCTCGGGGCGGAAGGCCGCGGGCTCGTCCCAGAAGCGCGCGTCGTGATGGCAGGACCACGCGGCCGCCATGACGATGGCGCCCTTCGGGATGGTGTAGCCGCCGAGGACGACGGGCTTGACGGCCTGGCGGGGGAGCGCGGTCGCGGAGGGGTAGAGGCGGAGGGCCTCGGCGAACACGGCGCGGGCGTACGGGAGGCGGGGCACGTCCTCGACGGTGGGGTCGCGGTCGGGCTCGCCCAGCGCGGCGGCCTCGGCGCGGAGCTTCGCGGCGACGTCGGGGTGCTCGGCGAGGAGCGCCCACGCCCAGGCGAGGGTGGCGCCGGTGGTCTCGTGGCCGGCGACGAGCAGGGTGATCGCCTCGTCGCGCACGTGCTCGTCGGACATCCCGCCGCCGTCGGAGCCCGGGGTGCCGTCCCCCTCGGCATCGCGCGCGAAGACGAGCATCGAGAGGATGTCCCCGGTGTCGCCCCCCGCGCGTCGGGACGCGATCATGCGGTCGACCACGGCGCCGAGCTTCTTCTTCGCGGCCTTGAAGCTCCGCGTGGCCTCGGTGGGCAGCGCCTGGAGGAGCGCGCCGAAGGGGTGCGTGCTCTGGTGGTACCACTGGGTGAACGCGGACATCGCCTCGGCGACATCGCGCGCCTCGGTGTCGGTGATGCCGGCGCCGAAGAGCGTGCGGGCCGCGATGGTGAGGGTGAGCCGGTTCATCTCCGTGTCCATGTCGACGCGGGTGCGGCCGGCCGCGGCGTCGGCGGCCCACCGCGCGGAGAGGGCGCGGGCCTCCTCGACCATGACCTCGCCGTAGCCGGCCACGCGCTGCCGATGGAACGCGGGCGCCATCATCCGCCGCTGCCGACGGTGCGACTCCCCCTCGTTGAGGAGCAGGCCCTTGCCGACGAGCGGGCGGAAGCCGTCGAGCGCCATGCCCTTGACGAAGGCGCCCTCGGGGTCGACGAAGACCGTGCGGATGTCGTCGGGGTTGGCGAGCAGGTAGACCGGGAGGTGGAAGAAGCGGAAGCGCGCGATGTCACCGCACTCCCGCACGACGCGCATCTGGAACGCGACGGGATCCTCGTGGAACTCCCACAGGTTGCCGTAGATCGGGTGGCCGCCCGTGGGGCCGGGCGGGCGCTCGGTCGGGGGGCGCGGGGTGGCGTGGGGGGTGGACATCGGGGCACCTTCGACGGGAGTAAATGCTCACGTTCCGTATCCCGCGGCGAGACACGAGCAAGTGCTCGTGTAATGATCGGCCGATGACCGTACGCCGCGCCCCCGTGCAGGCCCGCAGCCGCGCCCGGGTGGACGCCATCCTCGACGCCGCCGACGCCGTCTTCCTCGAGATGGGCTTCGCCGCCGCCACCACCAACCACGTCGCCGCGCGCGCGGGCACCTCCATCGGGTCGTTGTACCGCTTCTTCCCGGACAAGGACGCGATCCTCGTCGCGCTGGCCGAGCGCTACGCCGCCCGGATGCAGGCGATCGCGGTGACGGTCACGCCCGATCCGCGCGGGCGTACGATCGCGGGGATGGTGGCGCACGGCATCGACACCTTCAACGCCTTCCTCGTGGCGAACCCCGGGTTCCGCACGCTCATCGACGAGGCGCGGAACCCGGTCTTGCGCGAGGGGCGGGCCCGCCACGAGGCCGCGATCGCGGCGGCGATGCGGGCGAGCCAGGCGCGCGTGGCCACGGGGCTCTCCGACGCGGAGCTCGACGCGATCGTGGAGGTGCAGCAGGTGGTGCTCGGCGCGCTCCAGGCGCTCTCGGTGAGCCGCGACGAGGCGTTCCGCGTGCGCGTCATCGCGGAGGCGAAGCGGATGGTGACGGGGTGGCTGGCGGCGCGCCTTGGCGTGGGGGCGGACGAGGCGATCAGCGGGGGGTGATGGTGGTGCCTCAGCCCGCCTCGGCCTCCGCTTCGAACACGCCGGCGTACAGCTCGTCCATGGTGAAGCGGACATCTACGCTGGCGACCTCCACGCGCGCGCCGGGGCCGTAGGTGCACGAGGACCGACGCGGGCTGCCAGCGACGTCGCGCGCCGCCCAGGGTAGAAGGGTTTTCCTCGCTGGAGCCCCCATGTCCGTCGACCCCTTCGTCCGCGACCACTTCACCGCGCGCGCCGCCCGCTACAACGTGTCGAGCCACTGGGTCACCGACCCGGTGCTGGGCGCCCTCACGGTGAAGCTCCTCGATCCGCGGCCCACCGACACGCTCCTCGACGTGGCGTGCGGCACCGGGCTCGTGTCGAAGGAGTTCGTCGGCAAGGTCGCGCGCATCGTCGGCGCCGACATCACCGAGGCGATGTTCGACCAGGCCCGTCCCTACGTCGACGAGCTGGTCGTGGCCCGGGGGGAGGCCCTCCCCTTCCCCGACGCGAGCTTCGACCGCGTGGTGTGCCGCCAGGGCATCCAGTTCATGCGCGACGGCGAGGCCGTGCGCGAGATGTTGCGCGTCCTCAAGCCCGGCGGCCGCGCGTGCCTCGTGCACCTGTGCGCCTACGGCGAGACCGACCGCGCCGAGTACTTCGAGAGCCTCCGCCTCCGCAACGAGGCGCGGCGCAACTTCTACCTGCGCGCCGACCTCGCGCGGCTCCTCACCGACGCCGGCGCCGTGAACGTCGAGGTGCACGACTACGTGTCCGTCGAGGACGTGGACGTGTGGTCCAACACCGGCGCCATCACCGACGAGGCCCGCGAGGGCATCCGGGCGGTCTACCGCAACGCGTCGCCGGCGTTCCGTGAGCTGCACGCCGTCCAGGTGGGCGACCGGATCGTCGACCACATGTTGTTCGGGGTGGCGGTCGGCGAGAAGCCGCCGGTGTGACGGGAGGGCGAACCAACTCGTCCAAGTGTCGACACTTCGTGGAGTTGGTTCGCACCTGAGGCTGGATCGAGGGGGAGAACGCGAACCAACTCGTCCAAGTGTCGACACTTCGCGGAGTTGGTTCGCACCTGGGGCCAAATCGAGGCCGTGATCGCGAACCAAGTCGTCCAAGTGTCGACACTTCGCGGAGTTGGTTCGCACCTCGCACGCGCGAGGGAGGCCGGAGGGCGTGGCGGGCGCGCGCGCATGGAAATGGGCCGAAGGCCGCGGCGGCTGTCCACCGCCCGGCACGGTCGGCCGCCGGGAGCGGCCGACGAAGCGGCTTCGCCGCGCCCCCGGAGGACGCCCGGCGACCGCGTCCACGCGGGCGCGCGCCCCCGTGCTCCCCGACACGCCTACTCCAGCGCCGCGAACGCCGCCCGGTACACCGGCCAACGCAGGGCGTTCCGGACGATTTCGCGCGGCGCCCGGTCACGCAGGGCCTTGCGGAGCGCGATGTCGGCCCAGATCATCCGCTGCGCGACCTCGTACAGCCGCGGGCTGTAGCGCATCTCGAAGGTGAGCCGGCCGCCGTGCTCGCCGGTGATCCTGTCGGCGACGGCGTCGTAGAAGGCCGTACCCTTCATCGGGTGGGCGACGGAGAGCAGTGTCACCGCCGGATCCAATCGACGCAACAAATCACGGGTGGCGAGAATGTCAGGTTTCTCTTCACCGGGGTAGCCGAGCATGGCGAACACGCCGATCTCGATGCCCGCGCCGCGCAGCAGGGCGCCGCCGTGCTCGATCTGCTCGAGGGTGGTCTCCTTGCGCATGGCGTCGAGCACGTGCTGGGCGCCGCTCTCCGCGGAGAGGTACATGCGGTAGCAGCCGGCGCGTCGCAACGCGTCGACCATCGGGACGTCGAGGGTCTCGGGGCGGCCGATGAGGTAGAACGGGGTGACCGCGCCGCGGGCGACGACGCGGTCGCAGAACTTGTGGACCCACGTGCGGTTGATCGTGAACATGTCGTCCACGAACCAGATCTGGTCGGGCGCGAACCGCTCCCGCACGGAGAGGAGCTCGTCGATCACGGCGTCGGGATCGCGGCGGCGGAAGGTGTCGCCGTAGACCTGCTTGCTGCACCACGTGCAGTGGTAGGGGCAGCCGCGGCTCGTGGTCATGCTCATCGCGGTCTCGCCGTGGCGGCCGCGCCAGGCGCCGAAGTAGGCGTCGAGGTCGCGGCGCTCGCGGTGGGGCCACGGGAGGGTGTCGAGCTTCTTGATCAGCGCGCGCGGCCTCGTGCGGACGAGCGTGCCGTCCGGCGCGCGGAACGCGATGCCATCTACGTCGGCGAGGCGCTCCCAGTCCCACTCCCAGCGGTTCGCGCGCAGGTGCGCCATCACCGCGGCGAGGGTGACCTCCCCTTCCCCGATGACGACCACCTCGACGCCCATGTCGAAGTACGCGTCGAGGTACTGCGACGGGTCGGGCCCGCCCGCGACAACGCGGCGGCCCTGCTGGACGGCGAGCGCGACCATCCCCGTCGTGACCGGCCGCGTGATCGTGTGCCCGTAGAAGCCGAGCACACGCGGATCGGCGTCGGCGAGCACGCCGGCGAACGCCTCGTGTCCCCCCTCCGTGGGCGCCGGGTGGAACGTGGTGTCCCACCAGTCGGTCGCGGGGAAGCCCTCCCGGCGGAGGTACGCGACGAGGTACTGGAGCCCGAGCGGCGGGAACGGCCGCATGATCTGCGCCTCGTGGGGATCGCCCGCGAGGAAGTACGCGTGGGTGAGCAGCAGATCGAGCATTACGCCGTGGAGTGTAGCCGGGTGCGGGCGGGCCCGAGGCCTACTCCACCCAGCAGCCCCAGCGTTGCAGCGCCCCCGCGTCGGTGACGGTGAACAGGAAGGTGTCGCCGGGCTCCACGGCGAGGTCGACGCCCCCGGGGAGCTCCGCGTCGGCGCCGCCTTCGGCGTGCCCCCACGGGAACGCGAGGAGGGCGTCGCCGTTCACGAGGAGGAACACGTCGCTGGTGGGGGTGCCGTCGAGCTGGCCCGCGCCGATGCCGACCAGGAGGGACTCGTCCACGATGGTGAGGTCGGACGGGTCGAGCTCGACGATCCCGTTGGTCCCGTCGTCGTCGGCGCCGCGGAACACGACCGCGAGACGGTCGTCGTGCACGAGCATGTCCCCGAGGGCGTCGCCCCCCCGGTGGACCCAGGTGGCGAGCGGATCCTCGGGCAGATAGGGGCTGTAGACGGCGAGCGTGACGCGGCCCGCGTCGTCCAGGCCCGCGGCGTACTCGTACCCGGTCCACGCGAGCCGCTGGACGTCGGCCATCGCGGCCGCGTAGGGGGTCCACGTGTCGTCGTCCGGGACCCACCACGCGATGGTGCCGCCCCCGCCGACCTGCACGCCGCCGCCCATGCCGGTGACGGTCGTGAACGGGGGCTCCCCGCCGCCGTCGTGGGTGGGGCCGGGCGCCCCGTCGGCGAGCGCGTACAGGCGCACCTGGTTGGCGGCGTCGATGGTCACGATGCGCGCGTACGTGGCCTCGACGGCGAGGTCGACACCCGAGGCGCCGAGATCGGCGGACCAGCGGAGGGTCAGGTCGGCCTCGGCGAGGGCGCTCCCCGCGTAGTCGTAGACGGCGAGCGTGTCACCGCCCAGGACCGCGACGTAGCCCTCGCCTCCGACGATGCGCACCGGGGGGCCGTCCAGCTCCGCGAGGGCACGTGACCAGCTCGCGACGAGCGCGCCGTACCGGCCGAGGTCGCCGACGCACAGGTCGAGGGGCACGGCGGTGAGGCCGTCGGTGCCCGACGCGGTGTCGGTGTCGGTGTCGGAAGCGGTGTCGATGTCGGAAGCGGTGTCGATGTCGGTATCGGCGTCCGCGGCGGTGTCGGCGGCGGTGTCGGCGGCGTCCTTGGGACCGGCGCAAGCGGCGAGGAGCGCGAGGGTGAGCATTGGGGCAGGGTAGCCGACATTCTTTCCGGGTGGCGCACGACCGGGCGCCCCGCCGCCGGAGGCCGGCGGCGGCGGGTGTCCTGCGGGCGCGGCCTGCGGCCTTGGTCCGACCGGGGCGCGTTCGGCGTTCGCGTGACGATGGGGGGTGACGGCGCGCCCCG
>JAKFCH010000342.1:0-28447 GCA_036676765.1 Deltaproteobacteria bacterium
GGAGCGGCGACGGAGGCCGCAGGCCGACCCCGGCGCGGGCCGACCTCGGCGCCTCGCCGGGCGGGACGCGCCCTGGGCGTCAGTACAGGTACGCGTCCGCGTCCGCGCAGGGCAGCGGGTCCTGCGCGACGAGGTCTCCGAGCATGCCGATCATCACGCCGAGATCGCCAATCGGCGCGTCGGGGAGCTCGACCGCGACGGCGTCGAGGCGCTCGGTCGCGAGGCCGATGCGCGCCACGGCGTCGGGGCGCGGGAGGCCGCCCTCGCACAGGTCCGCGCCGGCGACGAGCGCGTGGTAGGCGTCGAGCAGCACCGAGAGCTTGTAGGCGCCGAGGTCGTCGCCCAGGCCCGCCGAGCCCTCGAAGGCCGCGCCGCCCTCCCAGGTGAGGTCGAGCGCGTCGGTCACGACGGGGGCGCCGTCGGCGGGCTCGTAGGAGAGGGAGAGGGTTCCGAGGGCCGTGCCCGCTTCGAGCGCGGGGCCGTCGACGGTGAGGGCGAGGGCGCCGTCGCTGCGCGAGAGGAACAGGGTGGACGCGCCGAACGCGCTGGTGGCGCCGTCGACGGGCATGCCGTACCCCTCGCCGAGGGTGACGCCCGCGGCGGGGACGAGCTCGACCGCGAGGTCGTAGGCGAGCGGGGTGACCATGAACGGGAACTCACCCTCGAAGAGCGCCGCGCCGGTGGCCGCGTCGGGCATGAAGTAGCTGTTGCCGCCCCGGGTCTGGGCGAGCGCGTCGGCGAGCTCGGAGCCGAGGTCGAGGCCGACCCCGAGCACGGTGATGCCGATGCCGGCGTCGGCGCCGTCCCGGACGAGGGAGAGGAAGCCGCCGCGCGACGTGTCGCCGGTGTTGGGCTGGGCGTCGGTGAAGAGCATCACGCGCTCCTCGACCCCGGGGCCGCCCGCGGCGGCGGCGAGCACGTCGTAGGCGATCGCCATCCCCGCCTCCATGTTGGTGCTCCCGTCGGTAGCCAGGTTGCGCACGGTCCGCC
Organism: Deltaproteobacteria bacterium; assembly: GCA_036676765.1. GTDB lineage: Bacteria > Myxococcota_A > UBA796 > UBA796 > SXON01 > CAJBVW01. Next base: position 991 of record JAKFCH010000342.1, read on the forward strand.
CGAGGGCCTCGCGACCTGCCGCGTCCATGATCATCATCGGGGCCACGAGCCGCGCCTCGTAGCCGTACACCACGAGCGCGACCTGGTCGTGCTCGTCGAGCTGCGGGAGCATGGCGAGGACGGCGTCCTTCACGGCGCCGAGGCGGTCGGGGCCCTCCATCGAGCCGCTCGTGTCGACGGTCACGACGAGGCGGACGGGCGCGCGGGTGAAGCTCTCCTCGTTGATCGACGTGCCGAACCCGAGCTGCGCGACGTAGCGGGCGGCGCCGCCGTTGATGGGCGCCTGGTACGCCGCCGCGGCGCGCGGGCAGAGGAGGTGGCTGCACGTGGCGCCGTCGAGCGGGAGGTCGTGCTCGGAGAAGAGGCCTTCGGCGGTGAAGTGGTCGCGGGCGGGGATCTGGCCCGCTTCGATCAGGCCGTGCGCGAGCGCGATGTCCTGGCTGCCGCCGGGCGACACGCCGTACTTCGCGGAGGAGACGCCCATCTCCGAACAGGCGGCGAGGAGGGCGAGGAGGGGAAGGACGCGCATCGGAACCTCGGGGGTGCCGTCCTGCACAGCAAGCGCCGTGCCGCGGGCCACGACCTCGACGGGGACGGACTCGCGGGCCCCCGGGGACCCCCCACCGTGACACGTCGATCGGTGCGTCCCGTGACTACGCTGCTCGGGAGGGAGCACGGGATGCGCAAGCGTAGACGGATCGAACCGCCGCCGCCGCCGCTCGACGAGGAGGTCCCGCCGGAGTGGCGCGACGACGCGGACCGGGGCGTCGGCCTCATCGGCGCCGCCGAGGGCGCGCCGCTCTCGCAGGGGCGCGACGGCAGCCTCCCCGTGGAGTTCGACGGCGTCGACATCGCCGTGCCGGAGGTGCCCGAGCGCATCCGCGGCGAGCCGGTCGAACCCGCGCTGCACGCGCCCACGACGGACCACGTCGAGCCCCTCCCTGTCGCGACCGGCGAATGCACGGTGGAGGTGGTGGAGGGGGAGTCGCCCTGCAGGGAGGAGGAGGAGGTCTGAGCGAGGCGCGCACGGCCGGCGCCGCTACGGATCGAACATCACCCCGCGCCCGAGGATCCAGCTCGGATCCGCCGCGCGCTTGAGCGCCCGCCACCCGTCGATCACCGCGGGCGGCACCATCAGCGCGAGGTGGGTCTTCTTGAGGCGGCCGATGCCGTGCTCGGCGCTCACCGTGCCCCCGAGGGAGACGGCCTGCCGCGCGAGCGCGAGGTAGCGATGGCGCGCCGCGGCGAGCTCCGCCGCGTTCGTGGGGAGGAAGTTGAGGTGGAGGTGGGAATCGCCGATGTGGCCGAAGCACACGGTGGGCACGCCGGGAAAGCCCGGGATGGGCTCGTCGTAGGCGGCCATCATCTCGGGGAGCGCGGCGGCGGGCACGGCGAAGTCGGTGCCGACCTTCTGGACGCCGTTGTGGGAGATGATCTCGTTGACCGTGGCGGGGAGGGCGTGACGGACGGCGTGGAGGCGGGCGCGCCCGGCGTCGTCGTCGGCCACGATCGTGTCGTCCAGCAGCGCGTCGTGGGCGGCCAGCGCCTCGAACCAGGGCTCGAGCGGCGGCTCGCCGTCGTGCTCGATCTCGAGCAGGATCGCGGAGTCGGCCACCGGCACGTCCGGCACGCGCCCGCGGATCAGGTCGAGCGAGCGGCGGTCGAAGTACTCGATGCACCGCGGCCCCATCGTGCGGGCGGTCGCGACGAACGCGAGCATGGACGCGCGGTCCGGGAAGTAGGTGAACACGGTGAGGACGGCGACGGGGAGGGGGAGGAGCTTCAGGCGGGCGCGCGTCACGACGCCGAGCGTGCCCTCGGCGCCGATGACGAGGTCGAGCAGGTTGGTGGCCGGGTAGTAGCCGGCGGCGGTCTTGACCTTCGGCTGCTCCCACGCGGGCACGGGCCAGGGGAGCGGCGTCGAACGGTCGATCCAGCGGACCTCCCCGGTGGGGGTCACGTACTCCACGGCCTCGATCCACGGCCGGGTGGGGCCGTACTTGAACGTGCGCGCGCCGGACGCGTTGCACGCGATCACGCCGCCGATGCTGCACTCGTTGCGCGACGTGGGATCGGGCGGAAACAGGCGCCCCGCGCGCTCGACCTCGGCCTGGTGGGCCCCGAGGACGACGCCGCCGTCGACATCGTCGAGGGCGTACACCCGGTCGAGCCGCTCGGTGGAGAGGAGCGCGCCCCCGTCGGGCACGGGCGCGCCGGTGGTCGACGTGCGCCGCGCGGTGACGGTGAGCGGCGTGCCGGCGCGCTGGCAGGCGGCGATCACCTCGGCGACCTCCTCCGCGGTGCGCGGACGGTAGAGCGCGGAGGCGCGCCCGTGGAGGTTGGAGGCGTCCGCGAGGTACGCCTCGAGGATGGCGGGATCGGTGATCGGGTCCACGGAGGAGGACTATCGCGTCCGGGCGCCCCGATCCGTCAGTCCGCCTCGCATACGTACGTCGACACGAGCCCGCACGGCCAGTCGTTCCAGTGGGTCCCCCAGAGGAGCTGGGTGCAGTCCTCGTCCCCGGAGTTGTTCGGCTCGCCGGCGTTCCAGCGGGTGTAGGTCACGGGCGTGCCGTCCTCCCAGACCCACGCGCCCTCGGAGGCCCGGTCGTTCAGCCCGATCCACCAGAAGCCGTCCGTGGTGCTGACGTACGTGGCGTTGGCGACGGACAGGATCCAGTTGTCCTCGACGGTCGAGGTCACCGTCGCGAGGTGGTAGCCGTACGTCGCGCACGCGGACTGCGCCGCGGTCCAGGTCGTGGCGGTGTCGCAGAACATGTAGGGGTGATCGGCGTACCAGTCGACGTCGCACGGGCACACGTCGCCGTCGTCGGCGAGGCCGGAGCAGTCCTCGTCGAAGCCGTCGCACACCTCGGCCTCGCTCGGGCTCATGCTCGGGTCGGTGTCGTCGCAGTCGCCGTCGTCGGGGACATACCCGGTGGGTGAGTCGCACTCGGTCACCGAGACGTCGGCATCCCCCCAGCCGTCGCCGTCGGCGTCGGCGTACCAGGTCGGCACGTCGAGGCCCTCGTCGACGGTGCCGTCGCAGTCATTGTCGGCCTCGTCGCACACCTCGACGGCCGCGGGGGAGCTCGTGGCGTCGGCGTCGTCACAGTCGGTGGCGCTCGCGACGTAGCTGTCGGGCGCCGTGCACGCGACGGTGGAGAAGCGGGCGCCGCCCCAGCCGTCCCCGTCGTAGTCGAGGTACCAGGTCGAGGCGTCGACGGCGTCGGCCTCGTCGACGGTGCCGTCGCAGTCGTCGTCGTGACCGTTGCAGCGCTCGGTGGCCGTCGGGAAGGTCGCGGCGCGCCCGTCGTCGCAGTCGGTCGCGTCGGCGACGTGGCCGGCGGGCGCCTCGCAGGCGCGCACGGCGGTCCCGGCGCCCCACCCGTCGGTGTCCCCGTCGGCGTACCAGGTGAGGGCGTCGGTGGCGTCGGGCTCGTCGACGGTGCCGTCGCAATCGTCGTCGTCGCCGTTGCAGACCTCGTCGGCGCCGGGGTGGACAGCGGCCACGGCGTCGTCGCAGTCGTCGGCGGTGCCGACGTAGCCGGAGGGCTGGTCGCAGGCCTCCTGGACGAGCGCGGTGTCGCCGTGCCCGTCACCGTCGAGATCGCCGAACCACGTGGCGGTCACGCCCTCGTCGACCACGCCGTTGCAGTCGTTGTCCTGCTCGTCGCAGATCTCGACGTTGCCGGGGAAGGCGGCGGCGCTGGTGTCGTCGCAGTCGTCCCCGGTGAGCACGGCGCCGTCGGGCACGTCGCAGGCCGCGAGCGCGGCGGCGGGATCGCCGTGGCCGTCGGCATCGGCGTCGGCGTAGAAGGTCGTGGTCACGCCGTCGTCGACGATGCCGTCGCAGTCGTTGTCGGAGTCGTCGCAGATCTCGGCGTTGCCGGGCCAGGCGTCGGGATCGGCGTCGTCGCAGTCGGTGCCGCTCGCCACGTACCCGGCGGGGGGCGTGCAGCCGTCGACCCCCTGGGCGGGATCGCCGTAGCCGTCCGCGTCCTCGTCCGCGTAGAAGGTGCCCGCCACCTCCTCGTCCACCACGCCGTCGCAGTCGTCGTCGATGCCGTTGCAGAGCTCGGTCGCGCCGGGAAAGACGTTGGCGTCGACCTCGTCGCAGTCTCCCTCGGAGACGAGGAAGCCGTCCCCGTCGGGATCGATCACCTCGGCGGTGTCGGCATCGACCTCCTCTTTCGGCGGATCGGAGCGGCAGGCGGAGAGGAGCACGAGGGCGAGCGGGAAGAGGAGGCGGCGCATGGCGCGCACTGTAGCAGCGCCTCGGGCGGGTCGCGCCGCCCCGGACGGAGGGGCTACCCCCAGCGCAGGATCTGCCGCCACGGATGGACCCCGAGGCTGGTCTCGTCCTCTGCGAAGAGCATCGTCCGGATCTGCCCGAACAACGTCTCGGCCTGCTGCCGGAGGAGCTCGGCGCGGCCCGCGGCGGCGCCGTCCGGGCGGCCGGCGTCCCCCCCGCGTTCGGCGTGCCGCATGGCCGCGAGCAGGTACTCCAGCCGAACGACGCGCACCGGCTGCATCTCCATCCACGCGGCCACGTCGGCGAACAGCTCGTTGGGATCCTGGGTGCCGTCGCTGATCTCCGCCCGGCCCACCGCGATCTCGGCGAGCGCGGGCCACGCGCCGGCGGCGCAGAGGACATCGCGCGCGGCGTCGAGATCGGCGGTGGCCGCGACGGTGCGACCGAGGCGGAGGAGCTGGAGGCCGCGCGCGGCGCGGAGGCGGGCGGCGACGCCGAGGAACTGGCGGGACGCGGCGCGCTCGAGGGCCGGCTCGAGGAGCCGGATGGCGCCGGGGGCATCCCCCGCGAGCCCGGCGAGGCGCGCCCCGAGCGCCGCCGCGGAGGCGTCGAGGGCGGCGGGCGCCCCGCCCGGGAGCACGTCCTGGGCCTGCTGGAGGCGCTCGCGGGCCTGGCCGACGCGGAACAGGTCGACGTCGATCTCGGCCGCGGCGAGCAGGAGCCCCGCGAACACGGGGGCGGGCGCCTGGATGCGCGCGCCGGGGAGGGCGGCCTCGATGCGCGCGCGGGCCTCGGAGAAGCGCCCCTGGGGCCGCAACACCCCGGCGAGGGCGGTGGCGGCGCGCCATCCGGAGAGGGGGTCGAGGTCGGGCGCGGCCAGCACGCCGGCGAGCACGGCCTCGGCGTCGCGGAGCTCGCCCCGCCACGTCTGCACCGTCGCGAGCACCACGGAGGCGCGCCGCGCGTCGACGCCGGTGAGGCTCGCCACCGCGACGTGGGCCTGGCGCAGGCTCGATTCGAGCGCGCCCGCGAGCAGCTCCAGCTCGGCGAGCCGCTCGGCGGCCACGCCGGCGCCGGTGCGATCGCCCCCGCCTTCGAGCCGCCCCACGGCGCGCACGAGCATGTCGCGCTCTTCGTTGGTGTCGCCCCGCCCGCGCGCCAGCCGCGCGGCGACGAGATCGGTGTCGCCCAGCTCGCCGACGTGCGCGGCGAGCGCCCGCGCCCGCGCGATGGCGTGCTCCGCCGCCGCGCCCTCCGGCCGCACCTCGGCGAGGCACTCGGCGTACAAGCGCCAGAGCGGCGAGTCCGCGGTCGCGTTGCCGCGCAGCGCCGCAACCCGCTCCAGGAGCGGCAACGCCTCGGCGTAGAGCCCCGCCCGCACGAGCGGCCCGGCCCAGGCCACCGCGTGGGCGCCGGCGGCCTCGACCTTCCCGGCGTCGAGCAGCACGGCGGCGAGGCGCGGGCTCGAGCGGGCGTCGTCGGCCACGGTGTCGGCGATGCGCCGCGAGAGCACGTTGCGGCGGGTCGGCCGGAGCCGCTCGCGCACCAGGGCGCCGGTGAGGCCGATGCGGAAGCTCCAGTGACCCTCCTGCTCGACGAGGAGCTGGTCGGCGACGAGGGCGGTGAGCGCACCCCGCGCCTCCTCCTCGGTCTCGTCGATGGCGTAGGCGATCTGGGCGAGCTCGAGATCCCCCTCGGCGAGGGACACGGCCTCCGCGGCGCGCCGGTGCATGCGCGCGAGGCTCTCGATCCGCACGAGCTGGGCGTCGCGCACGCTCGCGGGGACGGCCAGCGGCGCCTCGCGCTGCTCCCGACCGTGCGGGAGCGCGCGCACGAGCTGCTCCAGCGGCGCCGGCATGCCGCCGCTCGCGGTGAGGAGGCGCCGCACGAGCTCCGGCGAGACCGACGCCACGCCGAGCCACTGGCTGGCGAGCACGGCGACCTCGGTGGCGGTGAGCGGCGGCACGGCCACCACCTGGGCGCCGGGCCACATGCGCGGAACGGGGCGCTCGGCCCACGTGGCGAAGGCCATCACCGGGGAGGCGTCCGCGTGGAGCGCGGCCATCGCGGCGAGGAAACACTCGACGTCGGCGCGGGCGCCGTCTTCCATGGCGCTGGCGCCGATGACCACGGGCGCGGGGTCGGCGTCCGCGCGGGCCGCGAGCATGCGGGCGATCACCGCGGGGTCGGGCGCCCCCGTGCTCTGCGCCGCCACCCGCGCGGCGCGCACGGCGGCGTGGTCCTCGGGCGCCGCGAACGTGGCCACCACCTGCTGGGCGAGGGCCGCGAGCGGGTTGGCGCCGGATCCGAACGGCACGTCGAAGGTGCGGTACCCGCGCTGCTGGGCATCCTCCAGCGCGAGCCGCACGAGCCGGCTCCGCCCGCTGCCGTCGGCGCCGGTGAACAGGAGCGCGGCGCCCGGCCGGGGCTCGTCGAGGAGCTGGTGGACGGCGCGGAGCTGCCCCGCGCGGCCGATGGTGCGCAACAACGGCGCGACCGTGCCCCCCGGGGCGTCGGCGACGGGGATGTGCGCGCGGAGCGCCTCGACGACGCGGCTCGCGTTCTCGGGGCGATCCCCGGGGCGCTTGGCGAGCAGCTTCATCGTGAACGCGGAGAGGGCCTCCGGGAGCGCGGGGACGACGCGGCGCGGCGGGAGCGGCACCACCTCGAGGTGCATGCGCGCGAGGGTCGGGGGGTGGTCGGACTCGTAGGGCCGCCGCCCGGTGAGCATGCGGTAGAGCAGCACGCCGAGGGCGTACAGGTCGCTCCGGGGGCCGACCTCCTTGCCGGTGAGCTGCTCGGGGCTCGCGTAGTGGAACGTGCCGACGAATTCACCCGGGTCGGTGAGCACCTCGGGGTTGTCGAGCAGGCGCGCGGTCCCGAAGTCGAGCACCTTCACCTGCCCGTCGCCGAGCACGATGACGTTGCTGCTCTTCAGGTCGCGATGCACGATTCCGCGCGCGTGCATGTACTCGAGCGCCTGCGCGACGCGGAGCGTGATGCGGGCGGCCTCGGCGGTCCGCGCCGGATCCCCCGCGGGGGCGATGCTTTTTACGCGCACCTGCGCGGGCACGCCGTGGAGGAGCTCCATGACGAGGTAGGGTCGGCCCTCCTCGGTCATCCCGTAGCGGTACACCCGCACGATGTTCGGGTGGTCTAGCCGGGTGAGCGCGCGGTACTCGCGTCCGAAGCGCGGAACGCTCTGACCGCGCTCGACGAGCACCTTCGCGGCCAGGGATCGACCGGTGTCGGGGTCGGCCACCTCGTACACGACGGACATCCCCCCCTGGGCGAGCAGGCGGATGACCCGAAAGGGCCCCACGTGGGTGGGCGCGGTGTCCGGGGGGCTCATGGCGCGGAGTGTACCCAGGACGCGCCGCCGTTGGGGGAGGGGTTGCCCCACGGGCGCTCGGCGCGACCGGAGTTGACCCAGGAAGGGCGCGCGCCCCGACGACAGGGCCGGTTTCCGGTTAGGGCGGCCGCTTCCCCGGTGGATCGATGTTTGTGTCCCTCCTCCTCACCTGGATGATCGCCTGCCAACCCGCGGACTCCGCGGGCCCCAAGACCGTCGCCGCCGGCGCGCCGCCCCCCGCGGCCCAGGCCCCGGCCGGCAACCCCGACGAGGGCGTCGTGGCTGCGTGGGAGGGGGGCTCCCTCACCTACGGCGAGGTCAAGAAGGACATCGCGATGGATCTGCTCCGCCTGGAGGCCGACTTCCTGACGAACCGGTACGACACCGAGACGGCGGCCGTCGACGACAAGGTCAACACCGCGCTCCTCGAGGCGGAGGCCAAGAAGCAGGGGGTCGCCGATCCGGGCGCCCTGTTGAAGAAGGAGGTCGAGGAGAAGGCGGCCGCGCCCACCGAGACCGAGATCAAGGAGCTCTACGACGCCAACGCACGCAAGCTCCGCGGGAAGACCCTCGAGGAGGTGCGCCCCGACATCGAGCGCGCCGTGCGCCAGCGCAAGCAGGGCGAGCGCTTCGGCGTCTACATGGCCGAGCTCCGCAAGAAGTACGGCGTGGTCGTCCAGCTCCCGTACCCCAACCTGCCGCGCATCCCCGTCTCGGTAGACGACGATCCCTCCATCGGTCCGAAGGACGCGAAGATCACCATCGTGCAGTTCGCCGAGTTCCAGTGCCCGTACTGCGGCTCCGCGCGCGAGGCGCTCGACGAGGTCCAGAAGAACTACCCGGGCCAGGTCCAGATCGTCTTCCGTGACTTCCCCCTCGGCTTCCACGATCGCGCCATCCCCGCCGCGGTGGCCGCCAACTGCGCCGAGAAGCAGGACAAGTACTGGGAGGTCCACGACGCGCTCATGAAGAACCAGCGCGCCCTGGAGGAGGCCGACCTCGAGCGCGTGGCGCGCGAGGCCAAGCTCGACATCGAGAAGTGGCAGGCCTGCCGGAAGGATCCCGCCATGGAAGCCGAGATCAAGAAGGACATGGAGGACGGCACGGCGGCCGGCGTGACCGGCACGCCCGCGTTCTTCGTGAACGGCGTGTTCCTCAACGGCGCGCTCCCCTACGAGCGCTTCAAGGCCGTCATCGATCGCGAGCTCTCCGTCGGCACCGCAGGGTAGGCACATGGACACCGAACGGATCGCGGAAACCGTCGCGCAAGCGGGCGACCTCGTGGCGCTCGAGGACGTGCGCGTGCGCCTGCTCGGCAAGAAGGGCGAGATCACCGGGATGCTCAAGCAGCTCGGGGCCCTCGCGCCGGACGAGCGCGCCACCTTCGGCGCCAAGGTCAACGCGCTCAAAGCCGAGGCCCAGGCGCGCATCGACGCGCGCAAGGCCGAGCTGGAGCAGGCGGCCGAGGCCCAGGCGCTCGACGCCGGCTGGATGGACGTGACCGCGCCGGGCCCCGAGCGGCACCTCGGTCGCCTCCACCCCATCACGCTCCTGCTCGAAGAGGTCATCGACCACTTCACCGGCCTCGGCTTCGAGGTCGCGAGCGGCCCCGACATCGAGGACGAGTTCCACAACTTCGACGCGCTCAACATCCCGAAGGACCACCCCGCGCGCGACGTGTGGGACACCTTCTACACCGACCGCGGCGAGATCCCCCGCACCCACACGTCGTCGGTGCAGATCCGCACGCTGATGAGCCGGACCCCGCCGCTGCGCATCCTCGCGCCCGGCCGCGTGTTCCGCAACGAGACCATCGACGCGACCCACCACGCCAGCTTCCACCAGGTCGAAGGCCTCCTGGTCGATCGCCACGTGTCGGTCGCGCACCTCAAGCACACGCTCGAGACGCTGGTGGAGCGCGTCATCGGCCGCGGCCTCAAGACCCGCTTCCGGCCGGCGTTCTACCCCTTCGTCGAGCCCGGCCTCGACCTCGACGTGAGCTGCGTGTTCTGCGCCGGCAACGGCTGCGGCGTGTGCAAGCAGTCCGGCTGGATCGAGCTCATCCCCGGAGGGCTCGTGCACCCCAACGTGCTGCGCGCGTGCGGCCACGACCCCGATCAGTGGCAGGCCTACGCGTTCGGCATGGGTTTTGACCGCATGGTCATGCTCCGCTACGGCATCGACGACATCCGTCGGCTGTACGACGGGCGGCTGTCGCTGGTCCGGCAGTTCTGAAGGCTGGGGGGCACCCGGAGCGCCGGTGAACCAACGGCGCGACTCGTGCTACAAACGGCTCGGAACGGAGCCGGTTTTCCATGCCTTCCACCATCGGTCCACGCCTGGGTACCTTCGTCGGTGACGCGAACCTCGACCTCGAGGATCTACTGTTCGCCGTCCAGATCGCGCGCGCCGACGGGCGCCTCTCCGCCGAGGAGGTGGCCGAGCTGAACGCCGCGCTCGCGCCCTACGAGGCGATGTTGGAGCCCGCGGCCCGCCGCCTCGTGGAGGATCTCGTGGCGGGGCGGGCCGTCCTCCAGCCGCGCCGGGTGCTCCTGGCGGCGACCCCCGCCGGCTCGCCGGACCTCTACCAGCCCCGGGCGGAGGTGGTGGCGCTCCAGGACGCCCTCACCATCCTCGGCCACCCCACGCGGGCCGACGGCCTCTACGGCAAGGGCACCGCCGCGCTGGTCGTCGCGGTCCAGGCCGAGGCGGGCCTCCCCCGGACCGGTCAGGTCGACACCGCCACGCTCCTCGCGCTGAACGAGCGCCTCGCCGCCCTCGGCGCGGAGCCGCTCGACCTCGCGCCGCGTGCGCGCATCCGCCCCGACCACGTCGTGGCGCTCCGGGGGGGCGCCAACCGCGACGACACCCGCGCCATCCAGGCCGGCCTCGCCCGCCTCGGCGCCCAGCTCGGGGACACCGCGCTGCGCGTGGAGGTCGACGGCGCCTACGGGGCCGGCACCGAGGCCGCGGTGAAGGCGTTCCAACGCCGGGTCCACCTGCCCGAGAGCGGCATCGTCGACCGGACCACGCTCCACGCCCTCGACGACGTGCTCGCCGCCCACGCGCTCCCGACGGTGGACATCCAGGGCCCGACGGGCGGCGCCGGCCTCGCCGGGAGGGTGGAGCTGCACTTCTACCCGGGGGACCAGGAGCGGAAGGTGTACGTCGTGAAGGACGGCCGGGAGCTCGATCGGTACGGCATGGTGGGGGGGCAGGACCGCTTCGCCGACGATGTCCGCAACCCCCACGTCGACTACGGCCCGTCCCCGGCGGGCACCTACGCGGTCGTGCGCGTGAGCCCCCACGCGTCGGGCGCGTGGGCGATGTCCTACATCCCCTACGGCGCGCCCCTGCGCGAGGTCGACCGCGAGGTGCAGTTCCGCGACGTGGACGGATCCTGGAAGATCGCGACCGGCCCGTCGGGCGTGTTCGCGGGCCGGAACCCGCCGCCGCTGGAACGTGCGAGCTACCTCGACCGCGCGGGCAACCTCCACGAGACCTGGCGCCTCAACGACTTCGGCCACCTCCGCGGGCAGCTCAAGAGCGTGCGGACGGGCGTCTACCAGGGCCACATGATCCACTCCTCGCCGGGCCAGGAGGTCACGGGGGCCTACTTCGCCGACACCGACGTGCTCCTCGACCCCGTGAAAGCGCTCGACGTGCTCGACTGGTCCCACGGCTGCGAGCACATCCACCCCCGCGACTTCGACGAGATGGTGGCGCGCGGGTACCTCGCGCCCGGGACCACCTTCGTCGTGCACGGGTACGACGAGCTGCGGTCGAACCCGGCGATCGCGTAGCGGGGATGCAGATGCGCGCCCACTTCATCCTCTACGTCGGTGATCAAGGCGCGAGCACGGCGTTCTACCGCCGCGTGCTCGCCGCCGAGCCCGTGCTCGACGTTCCCGGCATGACCGAGTTCACGCTCACCGACGGCGCGGTCCTCGGCCTCATGCCCGAGGCCGGCATCGCCCGGCTCCTCGCGGGCGCGTTCTCGCCCCCCTCCGGATTTCGCGCCGAGCTCTACCTGGTCGTGCCCGACCCCGCCGCGGCCCACGCCCGCGCGCTCGCGGCGGGCGCCCGGGAGCTCAGCGCGTTGGCGCCGCGCGACTGGGGTGCCGAGGTTGCCTACAGCCTCGACCCCGACGGGCATGTGCTCGCGTTCGCGGGGCCGGGGTAGCCGGCTCCCAACGCCGGACATTGCCGGCCGAGGTCCGGCGTGTGACCTTCCTGGGATGTTCTTCAGCTTGAACCTGCCGTATAGCCGCGGCTTCTCCCGGCTCGCGGCGCTCTGGTCGCGCGGATCCGTCGCCCCCGCCCCCTCCGCCACTCCCCTCGCGGCGCCCCCGGAGAACCACCGCGCCGTCGGTCGGCTCGTCCTGCAGAACGGAGGCGCCGCGCTCCCGCACGTGGAGCTCGAGCTCTGGTCCTGCCTGCCGCTCCGGCCGCATCGGCTCCTGGCGCGCACCACGACCGACACCCTGGGGCGGTTCGACTTCGCCTACGACGCCTCCCAGGCGGCGCTGCTCGGGCGCGCCGCGTTGGAGGTGCGCGTGGTCGAGCGAATCGGCACGACCCGGCGTGTGGCGTACACGTTCGACGGGCCCCGGGAGGCTCGCGCGTTGTTCGTGGACCTCGGAGCCCGGACGCTCCCCCGGATCCCGCTCCCCTGCCCCGCGGAGCTCCGCTCGTGGCCGGTCCTCCCCGCCGACGCGCCGCTCGGCATGCCGCGATCCCACCCGCTCTGCCGGCCGGCCCCGTACAGCAAGCAGGTGCACGCGCGGGTGTTCCCGGTCGCGGTGGACGCCGCCGCCGTCCACGCCGAGCTGCCCCCGTGCCTGGAGGTGCTCCCGGGCTTCGAGGGGCAGGCCCTCTGGTACGTGATGGACTACCCCGCCTCGTACGCGCACTCGGACCCGACCGGCGCGGTCTACAGCTTCCAGGAGCTCGTGATCGCCACGATCGTCCGCGAGCGGGCGCGCCCCGGCCCCGACGGCATCGGGCTGTTCCTGCTCGCGATCTACATCAACAGCGACGTGGCGCTGGTCGCCGGGCGCGAGATGTACGGGTTCCCGAAGAAGCTGGCGGAGATCGACGTGGGCGAGTCGAGCCTGCGTGTCCGCCGGAAGGGCCTGGCGCCGGGCGAGCCGCCCGGCCACGTCCACCCCATCGATCTCGTGCGCGGCCGTTGGCGCGCCGGCGAGCCCCGGTCGCTCGGCGCGGACGGGCTCGCGGGGCTCGTCGCGGATCGGGTGCAGCTCGCCGGATCGCGGACCGCGCTCGGGGCGGTGCGCTCCGTGTTCGACCTGCCGTTCTACACCCACCAGGTCATCCTCGCGCCCCGCTCCCCCGCGGGGCCGGGGCCCACGATCTCGCGGGTGTGGCGCTCGCCGCTCGACAACGTGCGGATCGAGGGCGCCGGGCGGCTCGGCGAGGCCCGCTTCGATCTCGGACCGTCGACGGTCGACCCGCTCTACCGGTTCGCGCCGGGCAAGGAGCCCGCGGTGACCGCGTCCGCCGGCGTGCGCATCGACGTGTCGTTCAGCATGGACGTTGCCGAGCGGATCGCCGACTACTCGACGCCGGGCGCCGCGCGGGGTGCGGATGTCTAGCGCGCCGTTGCCGGAGCCGCGCGGGCGCGGGGAGGGTCGACCGAGCGCCATCGTCGTCGGCGGAGGGATCGCGGGCTTGAGCGCCGCGATCTCGCTCGGCCGGGCGGGGGTCGACGTGACGGTGATCGAGGCGGGGGCGGTCGCGGGAGGGCGCATCGCGACGCCCGGCCGGTTCGACTTCGTCTGGGAGGGGGAGCCGTTCTCCTTTCCCATCGAGCACGGCGTGCACGGGATCTGGCGGCGCTACCGGAACCTGCGCCGGCTCATCGAGTGGTGCGGCCTGGACCATCACCTGCACGATCCGGGGCCCCAGGAGATCATCACGTTGTTGCCCGGGACCGATCGGATCCACCCCGTCGAGGTGGCCCGATTGGTCCAGCTCTCCCGCATCCCCGCGCCGTTCGCGCAGATGAAGCCGTGGCTCGATCCGACGCTGTTCCGCTGCCTCGTGGAGCAGGGTCCGCGGGGCCTCGCGTCGCTCGCGACGGGTGGGCACTTCCTCGCGTTCGATCCCACGTCCGACGCGGACATGGCGACGTACGACGCGTCGAGCGTCGCCGAGGTGACCGCCGCGTGGCCGCCGGCCTTCCGCGCCCAGTTGGAGGCGATGTCGCACTCGGGGTACTTCGACGAGGCCGGATCCATCAGCCTCGCCACGTTCTGCCTGGGTTTTGCGTTCTACGTCACCGACGACCGGCGCGACGCCTACTTCGACGTGTTCGACACCGACGCGGACGAGGCGCTCGTGGGGCCGCTGTGCGCGGCCGTGCAGACGCTGGGCGGGCGGATCCGCCTCGGTACGCGCGTGGAGGCCCTGACCTGGGGGGGCACGGAGAAGGCCCCGCGCGCGACGGGGGTGACCGTCGTCACCTCCGACGGCCGACGCGAGGAGATCGCCGCCGGCGCCGTCGTCCTCGCGCTCGATCCGCCGGCGCTACGGCGGCTCACCGAGGGTACGCCGGCCGCGGCGCCCGGGTTGGGCGGCCCGTCGACGCGCGGGCTCCCGAGCCTCGCCGTGCGGCTTTGGTTCACGCGGGAGCCGGCCCGGGACCGCTCGTCGAGCGGCATGTTCGCCAACCTGGAGGCGGACAACTTCTTCTGGTTGCACCGGTGGCAGGCCCCGTTCGCGGCGTGGCACGACCGCACCGGGGGCGGCGTGCTGGAGTGTCACCTCTACGGGCAGCACGCCGCGCGGGCGATGGTCGAGCCCGACGCCGAGGTGATCGGGCGGGTGCGCGGCATCGCGGAGCGCGTCTGGCCGGTGCTCGCCGGCTCCTTCGCCATGGGGCATCTCCAGCGTAACGCACCGACGCACGTGTCGTTCCACCGCGGCGCGATGAGCGTGTTGCCGCCGGTGCGGACGAGCGTGTCGAACGTCGCGCGCGCGGGCGACGGCATCGCGTGCGGGCACGCCGTGCTCTACCTGGAGCGCGCCTGCATGACCGGGATCCTGGCGGCCCGGGAGGTGGCCCCCGCGCTCGGGATCTCCGCCACCCGCGTGCCCGAGCCGCTGACGCCGGAGCCCTCCGAGCGGACGGTCGTGTACGCCCGGAGCGTGGCGCGGCTGCTCCGTCGGGTGGGCCTCCTGCCGAAGCTCCAGCCGAGGGGGGAGCCACCGCCGCGGTCGCGACAGGGTGCCCGCGAGGCAGACGGCTACGACCCCGTGACCATCACCCCGTCGCGGTAGAACGCGAGGTCCTGCACGTACTTGTCGACCTGGGCGTTGTCCATGAGGATGACGACGAGGGAGTTGGCCGCGCCCGGCACCGCGTTGGTGAGCGGCCAGCTCCCGCCGCTCCCGAGGGTCGCGCTGCCGAGGATCTCGCCGTTGACGATGACGAGGATGCCGTCGTCGACCGCGCCGGTGGTGATCTCGTAGAGGGCGGGGTCGTCGCCGGAGTCGAGCCAGAAGTCGCACAACACGTAGCTGTACGAGGCGTACGTGAGCGACGGCACGATGCTCGTCGTGTAGAAGTTCAGCGGGCCGGTCACCGGGGTGGGCGCGCCCGCCCGCGCGACGATGTAGTCGCGCAGGATCGCGAAGTCCGCGGGGATGTCGGCGCTGTCGACCATCCCGTGGGCGCCGGAGGGCTCGTACCAGTAGCCGTCGAGATCCCCGTGGGTCTCGACGACGTGGGACACGTTCGAGGTGGTCTCGTAGTTGGTGCTGTCGTCGACGATGTACCAGCCGGTGGAGAAGCCCTCCCAGACGCGCGCGTTGCCGAGCTGGTCGGCGGCGAGCCGCGGCTCGTCGGGATCGTCGGAGTGCACGACCACGGTGCCGGTGTCCGCCACGTCGTCCGTGGGCGCGTAGGCGACGCCCACCTCCTTCGAGGCGCCCGGCGCGAGCACCCAGGGGAGCGCGCCGTTGACGGACTCGCGGAGGTCGAAGGTGAGCTCGGTCCCCGCGGTGTCGTAGGTGACCGACGACACGGTGATGTCGGCCGCGCCGTCGTTCCGGAGCGTGACGGTCAGGGCGTCGGTCGCCAGGTACTCGAGCGTCCCGAAGTCGTGGAGGGCGGGCTCGACCGTCAGATCCCCGGTGATCCCCTCGCCGGCGAGCGAGACGGCCACCTCGGGCGTGTCCGGGTCGTCGCTGCCGACGAGCGCGTCCGCGACGTAGCCCCCGGGGAGGTCCGGCTGGAACGTGACGGAGAACGTGGTGCTGGCGCCGGGGTCGAGGAGGGTGCTCCCGAGCGACGTGAGCGTGTAGGGCGCGGTCGCCTCCACCAGCGAGAGGGGATCGAGCCCGAGGGGCGCGTCGCCGTCGTTGAAGACGGTGACCACGGCGGCGTCGGACGTGCCGCCGATCGGGAGCGGCCCGAAGTCGATGGCGAGCGGCTCGACGCGGATGTCGGGGGCGGTCTCCTCGACGGGCTCGGGCTCGCCGACGGGCTTGTCCCCACCGTTGACGCCGTAGTCGAGGCAGCCGGCGGCCAGGAGGAAGGGGAGAAGGCGCATGGGGGCTCCGTAACGAACGAGGAGTCTATCCCACGAGCGGCGGCGGCCGATCGGCGCGTTCACCCGTCACTCCCCCGCTGTGCCCGTCGAGCGGCCCTCGCTCGCGACTACTGTCCGGCGAGCGTCACGTCCCGCGCCGCCATGAGCTCGCGCCCGCACGCATCCGCGACCCGGGCGGAGAGGAGGGCCTCGATGCCCCCCGCCACGTCCATGTCCCACGAGTCGAGCACCACGGTCTCGCCGACGAGGGTGAACACGTCGTCGGCGCCGCGGACGAAGTGGCGCGACGCGTCGGTGTAGCCGCCGATGAGGTGGCCGTCGGTGTCGTGAAGCATGAAGTCGACGAGGGGGTTGTCCTCGTCCCCGAAGAGCGCGACGCCCTGGACGATGCCGGTCACCTCGAGCGCGCCGAGCACCATCAGGCCGCCCTGGGAGCCACGGACCACGTCGACCACGTCCCCGTCGAGGACGGGCTCGAAGCTCTCCTCGCCGACGCCGATGGAGAGGGTGGGGTCGACCTCTCCGGCCGCCTCGCACGCGCCCGGGGAGGCGGGATCGCAGGCGGCGAGCGCGAGGGCGACGAGGACGGCGACGGCGCGGGGCGAGGCCATGGAGACTCCGGGTGCCAACCATTCAAGCACGAAGCGTGCCACGGGCAGCTCCCGATGCCGGTCCTCGTCGGGCGCTCGACGGCCACGCCCGCACACGCCCAGCGTTTCCCCGCCGTGCGCTACGCTCTCGCCCGTGCCCGTCGCCACCCTCGGACCCTTCCAGCTCCTGGCCCCCATCGCCCGCGGCGGCATGGGCGAGGTGTGGCGCGGCGTCCACGCGCGCCAGGGGGTGCCGGTCGCGATCAAGCTCCTACGGGACGACGACGCCCGCCTGCGCGACGCCTTCTTCGCCGAGGTCCGCGCGGTCGCGCGCCTCGATCACCCGGGCGTCATCCTGGTGCTCGATCACGGGGTCGTCGACGCCGCCGCCTCCGCCGCGTCGGAGGGGCGCCTCCGGGTCGACACGCCGTGGTTCGCGATGGAGCACTGCTCGGGCGGCACGCTCGAGAACGTGGCGGCGAGCGCCTGGGATCCCCTCCGGCGGCTGCTCCTCGATCTGCTCGCCGCGCTCGCCCACGCCCACGCCCGGGGGGTGCTCCACCGGGACATCAAGCCGGACAACGTGATCTTCTCCGCCCCCGGGGACGCCCGGCCCGGCGTGAAGCTCACCGACTTCGGCCTCGCCTTCGCGCGGGAGGTGGAGGGGCGGAGCCGCGCCGTCGTGACCGGCACGCCCGCCTACATGTCGCCCGAGCAGTTCCGACGGGAGTGGCGCGACTACGGGCCATGGACCGACCTCTACGCGCTCGGGTGCCTCGCATGGCGCCTCGCCGCGGGGGAGCCCCCCTTCGGCCGGAAGCGGCCCCCCGAGGTCCTCTCGGTGGCGCACCAGGAGCTGCCGCTGCCCGCGTTCGCGCCCCGCTTCGCCGTGCCCGCGGGGTTCGGCGCCTGGCTCGCGACGCTCCTTGAGAAGGACCCGGCGCGCCGCCTCCAGCGCGCGGCCGACGCCACCGCGGCGCTCCTCGCGTTGGAGGGCTCGGATCCCCGTCGCGGCGGCGCCCTCCCACGAGACTGGCGCACCGACGAGGCGCCCCGCATGCCGATGCGGCTCGTCGGCGCGGGCCTCGGGCTCTGGGCGCTCCGCGGCGTGCCGATGGTGGGGCGGGAGGTCGAGCGCGACCGGCTCTGGGA
This sequence comes from Deltaproteobacteria bacterium, assembly GCA_036676765.1. Lineage (GTDB taxonomy): Bacteria > Myxococcota_A > UBA796 > UBA796 > SXON01 > CAJBVW01. Next base: position 18,916 of record JAKFCH010000342.1, read on the forward strand.
GGCGCTGCGGGAGGTCCACCGCACGGGGTCGGCGCGCCTCGTGCTCCTGCACGGGCCCGCCGGGAGCGGCACGACGCGGCTCGCCGAGTGGGTGTGCGAGCGGGCGCACGAGGTCGGCGGCGCGGAGGTGCTCGTGGCGGACCACGGGGCCCCGGCGTCGTCCGGCGCGGCCGATCCTGGCGTGGCGCTGCAGGAGATGGTCGCCCAGCACCTCGTCACCGGCGGGCTCGCCCCGGACGCCGTGCGCGCGCGGGTGGAGGCGCGCCTGCGGGCCCACGGCGGGGCCCCACGCGGCGTGGCCAAGGCGCTGGCGGACCTCGTCGGGCCCGGCGATCCCGACGACACCGTCGGCATGGAGGGGCCCGGCGAGCGCCACGCCCTCGTCCGGGATCTCGTCGAGCGGGCCGCGTCGCCGCGGGCCGGGGTCGCGCGTCCGGTGATCGTGCGGCTCGAGGACGTCCAGTGGGGGAGCGACGCCCTCGCCTTCGCCGCCGGGGTGCTCCGCGCCCAGGAGGCCCACCCCGCGCCGATCCTGCTCGTGCTGACCGCGAACGCGGAGGCGCTGGCCGAGCGGCCGGTCGAGGCGCTCCAGCTCTCCGAGCTCATGGGGCTCGGCCCGATGGCGACGTGGCTCGAGGTGCGGCCGCTCGCCGAGGACGAGCAGGTGGCGCTGATCGAGGGCCTGCTCGGGCTCGGCGGGGCGCTGGCCGACCAGGTGCGCGCGCGCAGCGGCGGCAACCCCGCGTTCGCGGTGAAGCTCGTCGGCGACTGGGTGGCCCGCGGCATCCTCGACGCGGGCGACGACGGCTTCCGCCTGCGCCCCGGCGCGCGGGCCGAGCTGCCCGACGACCTGCACGCCACCTGGGTCGCGCGCGTACACCGGGCCCTCGCGCCGATGGGGGCCTCCGCCGGGGCCGCCCTCGTGGCGCTCGAGATCGCGGCCACGCTCGGCCCCGAGGTGGACGAGGGCGAGTGGCGCCGCGCGTGCGCCGCCGCGGGGCAGGCGATCCCGTCCGGCCTCGTGGAGCGGCTCGTGCTCGAGCGCCTCGTCGCCCCGGTGCACGCCGAGGGGCGGCGCGACGAGGACGAGCTCGTCTGGGCGTTCTCGCACGGCATGGTGCGGGAGAGCCTCGCGCGCGGGGCGGTGGAGGCTGGGCGCGCCGCGGCGGCCCACCGGGCGTGCGCCGCCATCCTCTTCGGTCGCCCGCGCACCCCCGACCTCGCCGAGCGGCTCGGCCGCCACCTGCTCGCGGCGTCCGCCCACGCGGACGCGCTGGGCTTCCTCATGCAGGCCGCGCGCGAACGGTCGACCCGCGGCGAGTTCCGCGCGGGCGTCGCGCTGCTGGCGGCCCGCGAGGAGGCGCTGCGCGGCCTCGGCGCCCCGCCGAGCGATCCGCGGTGGGGCGAGGGTCGGCTCCTCCACGCGTGGCTCCACCTGCGGCAGGGCCAGGTCGTCCTCGCCGGCCAGCGCGCCGAGGGCATCCTCGCCGAGACGCGCCGCCACGGCTGGGGCGGCCTCCTCCCCGACGCGCTGCTGCTCTCCGGCGAGGTCGCGCGGGTGCGCGGGGCGCCGTCGACCGCGCTCGAGCTGCTCCAACAGGCCCGCCCGCTGTTCGAGCGGCTCGGCAACGAGCGCGGCGCGGCCGCGTGCGGCTTCGCCCTCGGCGCGCTCGCGCTCCAGCTCGGCGAGCTCGCCCGCGCCGCCCGCCTCCTCCAACAGGCCCAGGTCGCGCTCCTCCGCGCCGGTGACGAGCGGCGCCTCGCCGACTGCGTGCGCCTGCGCGCCGAGGTCGCCCGTCGCAGCGGCGCCCTCGACGTGGCCGAGGGGCTCCTCGACGAGGCCCAGGCCCACTACGCGCGCCTCCACAACAAGATCGGGCATGCGGAGACGGTGTTCGTGCGCGCCGAGATCGCCCGCGACCGCGGCGCCCTCGATGTCGCCGTGGCTGGCTACCGCTCCGCGCTCCGCACCCTGGAGAGCGCCGGCTCCGACGATCTCGGCATGCCGCTCGTCCGCCTCGGGCTCGTGCTCACGGTGCTCGACCGCCCGACCGACGCCCGCACGGTGCTCGACGCCGCGCGCGCGCTCGCCGAGCGCCACGAGTCCCCCGGGCTCGCCGGCCTCGCCCTCGCCGCGCGCGTGGCGGTCGACGCCGCGGTCGGCGATCTCCCCGCCTTCGACGTCCACCTCGCCCGCGCCGGCGCGCTCCTCGACGCCACCGACCTCGTCGACCCCGACGTCGCCGAGGTCATGGAGCGGGCGGCCCGCCGCGTGGGCGACCCGGCGCGGGCCGTGGGCGCGCTCACCCTGGCCGAGGCTCAATGGACGGCGCTCGGGCGGTCGGAGCGGGCGATGAACGCGCGGCGGTGGCGGGAGCGGTTGGGCGAGGGGTGACGGGCGCTCGAGCGCCCCACCCCGGGGCCCCGTGCCCGCATACCGGCCTGACGACCGGCCCCCCGAGAACCTCTCCCCCGAACCTTCCTTTTTTATGGCCGCTCGCAGTCGGGTGCCTATCCCTACGACCCATGCTGCTCGGCCCCCCGTTCGTCGATCCTCCCCGCGCCGCCACCCTCGTCACCGAAGGAGCGACGGTCCTCGACACCCGCGCGGCCACCGCGTACCTCGCCGGCCACGTCCCTGGCGCGGTCCGGGTGGATTGGAAGGCCGCCTGCGTCGGTGGCCCGCTGTCCGGCACGCTCGGGTCGCCCGCCGCGGTCGCCGCCGTCTACGCCGCGCTCGGGGTCGACACCTCGCGGCCCGTGCTCGTGGTCGGCGCCTGGGCCAACGCGTGGGGGGAGGAGGGGCGCGTGGCGTGGGACCTCAGTTGGCTCGGGCACCCCTCGGTGCACGTGCTCACCGGTGGCATGGCCGCGTGGACCGGCAAGCGGGAGCGCATGCCCGTCCGGGCCGTCCCCGCCCAGCTCGTCCCCGCGGCGCGGCCGGCGATCCGGATCTCCACGGAGGCGCTGGCCGCGGCCCTCGCCTCCGACGCGCCACCCATGGTCCTCGACGTGCGGGATCTCGACGAGTTCGAAGGCGCGCGTAAGTACCGGGAGTCCCGCGGGGGCCACATCCCAGGGGCGCGGCACCTGCCGTGGCGCACCCTCCTCGCGGGGCCGCCCGATTTGCCCCGTGACGTGCCCCTGGTCGTCTATTGCACCGGCGGCGTGCGCAGCGGGATGGCGTGGGCGGCGCTCACCGCGCACGGGTACCAGGTGGCGAACAACGACGGATCTTGGTGGGCCTGGGCGCGGACCCAGCCCGAAGCCGGTCCCCCCGCCGACGGGGAGAGGTGAGGTTCGAATCGGTGTTCGGGGAGGGAGGACGAAACCCGGCCGCGTGCGTATTACAGCGGGAAGGGCGTCGTGGAACAGAGGTCCTCGACCATGTGTCTTAGGTATGGGTCGCGACTACTCGACAATCGTGCGACACTGGCCTTGTCGACACGCAACGCACGCGGCCCCGCCGGTTGTTCCGAAACAGACGCTCTTTCTCGCCCCCCGAACCGTGCGCGATGGGGCGGAGCGCCTTCCCTCCATCGGCGCCGATCCCCGAACGAACCGCGCTTCACGGCCGGCTCGCAATCGACGGAGTGTGCATGACGCCCGACCCCTTCGCCCGCCCTACCGGAATCATCGGCATGATCGCCGAGCTCCAGGACCTCGACCGCTATCGAGAGGAACACTGGGAGGGCAGCTTTTCCGACTACCTGGACCTCGTGCGCGAGCGCCCGTCGATCACCCGCAACGCCTACCAGCGTTTGTATGACATGATCGTGTCATTCGGCACCGAGTCCTACACCGAATACAAAAAACCAATCGTTCGTTACAAGTTCTTCGACGACCCCGTCGAGAACGGCAAGGACGCCATCTTCGGCATCGACGTCCACCTCATGAAGCTGGTGAACGTGCTGAAGTCCGCCGCGCTCGGCCTCGGCCCGGAGCGGCGTGTCATCCTCCTGCACGGGCCGGTGGGCTCCGCCAAGAGCACCATCGCCCGGCTCTTCAAGAAGGGCCTCGAGTGGTACTCGCGCCAGCCCGCGGGGGCGATGTACACGTTCACCTGGCACCTGCCCGACGGGTCGGTGGTCCCCTCGCCGCTCAACGAGGACCCGCTCCGCCTCATCCCGATCGACATGCGCACCCAGGTGCTCGAGGAGCTCAACCGCTCCGTCAAGGGCAAGGCGGTGTACCCGATCAACGTCGAGGGCGATCTCGATCCGGTCAGTCGCTACCTGTTCCGCGACGCGCTGCGCGAGAACGGCGGCGATTGGCTCAAGCTCATCGAGCGGGTGCGCGTGCGCCGGCTCCTGCTCTCCGAGAAGGACCGCGTCGGCATCGGCACGTTCCAGCCCAAGGACGAGAAGAACCAGGACTCGACCGAGCTCACCGGTGACATCAACTACCGCAAGATCGCCGAGTTCGGGTCGGACTCGGATCCGCGGGCCTTCAACTTCGACGGCGAGTTCTGCGTCGCCAATCGCGGCATCATCGAGTTCGTCGAGATGCTCAAATTGGACGTGGCGTTCCTCTACGATCTGCTCGGCGCGAGCCAGGAGCACGTGATCAAGCCGAAGAAGTTCGCCCAGACCTACATCGACGAGGTCATCCTCGGGCACACGAACGAGCCTGAGTACCGCAAGCTCCAATCCAACGAGTTCATGGAGGCGCTGCGCGACCGCACGATCAAGATCGACTGCCCGTACATCACCAAGTGGACCGCCGAGGCGCGCATCTACAAGCGTGACTTCAACAAGCAGCGCGTCCACAAGCACATCGCGCCCCACACGCTGGAGATGGCGGCCATGTGGGCGGTGCTGTCGCGCCTGGAGGACCCCAAGAAGGCCAACCTGACGCTGCTCCAGAAGCTCAAGCTGTACGACGGCCGCACGCTCCCCGGGTTCACCGAGGACAACGTCAAGGAGCTGCGCAAGTCGAGCATCCGCGAGGGCATGGACGGGGTGAGCCCGCGCTACGTGCAGGACAAGATCTCGAACGCCCTCGTGCGCGACGCCGACACGCCCAGCCTCAACGCCTTCATGGTCCTCAACGAGCTGGAGAGCGGGCTGAAGAACCACTCGCTCATCAACGACGAGGAGAAGAAGAAGAAGTACCGGGACCTCATCGGGTTGGTGAAGAAGGAGTACGAGGACATCGTGAAGAACGAGGTCCAGAAGGCCATCGCCGCCGACGAGGGCGCGATCCAACGCCTGTGCGCCAACTACATCGACTCGGTGAAGGCGTTCACCCAGAAGGAGCGGGTCAAGAACCCGTTCACCGGCGCCTACGAGGAGCCCGACGAGCGGCTGATGCGCTCCATCGAAGAGAAGATCGACATCCCCGTCTCCCGCAAGGAGGACTTCCGCCGCGAGCTGATGAACTACATCGGCGCGCTCTCCCTCGACGGCAAGCAGTTCAACTACAAGATGAACGAGCGGCTGTACCGGGCGCTGGAGCTCAAGGTGTTCGAGGACCAGAAGGACACGATCAAGCTCACGAGCCTCGTGTCACAGGTGGTCGACCCGGAGACCCAGGCGAAGATCGACATCGTGAAACAACGCTTGATCGACCAGTACGGGTACGACGACCACTCGGCCACCGACGTGCTCAACTACGTAGCGTCCATCTTCGCCCGCGGTGACGCGAAGGATTCGGTGTGATCCTAAACATCGAAAATGACCTCAACCGATTCCGCCAGATTGTGAAGGGGCGCGTCCGCAAGGACCTCAAGCGCTACATGTCGAGCGGGGAGATCATCGGAAAGCAGGGGGACAAGTTCGTCAGCATCCCCCTGCCCGAGATCAACATCCCGCGCCTGCGCTACGGAAAGAACTCGACCGGTGGCGTCGGCCAGGGCGAGGGAGACGAGGGAGACAAGGTCGACGGCGCCGAGGAGGGCACCGGCCAGGCGGGGGACAACCCCGGCGAGCACCTCCTCGAGGCGGAGATCAGCGTCGAGGAGCTGGCGGAGATCCTCGGCGAGGAGCTCCACCTCCCCCGCATCGAGCCCCGTGGCAAGAAGAACATCACCGCGGTCCGTGACAAGTACACCGGTGTGGCCCGGGTGGGCCCCCGCTCGCTCCGCCACCAGAAGCGCACGTTCCGCGAGGCGTTGAAGCGCGAGCTGGTCGCCGGCACGTACAATCCCGCGCGCCCGGTGCTCATCCCGCAGAAGGAGGACATGCGGTTCCGGTCGTGGAACAGCAAGACCGATCCGCAGTCCGCCGCCGCGATCATCTACGTCATGGACGTGTCGGGCTCGATGGGGCGCGAGCAGAAGGAGATCGTCCGGCTCGAGGCGTTCTGGATCGACACCTGGCTACGTGCCAACTACAAGCACATCGAGACCCGCTTCGTGATTCACGACGCCGTGGCGCGCGAGGTCGACCGTGACACGTTCTTCCGCACCCGGGAGAGCGGCGGCACGCTCATCTCGTCCGCCTACATGCTCGTGGATTCCCTGATCACCGAGCACTACCCGCCCGAGGAGTGGAACATCTACCTGTTCCAATTCAGCGACGGTGACAATTGGTCGGCGGCGGACACGCGCACCTGCATCGACGTGCTCAAGAACCGCCTCCTCAAGAGTGTCAACCTGTTCTGCTACGGGCAGGTCGAGAGCGAGTACGGCAGCGGCCAATTCTACAACGACCTGCGCGGCGACTACGGGAGCGACGAGCGGGTCGTCCTGTCCAAGATCCCCGATCGCGAGGCCATCATGGGCTCCATCAAGGACTTCCTCGGGAAGGGGAGGTAGGCATGTTGGAGGCGTATCTGCGGAAGTCCCGGCGGCAGCTGCCCTCCGAGCTGGAGGACGCCCGCCAGCGGATCGAGGCCATCGCAAAGGGCGAGGGGCTCGACTTCTTCGACACCATCTTCGAGATGTGCGACTACGACGAGATCAACATGATCGCGTCCTACGGCGGCTTTCCGACCCGCTACCCGCACTGGCGGTGGGGGATGGAATACCTCCAGATGCAGAAGGGGTACGAGTACGGGCTCCAGAAGATCTACGAGATGGTGATCAACACCAACCCGTCGTACGCCTACCTGATGGACAACAACGCGTTCGTCGACCAGAAGCTGGTGATGGCCCACGTGTACGGCCACGTCGACTTCTTCAAGAACAACGCGTGGTTCGCGCACACTGACCGCAAGATGCTCGACTCGATGGCCAACCACGCGGCGCGCGTGCGGCGCATCATCGACGCCGTGGGCGAATCGGCGACCGAGCAGTGGCTCGACACCTGCCTGTCGATCGACAACCTGATCGATCCCTTCCGGGACCACATCCGGCGGGTCCGCTCGATCGACGCGGAGGAGGAGCCCACCGGGCCCGCCTCCCACAAGCTGCCCGCCAAGGGCTACATGGATCCGTACATCAATCCCCCGGCGCTCATCGCCCTGCAGGAGCTGCGGGCCCAGGAGGTCGCCGACCGGGCCAAGGCATTTCCCGAGCAACCCGAGCGTGACGTGCTCGGGTTCGTGCTCGAGCACGGCCGCCTGAACCGTTGGCAGGGTGACATCCTCTCCATCGTGCGGGAGGAGGCCTACTACTTCGCGCCCCAGGCGCAGACCAAGATCATGAACGAGGGGTGGGCGAGCTACTGGCACACCAAGCTGATGACCGAGCAGATCCTCGAGGACTCCGAGGTCATCGATTATTGCGACCACCACTCGGGCACCGTGGCGATGCGGCCCGGCCAGCTCAACCCCTACAAGATTGGCCTCGAGCTTTATCGTGACATCGAGAAGCGGTGGAACCGCGGCCAATACGGAAAGGACTGGCTCGAGTGTGACGACGCGGTCGCCAAGCGGGATTGGTACCGGCCCACCAACGAGGGGCGTGGCAAGATCTTCGAGGTGCGCCGCTCACACAACGACGTGACGTTCCTCGACACGTTCCTCACCGAGGAGTTCTGTCGCCGCGTCGGGTTGTTCACCTACGAGTTCGACCGCAAGAGCGGGGAGTACCTGCTCGACAGCCGCGAGTTCGCCGACATCAAGCAGAAGCTGCTGTTCATGGTGTCCAACCACGGCCAGCCCCGCGTGTACGTGACCGACGGCAACCACGCCAACCGCGGCGAGCTCGAGCTGACCCACCAGTACGAGGGGGTCGACATCCAACTCGACTGGGCAAGCCACACCCTCGGCAACCTCGCCCAGGTGTGGGGGCGCCCGGTGCACCTGCGCACCAAGATCGAGAACAAGGACGCCGTGCTCCACCACGACGGCGATCACTTCGCGTACGAAGGCCCCAAGCTCGTGGGGTCGAAGAAATAGCACGATGAACGAATTGCTCGCCGACGCCCTCGACCGCAACCTCGTCACCGGGGTGGTGGAGGTCGACAACGGTTCTGTCCACGCCGAGGTCGACGTTGTCGATCTCGACCGGCTGGGCGTGTCCGTGCGCGGCGTGAAGGTGCGCGCGCAGACGCGGGGGGATGTCGTCGACCAGGCCGCGCGCCTGCCGGACGCATTGGATGCGCTCCCGGTGCCCCTGCGGCCCATCGAGGTGGATCCCGTGCTCGGCGGCGCGGTGCTCCGGAGCGCGCCCCGCCGCCGCGAGTACTTCGAGGTGCGGACGGACGGGCGGGAGGTCTCCGTGGAGAAGCTCCGCGCCGGGCCGGGCGGGCGCGCGCCGGTGCCGTTCACGCTCACGCGGGAGCAGCTCGGGCGCCTCGTCGAGGGCGTCGGCGGGGTCGTGGCGGGCGACGAGCCGGAGCCGGACACCGACTGATACCGGCGAGCGCGGCCCCACGGGGCCCGTGCCGAGCGGGCGCCGCCGTGGCATGGTGGGCATCGTGGAGGCGCCGATGCCGACCGACCCTTGCGATGCCGTGCCCGGCCGGCTCGAGCCCCGGATCGACCCGCTCCGCTGCGAGGGGAAGGCCGCCTGCCTCGCGGTCTGCCCGCAGGACGTGTTCGTCCTGCGCACGCTCACCCGGGAGGAGAAGTCCGTGCTCACGCCGCTCGTGCGCTTCAAGATCTGGGTGCACGGCGGCAAGCAGGCCTTCGTCGACTCCCCCGACGCCTGTCACGCGTGTGGGCTCTGCGTGCCGGCGTGCCCAGAGGACGCGATCCGGCTGGTGCGCGGGGTGGGGATGCGCGCCCTGGTGTAGCGTAGGCCGTCCATGCCCCTCCTCGCGCCGCTCCAATGGGCCCCGCTGATCCTGGCCCCGCTGCTCGTCCGGGCGCTGCTGCGGGCGCCCGCGGGCAGCGAGCGGTGGTCGACGCGGGTGGACGTGCCGCTCGCGCTCGGGGTGGGCGTCGCCACCTCGTTGCTGGCCGGCCTCTGGCTCACCCGGTTCTCGCTGACCATCCACCCGCTCACCGCCTCGGACTTCGAGCAGTACTGCGTCGGCGCCGACCTCCTCCGCGCCGACCTCGTCCCCGCCGACCCCCTCCGAAACGGCGGCTCGACCGGGTGGCCCCCCCAACGCAGCGTCGCCGCGGGGGTGCTCGCGGGGGCGCTCGCCGGGCCGCTCGGCGTGATGGACGGCCTCGTCGTGGCGGCGTTCGTCTCCGTGGC
>JAKFCH010000343.1:0-25575 GCA_036676765.1 Deltaproteobacteria bacterium
GGGCCGACGGCGTCCCCGGCATCGTCACCGGCGCCGGCGGGCTCGTCATCCCGGTCGACGCGGCCGCGAAGATCTACGTCGAGCTCGGCCGCGATGTGGACGGCGCCCTCACCAAGGTCGTCGGGAACCACTTCGCCGGCACCGCCATCGCCCAGCAGGGCCTCGGCGTCAGCATCATCACCGACCATGAGTAGCGGGTGACCCCGGGGGGTGGCCTCCTCCTCCTCCCGTCCTGATCCCCCCGCCTCTCGGGGCCGCCCTCTCCGATGCCCCGGTGGCTCACGCTGCCGGGGCATCGCTGTGTTTGTGCTCGGTAGGGTCGGCCGGAGGGCTTACCCATGGGCTTCAAGGACAACGAGACCACCGCGCCGGCCGAGACGCCGGCCCCCGACAACGGCGGATACGCGCAGGCCGGCGAGTACAACCCGGGCGGCGCCTCGAAGAAGGTGATCCCGATCCTGGCGATCGATCACCCCGACTTCCGCCTGCTCTACCACCCGCTCCGGTGGGGGTTCTTCCAAGCCACCGATGGCGCCAGCGGCGAGTGGCTCCCGCTGCTCCACCGGCTCCCGCTGACCCCCGGCTGCGGCAACGTCGACAAGGACGGCGACCCCTCGACCGCCTACGGAATCGCCCAGGTCGAGGGGTGGTCGGTCATCCTCCCCAGCGCCGAGGATTCCTACATCGCGCCCTACGACGCGAAGGGCGGGACCGCCTACCTCTCGCGCTGGCAGCGGGTGAAGGTCCTCGGCACCGTCGCCTTCGTGTCCTCGGACGAGACCGGCTACCGCGCCTGGCTGCGCGACCTCTGCCGGCGCCGCGGCTGGAAGCCGGACGCCGACGTGATCGCCATGAAGCGGATGCAGCTCGAGAGCGAGGTCGCAATGGACGGCGGCGACTCGACGGACCCCAAGGGCTCGGCGCGGGCGAAGCGCGGCCAGAAGACCCTCGACGCGATGGACGGGAAGAAGGCCGCGCCCGCGAAGAAGGAGGCGTAGATGGCCACCGAGCACAGCGACGTTCGCGCCGCACAGGACCGCGTCCGCGCCCAGCTCTTCGAGAGCGGCGGGAAGAAGGCCGTGAAGGAGGGCGAGAAGTACATCAAGGCGTCGACGCCCGCCCTCGAGGCCGAGGCTCGACGACGGCGGCAGGGCGGGGGGTAGCCGGTAGGGTCCGGGCGTACGGAGCTCGCACCCATGTCCCTCGACATCCGCTCTTTCATCCGGGCCGCCTGGTCGTTCGTCGGTCTGGAGATCCGCCCCTCGGCGGATATCGCAGGGCCGACCATCACGTCGGGCACCGGGGCCCCCGCGTCGGCCGAGCCGAACGGGTCGGTCTACCTCCGCACCGACGGCGCCGGGGGCTCCACCGTCTACGAGCGCGTCGCCGGCGCCTGGGTCGCCCTCGAGGGCGTCAGCGACGACTACGTGCTCGCCACCGTGGCGGTCGCGGACGCTCCCGGGGGCGCGACCGGCGCCCTCGCGACCGTGACCCTCACCAACCTGGACGGCACGCCGCTCACCAGCGCCCGCCAGGTCTTCCTCGTGTCGAGCACCACCCAATACGGCGGCGAGGGCGCGCCCATCGCGGGCATCACCATCGGCTCGGTCACGGCGGGGTCCGTCATCGCGACGATCTCGACGTCGAACTTCCTCGTCCAGACGGACGCGACCGGCGTGTTCGCCGCGACGATCTCCAACTCGGCCGACCAGACCGTCTACTTCGCGGCCATCAACCCGAAGGGCGGCGTGTCGGACATCACGAAGGCCGCCGTCGTGGTCGGCTCCAACGTGGACGCCGCCATCTGGAGCGCGTGATGACCACGGCCTACACCGCCACCGTCAACCTCGACATCCTCTTCCAGGAGGTCATCTCCGGGGGCCTGAAGGCCGGCGCCCTGCCGACCCGGCTCTCCGAGGTCATCGACCTCCCGGCCGGGACCGACGACGTCGAGATCAACGTCGCGTGGGCGAAGCGCGAGACCGGCATCGCCGCGTCCGTCACCACCGTCTACGACCTGATCGGCTCGCTCACGAACACCGAGGGGACCGCCCTCAACTTCGACGAGACCGTCCTCGTCGCGGTGAAGAACCGCAGCACGTCGGCGGCCAATCCCATCGGGTTCGGTCCCGACGCGACCGCCGGGTTCGGCGTGCTCGCCTCCAACGTCGGCTTCTGGTCCGACGCGAGCGACCGCAACATCGTCCCGGCGGACGGCGGCTCGTGGACGGTCATGTACTGCAAGGGCGGCGTTCCGGCCGCGGGGGGCACGACCGACGAGCTCGCGGTCATCACGCTCGCCGGCAGCGCCGCGAACACCTGGGACATCCTCATCCTCGGGCGCGACAACCCGTAGCCGTGTCGCCCCTGGAAACGTTTCCAGGGGCGGTCGGTAGGGTCGGGCGAGGGCCTCGATGACGACCACCGACGAAGCGGTCTACACCGCCCGGCTGCTCGGGCCGACCATCCTCGAGCAGGGCTCCGACTCGGTCGCGACCTGCCCGGTGTACCGCGGCGGCGCGATCGTGGTTCCGACGTCGGGCACCGTCACGATCCACGACGACGCCGGCGTCGTCGTCGTCGAGGACGCCGCCGTCGAGATCGTCGCGTCCATCGCGAGCTACACCGTGCTCGCGACGGCCACCTCGAGCAAGACGCCCAACGAAGGCTGGCGGTTCGCCTGGTCACTCACGCTCCCGGGCGGGCGGGTGAAGACGTTCAAGACGGACGCCGTCCTCGCGCTGCACCGGCTCTACCCGGTCATCACCGACATCGACATCCTGCAGCTCCACCCCGAGCTCACCCGGCTCATGCCGCCGACGGAGACCTCGTACCAGGACTTCATCGACGCGATGGTCGCCGAGGCGGAGAGCCGCCTGGTGGGCGCCGGGCGTCGGCCCTGGCTCATCCTCTCCGCGCACGCGCTCCGCGAGTACGAGCTGAACGGCGTGCTCGCCAAGGTGTGGCGGTCCCTCGCCACCGGCGGCGTCGGCACGCGCGAGTGGGATCTCTCCGAGCACTACCGGACGCTCGCCGGCGCCGAGTACGACAAGCTCGCCCTGGTCTACGCCACGCCCACCACCGGCGAGAACGCCGACGTTCCCGGGAAGCGCCGCGGCGGGGCGCCAGTCGTCTGGCTCTGTCGGAAGGGCGGGGGGTCGTTCCTGTGACCACCACGCCCGCCGACATCCGCGCGGCCGTCACCGCCCAGGCGCTCACCACCGTGCTCGCCGAGGGCGGGGCCCTCCGCGAGTCGATGACGCCGTACCTGTACTTCCGGGACGCGGCGCGCTCGCCCGCCCACAAGGAGGTCGCCGTCGGGACCGTGGCGTCCGTCCCGAAGACCGGCCGCCAGCGCCCAGGCGACACCGTCCTCGCGGACACCGAGATCCGCGTGGCCCTCGCCTACCAGATCCCGACGCACGCCCCGTCGGTGGACCCCGCGCTGGTCATCGGCCGCGAGCTCCGGAGCCACGTCCTCGCGCGGTCGGACACGTACCCGGTGACCTTCCAGCTTGTCTGGGTCCGCGAGGACATCGCCGCGCTGCCCGCCCCGGGCTGGGTCGTCGTCGAGCAGGTCTTCTCGGCCCTCCACTACATGACCATCTGAAGCAGGGCCGGGGTCCATCGGTAGGGGGGAGGTGTCCACGGAGCGCCCTTGTCCCTCGCCCAGAACCCCCTCATCCCGAACGACGGGGTGCTCCTCTTCAACGACGGCGCCGCGCTCGCGTTCACCGTCCCCTACGACGGCGGCGATCTGGCGTTCAGCGAGATCAGCGAAGGCCAGAAGGAGTACGAGCTCTTCTTCAGCCGCGGCCGCTTCTACGCCGCGCGGAAGACCGTCGACAAGCCCGTCGAGGTGACGTTCACGTGCGACGCCGTCGGGTTCACCGACGCCGTCCAGGCGGCCATCCTCGACATCGTGCGGAAGTCGGGGCTCTGGCTCGCGGCCACCTCGACGCTCCCGGCCGCGGCCGGCGACCTCCACTGCTCCAAGCTCACGTGGACGGGTGAGCGCACGAGCCTCGGAGGCACGAACGACTCGAGCGTCGTGATGAAGTACCTCCACCTCACCGCGGCCTTCGCCGAGGGCACCCCCGGCAAGTTCACGATCAAGGGCATCCTCCTGCCCTACTCCACCGACTACCTGACGTGGACCTAAGCGATGGACGAGCCCATCAAGGTCCAGCTCCTCGGCCGCGCGCACACCGTCGCGACGCCGCAGTCGCTCATCGAGCAGGAGGAGATCTACATCGCTTGGCGCGAGGCCTCCGAGAAGCCCCGGGGCCTGCGCATCATCCGCGCTGCGGCCGCCGTGGTCGGGATGTGCACGCGCATCGGCCGCGAGTCGGGCGTGACCTACGCCGAGGCCGGCTGCGACCCGCTCGTCTACGGCGGAAAGGTCTACGACTGGCTCCGGACGCAGGGCCCCAAGGCGGTCGACGGCCTGGTCGTCGCCGCGAAGGCCATCGAGCCGTCGCTGCAGCGCAGCCTCATCGCCGTGGTCGAGGCGCAGGAGAAGGCGGTTTTTTCCGAACCCCGCGCGGGCGCCTAGACCGCCGGCTCCAAGCCGACGGGTGGCGCCTCCACGGGGATCCCTTCCTCTACTACCGGCTCGACCCCGAGGCGCAGACCGCCGTGCTCGCCACCCTCATCGCCGACGGGCTCGACGCCGAGGAGCAGGCGAAGAAGCCCAAGCCCCCGGCCGGCGGCGCGCCCACGGGCTCCTCGCTCCCGAAGGGCGTCCAGCAGTTCATCGCCGCCCGCACCGGAGGCGCGTGATGGCGATCACCCGCTTCCGCCAGGGCGACGTCACCGTCACGCTCACGGGCGACCTCGAGGCCTTCGCGCGGCGCGCCGTCGACGCGGCCGCCGGCGAGACCGTGCGCCTCATGGAGGGCGCCGCCAACGGCGTCCGCTCGAGCGCCGCCGGCGAGTGGTACCGGCGCGTCGAGCGCGAGACCGGGAAGAGCGGCGACATCGACGTCGTCACGACGATCGACGTGAACCGCAGCGAGGTCCGGGTCTCCATCGGGAGCACCGACGAACGCGTGGTGCTCGCGAAGAAGCGGAACAAGGACGGCACCATCACGGGCACCACCGGCAAGCCCGTGCCGGTGTTCGTGCACAGCCCCGGGCCTGGCGCCCTCGCCAAGGTCCAGGTGACCCACGACGAGTACTGGGACGCTCCGAAGTCGCTCCGCTCCAACTACAAGCCGATCCCGCCGAACCCGAAGACGGGCTGGAAGGGGGACGAGGGGACGGGCCCCTACATGTGGAAGGTCAGCCCGCTGGCCGGCGACGGGAAGTTCCTCCTCGGGGAGCTCGTGAAGGCGCCCATGCGTCGGGTCGTGAAGCAGATCACCCCCGAGCTCGGGCGCTCGATCGCCGCGCGCATCAACGGAGGCGCCCGTGGCTAACGAAGTCGTCGGCATCGACGTAGTCGCCCACCTCGACAAGCTCCGGAAGGAGTTCGCCGCGATCCCCAAGGTCGCGGACGACGAGACGAAGGCGCTCACCGCCGTGGTGAACAAGAACATCAAGGCCCTCGAGAAGGAGATCGCGCGCGCCGGGAAGGCCTCCCGCGTCACGAAGGTCGAGGTCGACGGGCTCGCCCGCTCGACGAAGGACTTCGGCGACAAGGCCGGCAAGACCGGGCAGAACGCGAGCAAGCTCGCGGGGGCGGTCGGGCTCATCTCTCCCGCCGCGGCCGAGGCCGTGCGCACCATCGCCGACCTCGCCGACGTGGGCGAAGTCGCGGCCGACATCCAGGGCGCCCTCGGCCTCTCGAGCGTGCGGCTCGCCGCGGTGCTCGGGCCCGTGGCGATCGCCGTCGGCGTCGTCGCGGCCGCGTACCTCTACCTCTCGAACGAGGCCGAGAAGGCGAACAAGCGCGTGGAGGAGAGCGCCGAGCGCGCCACCGCCGCGCAGGTCGCCCACGAGCGCCTCTCCAAGATGCGGCTCTCCGCCGCGGACGCGGAGGCGCTCGCCACCGGGAAGGTTTCGGAGTCGGATCTGAAGCTCCGCGATGCCCTCGCCGCGGTGACCGCCGAGCACGCCCCCCGCATCGCCGCGGTCCGCGCCCAGATCGCGGAGCAGGACGCCCTCGCCGCCAGCAACGCGGCGATCGTCGCCTCGGGCAAGGGCGTGGGCGCCCAGGTCCAGGCCGCGAGCAACGCGCAGCGCGCCGCCAGCGCGGAGGCCAAGCGTCTGCGCGGCGAGCTCGTCGGCCTCGAGGAGGCGCAGGGCCGGGTCATCGACAGCACCGTCGTGGGCGTGAAGTTCAGCAAGGAGGACGTGAAGGTCAAGGGCGACCAGGTCAAGGCCGCCCGGGCGCTGGCGGCGGAGACCCTCTCGTTCGAGGACCAGGTTTCGGCGCTGCGCGAGCGGCTCGCGGCCGAGGAGATCGACCGCCAGACGGCGATGCGCGAGTCGATCAACGCGATGACCATCGAGCAGCAGGAGGTCAATGCGCGGATGGACGCCGAGCGGGTGGCGTCCGCGCGCGCGGCGGCCGACGCGCAGATCGAGGAGTCGCGCCGGGTGCTCGAGGAGCGGCGCGCGCAGGAGCAGGCCGAGCTCGCGGCCACCTCCGACCTGTACGGCTCGATCGTCTCGATCGCGACGAGCGCCGGCGACGCCATGAACGAGAAGGACAAGTCCGCCAAGGCGGCGGCGTTCGCCATCCAGAGGGCCGGCGCCATCGGACAGGTCGCGCTGAACGCGGCGATCGGGATCTCCGAGGCCACGGCGTCTGCGGCGCCGCCGGCGAACATCCCCGCCATCATCGCCGCCACGGGACAGGGCATCGCGAACGGGATCGCCGTGGCGGCCGTGCCCGCTCCGGCGTTCAACGACACCCCCGGGGTCCAGCAGATGGGCACCCGCGGAAACGTCAGCCTTGGCGCCGGTGACTTCTTCGCCGCGGCGCGCGACCCCGAGGACCTCCGGCGCCAGGTGAACGGCGCCACGGATCCGCACGCCGACTACCGCACGGGCGGCCCCCAGGTCTCCGTCATCGGCGCCCGCGCCTTCGGGCGCCGCATCCGCGACGACGTGCGCATGCGCACCCCGCTCGCGCGCGTCATCTTCTCGCAGTCCGGCCGCGTCGTCGGGCAGGCCGGGCGGCGCTGATGGCGCGCGTCGGCTGGTCGCGGACCGAGCTTCAGGGGCACGCCCTCGTGCACCTCGTCGACCTCCAATTCGCCGGGCAGACGTACCGCCTCGCGACGGCGCCCCTGCAGCTGGAGAGCGCGGGCGACGTGCTGCAGTACGAGGCCACGCTCGACGACACGACCTGGTCGCGCGTCCTCGATCTGTTCAGCCAGCAGCCCGAGCCGGAGAGCATCATCGTCTCCGGCTTCCTCCCTGCGGAGGTGGCCGCGCGGGTGGCCGAGGGGCACTCCCTCGAGGGCTCCGCCGTCCAGGTCTCCCAGGTGCGCGTGCGCCCGGGCGGCTACGGCGCCGCGGTCGACACGCACGAGCGGCGCCGGGTGTGCATCTCGGGTCGCGTCGTTGACGCCGAATACGGCGCCACCTCGGAGGACGGCCGCGCGTACGTGCGGTTCAGCGCCGAGCGGAACGTGTTCGACTCGACGACCCAGATCCCCCTCCCGCACCACCGGGTCACCGACCGTACGTGGAAGCTCGACGGGCGCGTCGGCGGCGCCGACGTGGACGCCTGGTACCCGTACGTGATCGGGTACCCCGGGCGCGATGACGCGCACCCCGACGGCGTGCTGGCGGGCTCGATCGGGGCGTGGATCGACAAGCGCCGGGACTTCAACGTGCTCGCCCTCTCGGTCGGGCCCGTCGAGGCGACGACCGTGCTGCTCGCGACAGACGACGACCCCGCAGGCGTCGTCGTGAATGTCCGGTACACGTACACCGATGCCAGCCCTGGGAACCTCGTGCCTGCGCGCGACGAGCTCGGCACCCTGCTCGCGGTCGTGGACTACAACCAGGACCAGTACGACACGGGCGGCGGTAACGAGCTGCACGCCAGCTACCGCCCCGCCGTCGACACGGACGAGCAGGTCTTCGTCGGCTGGCCCGCGGGCAGCGGCGGGATGCTCTGGCGCGGGAAGGTCCTCCGCGACGCCGGCGACGTGCTCGAGTGGGCGATGGAGCAGAGCGGGATCCCGGTCGACTTCGGGCGCTTCGCCTCCGCGCGCTCGCAGCTCGCGTGGTGCAAGGTCGACACCGTCGTCGACGCCGGATCGAACCCGGTCGAGTGGGTCACCACCAACCTCCTCCCGCTGCTCCCCGTCTCGCTGATCATCACCGAAAACGGCGTGGCGCCCTGGGTGTGGAACCCGCGCACGACCCGGGCCGACGCGGTGTGCCACCTCGACGCCGACGCCGACCCCACCCTCGACGTGGCCGATACGGTGAAGTGCGACGCGTCGAACGTCGTGAACACGTTCGAGCTCGCCTACAGCTACAGCCAGCGCACCCGGCGGCACACCCACACGGCCCGGCTCGGGCCGAAGCGCATCGACACGACGGCGCGGGCGAAGGGGCGGATCGTCTTCGAGCACACCACCGGGTTCAAGCGCATCAACCTCTTCGCGTTGGAGCGGGGGCCCAACGGGGCCGGGATCTCCGTGACGACGACCGTGTCCGCCGCGCCGCTGCTCGTCACGCCGAACGTGGCCACCCGCTCCGTGGCCATCAACATCAAGTCCACGACCGACACGGCCGAGGACATCGTCGCCGCGATCAACGCGACGGGGCTCCTCGTCGGGGCCTCGACGTCGGACGACAGCGGCTTCACCTTCATCGCCACCGACAGCCCGAGCATCACGCTCCTCCTCCCCGACTTCGGCACCGCCGGCTCGCCGGTGTGCCTCCGGAGCCAGCAGGTCATGGCGTCGGCGGACAAGCCGGGCCCGAACGCCGGGATCCGGCGCAAGGTCCTGTCGACGCGGATCCTCTACGACCACGGCTCGGCGGCGCGCGTGCCCGAGTGGCAGGCGTACGCCTACGGTCTGCCCCACCGCCGGCTCGAGGTGGAGGCGCCCGAGGCCGAGTACGGCTGGCTCGACCTCGGCAACCCGATCACGTTCACGTACGCCGCGCTCGGGTTCGACGAGGATCTCGGGCTCGTCGAGGGCATGGACTACTACTCCGACGGGATGGTCGGGCTCCGGCTGCTCTTCATCGACACGACGGGGTGGTCGGCGTTGGGGTAGGCGTTCAGCTCGGCGCGCAGATGTGCCAGCAGGGGTGCTGCTCGCGCGTCTCATCGTCGGGGCCGCAGGCCCAGGACTCGACCTCGTGCAGGCACTCGGTCGCGCGTTCAGCGTCCCAAGCGGGGAGCTTCGCCGACGTGCACATCTCCCGCCAGCCGTCGTCCTCCTGGCAGACCTCCACCGAGGGGTACACGCCGCACTCTTCGTAGGCCGCGCAGGACTTCTCCATGAATGCCTCGACGAAGGCCTCCGGCGTGGCGGTGTTGGCCGCGCAGCCGACGAGCAGGGTCACGAGGACGAGGACGGAGCGCATGGAGCCTCTCGGTAGGGTCCGAGTGTAGCGCGCGATCAGGGCGCGGCATTCAACCCGCGCGGAGCAACATGGGCGTGAATACGCAACCCGAGGGCGATCTTTTCGCGCTGCTCATCGCAGAGCACTCGACGCTCGGCGCCACGATGACCGCGACGACGCAGGCGGGGCCAAAGCCGGGCGGCTGCACGGCGGACCGCGACTCGCCCCTCGCGCTCTTCTCCGTCGGCGAGCTCGACGACCCGATCTCCACCACCTCCGCGCTCGCCGACATCCAGGTCACGACCCAGGAGGCGGGGCAGGTGGGGCGCGCGACCGTCCGGTGGGGCTACACCGGCGCGAGCGCCCCGTACTCCTGGGACCCCCCGGTCCTCATCACCGGCTGGGAGTTCATCGACCGGAGCGCCACCGCGAACCAGTGGAAGCGCCCGCACGTCGCGCGCATCCCGAGCACGGGCCGCGTGATCGCGTCGGTCACGAAGACGAGCTCGCAAGCCGTGGCGTGGCGTCAGGACCGTTTCGGGAAGTGGTTCGACGCGGTCGTCGCCACCACCGGCGCGGCCACCGTCTCGTGCGTCGTCCCGCTGTCGACCAAGAACGGCCGCATCGCCTGCCTCTACATCCGCCAGACGAGCTCCACGTCGAGCCAGATCCGGATGTCGTACAGCGACGACAGCGGCGCCACGTGGACGCTCGGGTCGTCCGCCTGCCTCAAGACCCCGCTCGGGAAGGCCGGCGCCAGCTACAAGCGCATCCGCGCGGTGGAGCTCCACGGCCTCCTCTCCGTCCTGCTCTGGGAGCAGGACACCACCGACACGATCTACCAGTACGTGTCGAGCGACCAGGGCGCCTCCCTCGATCTGGTCGAAACCTTCTCCAGCGCCGCCAAGGCGTGCCCCGACATGACGGTGCACGCCGGTGTGCTCTACATCGCGACCATCGAGTACGACGCCGCCCGCGCGGCCTCGACACTCGCGCCCTACGTCCGCGTCCTCTCAAGCGCCTCGCTCCCGCTCTCGTCGGTGGACGCGGTCGACGCCGGCGACGTGGCCGACCTGACCGAGTGGGGGAACTACGCCGTTGGCGTGATCGACGCGGCCGAGTGCGCCATGTTCGCCGACGACGACGGTGTCCTCTGGCTTTACGGCGTCGACCACGACGTCACGGCCACCTGGGACGTGGCCACCCGGAGCTCCCGTGACGGCGGGCTCACGTGGACCCACAACTTCGACGGCACGCACGTGCCGAGCGGCACGGTCCTCTACAAGGGCGACGCGAGCACGTACCTGCGCGACCTCACCGTGGCCCCCGAGCGCGGCCGCGCGGTCCTCTTGCACACGAGCCAGGTCAACGCGGCTACCGACGACTCCCTCTGTGCCGCCTACGTGGGCGGATGGTCGAACGTCGGAATGGCCGAGGACGACGACCTCACCACCGGCGCGAACGTCGCGGGCTGGGATCACGTCTGGCTCCCCATCGACCTCCCGACGGACTCGGGGGCCATCTGGACGGTGGACTCGTTCGGCGGCACCGGGGCCGCCGCGCTCGGCGACCGAGGGCTGACCCTCTCGACCGGGGACGCGACGCACTGGTACACCTACACCGCCGCGCCGAGCATCTCCTCGTCGGCCGAGGACGGGATCCTCGACGAGGTCCACGTGACCCTGGTCAGCGGCACCGCCCAGCACCGCGTGCGGATCTCCGACGGGGTGAACGACTACGAGGTCTCCGTCACGCTGACGGCGACGACCGCGGAGCTCCGCGACATCAACACCGGCCTGGCCATCGACTCGTTGGCGATCGACGGGACCGCCGGCGTCGTCCTCCGTGTCGCCCTCGAGAAGGGGACCGGCGTGTGGAGCGGGAACACCGGCGTCGTGCGCGCGTGGGCGCGGGTGGACGGCCCCTACAGCGGGTCGCTCATCGACTACGGGCCGCGCGCGGTCCGCGCCTGGGAGCAGATCGGGACGAGCTCCACGCTCGTGTCCAGCGCCGAAACCACGACGCGGGTCTCGTGGGGCGTGACGGGCGTGAGCGAGGCCATCTTCCGCCGCGTCGCCTACTCGGCCGGGGCCTACACCGCTGGAAACGTTTCCAGCAGCCTCTACGGCACCCAGCGCGGCTGCACCCTCCCGGGCGCCGCGAGCCCCATCCACCTCACGGAGGGGCTGCAGGTCTACGGCATCGGCGGGCCGACCGTGGTGGGCGACAGCTGGACCCACCGGGTCGCCTACGAGCACCCCGTCGAGGCCGTCGACCCGAGCCGGTTCCCGTCCCCGCGGCGGACCCACCGCACGACCTCGGTCGCCATCGACCACGACATCGCGTGGACCGGCATGGACATCGGCTGGCGCGCCGGCGACATGCTCGGCATCCTCGCGGTCGGGGTGAACTTCCCGCAGGCCAACCTGTACCGGGACCTCACCGGCGCCAACCACGTCTCCAACCTCGACTTCCGCATCCAGAGCCTCGCGTTCTCCCGCTCGCGCGGGCAGATCATCCCGGTGGCCGGCGGGTCCGCAGCGCCGTTCCACTTCTCCGAGGGCTCGCTCCGCGGCGCACACGTGAACCTCGGCGCTGGCGTCATCCGCAAGGTGCGCGGCAACCAGGCGGGCGCCTGGCTTAGCGCCGGCGCCGCCGGCGACTACCCGAGCGCGCGCGTCCAGCTCGACGCCTACGACGCCGGTGACGCCGCGAGCGGCTCGCTCGATCTCTGGATGCCGGGGGGCTTCTTCATCACGGAGGCGATGCTCTCCACCGACACGCTGATGCTCCGTACGACGAAGCACCCGACGACCGAGGGCTATTTCGAGTACGGCGTGCTGATGATCGGCCGCGTGCGGATCCTCAAGCGCCCCGCCTGGGGCCGCTCCCTCCAGTGGACGCCAGCGTACGCGCTGAACACCTCGCCGAGCGGGGCGCGCACGGCCCGGTCCCTCGGCCCAGTGGGGCGGTCCGTCGAGATCGCATGGGACGACGGCGTCGAGACGACCGCCATCCACACCGCGGGCGTGGCCCCCGACTGGTACACGGCCGGCTACTCCGGTGCCGACGCGATCGCGGCGCCGGCGGACACCCCGCGCACGCTTGGGGGCATCCTCACCGACGCCGATGGCGCCCGCCTCCCCGTCGGCTACCTGCCCGCGATCCAGCAGTTCGCCGCGGCACCCACCGCGGCCGCGCCGTACCGCGACCTCGACCCCCACGGCTGGCTCTACGGGCGCATCCTGACGGAGACCCTCCGCATGGACACCCACCTCGGGGACGAGCAGCGGAACGAGTACGTGAAGGGCGGGCTGGTCCGGTTCGAGGAAGAACGCTGACCGATCGGTAGGGGAAGAGCGCCGCCCCGAGAGGTTCATGGCCGATCCCGCCCGCTCCCCCGCTTGGCACAACAAGCCGATCACCGTCTCGGTTCCCTCGGGGCTCATCGCGCTGCTCGTCACCGCCCTCGTCGGCGCAGCGGGCGCCGGCGGGGTCGGCATGGTCACCCGCGACGGCGACCTCTCGGCGATGGACGAGCGGGTCGACGACCGCGTCGACGCCCGAGTCGACATTCGCGTCGACCAGCGCATCGACTCACGCCTCGACGCTGCCACCAACCAGATCCGGCGCGAGGTGGCCGCCAGCAACGCCGCGGCCGAGTCCCTCGCGCTCGCCCGCTACGATGAGATCCTCCGCCGGCTCGACCGGATCGAGCGCGGGCTGGACGGCGGGCGGTGACCCGCACCATCCGCCGCGTCATCGCCCACCACACCGCCGGCCCCGAGTACACCTCGGTCTCCGCGATCATGGCCGAGCACCAGCGCCGCGGCTACCGCACCATCGGCTACCACGAGCTCGTCCACCGCACCTCTCCAGGCGGGTCGTGGGTCCGGTCGGCCGGCAGGCCCGAGGCCCAGGTAGGCGCCCACGACGAGGGGCAGAACGCGGACAGCATCGGCGTCTGCATCGCCGGCCGCTACCACCTCGGCCCCGTCCCGGCCGACGGATGGGCCGTGCTCGTTGCCACCGTCGTGGACGTGTGCCGCCGGTTCGGACTCTCTGCGGACGACATCGAGGGGCATCGAGAACACGAGCCCACGACCACCGCGACCCAGTGCCCCGGCTTCGATCCCGAGCTGCTTCGGGCGGCCGTGCGCGAGCAGCTCCGAGCGTGCGGATAGCGGACTAAACCGATGGAAATCCGTAGCGTTTTCGGTATAATGACGGCACCGTCAGGAATCCGAATGCAGCTCGCCTACACCGGACCTCAGCAGACGCCCGCGGCTACCCCCCTCCGCGATCACGTCCCCGCTCCTGGCAGAAGCGATGGGCGCGGCCTCGACCTCGAGGTGCACTACCCGGACGTTCGGGCCGCGGTGTTCAGCGCGTGTTCCCTCACGTGCGAGCACTACAACATCGACCCGGAGGATCTGGTCGGCATCGTGTGCGAGAGCGTCCTTCTCTCCAACGGTCGACCGTCCGCCTACGACCCCACCCGAGCGAGCGTCACGCGCTTCCTGCGGACCCTGGCGGTGTCCCGGCTGCTCCACCTGGTCGACAAGATCCGGCGCCGTCGTCGTACGGAACAGGTCGGCATGCGGGTGGCCGGCGCCGATCCGTTTCGCGGTACCGACGCCGATGCGGCAACGGCCAACGTCGGGATCTCCCTCTGCCCGGACGTGCGCGCCTCCGTGAAGCGCATCCTCCCGTTTGTGCTGTCCCGGGCGCAGGATGCCGACGAGGAGGCACGAGCCACCGCACCCGCACGGGCGACCCCTTCGACGGGCCGCGAGCAGGGCTGGCGGGAGCAGGCCGTGCAGTGGGTGGTGCTCGACTCCCCGAGCTCGGCGGCGGCGGCTGGGTGGTGGAAGTGCACGGTGCGCGAGGCCACCGCCCGGCTCCTGTGGGCGCGCGACGAGTGGAGCAAGGCCGTCGCCGACCGGCTCGTGTCGTTCACGTGAGCCGCGCCGAGACCCGGGCCCTCGTCTACGCCCTACGCCGCCTCGCGCGTTCCACTGCGTTCGCGCTCGCGGACGGCATCCTCTCCATCGAGGAGCTGATCGCCATCGGCGCCGGGGACCTCCCCGGGCTCATCGGGGCGATCGTCGACCTGGCCACGCCGGACGAGGGGCGACTCGAGCGCGCCCGCGTCGTGGTTCGGGAGGGGCGGGCGCTGGTAAGGCGGCGCCGGCGTGCCGCCACTCGGCTTCGGCGGATGCGTGAGACGCGGCGGGTGGTCGAAGTGTAAACGATGATGGTTCCCCGGTTGCCGGCGACCGCTTCCTCGTGCAGTATCCCGGCATCACGACGGATCCCACGTGCTGCTTTCCGACGCCAAGGCCGCCACCCTTGAACTTCTGCAGACGGACCTCGGCCCGGCCTACCGCCAGTACGTTGACCCAGCCGGGACCGCGAAGGATCCCGCGAAGTTCACGCTCGGCGGGCGGCCGGCCCGAGTCGTCGGCCCCTTCAGCGGCTACTTCCCGAACGTGAACCGCGCCTGGTTTGAGGGGCAGGCGGGTCTTCCTGCCATCCAGGGCGAGCCGTTTGAGCTCTACGTGTTCTTCATCAAGGCGAAGGGGAGCGGCCGCGGCAAGAAGCGCGTCGAGGGGCCGCCGTCCTACTTCATCGCGACCGTGGAGCAGCTCCGGGGCTGGGTGATGGAGTTCCTCGCGACTCACGGAGACAGCCACGCGAACCACGTGGACTGGCGTTGCGACATCCACCTCCAGGAGACTCGATCTGCTATTTTCCGCTGGGGAGATGAGGACCCGGCGCTCGACGGCCTCCCGGAGTCCAGGCGCATCCGGCTGCGGAACGTGTCCGACATCCTGGCGCTCGGCGGGCCGACCCCCGGGCCCGACGTCATGGCGGACGACCAACTCGAGGACCTCGTGGAGGACGCCGCGAGGAACGACCCTGCGCGGTGGCAGCAGGTCGCCCGTCGCATCCGCCAGGGTCAGCCCATGTTCCGCAAGGAGCTCCTCTACTCCTACGCCCAGGCATGCGCGGTCTCGGGGCACGGCCCCGAGGAGGTCCTCGAGGCGGCGCACATCCGACCGCACGCGGTGTCGGGCCTCAACGCCTCCACGAACGGGCTCCTTCTTCGGGCCGACCTGCACACCCTCTTCGATGACGAGCTCCTGAGGATCCACCCAGACACGCTCACGGTGTGGATCCACCCGACCCTCGCGGGCACGCCGTACTGGGAGCTCAATGGGCGCCCGCTACGACAGAGGACCGACGGGAAGAGCCCGAACCGGGAGGCCCTGCGCGAGCGGTGGGCGCCGGACGCCCCCACCAGTCCCGGGGCCCGCTCCGAACAGCCCGGCGCGCGGACGTAGGTCCGCCTAGACCGCGCCCGCGTGGCGGTGCGTCTGGGAGGGGGCTGGTGAAGCGGCGTTGGCACGGCTCCGGGTCTCGCGAGGAGAGCCGAGCTCGCGAACACGGTCTTCGTGTGATTTGGCGATCTTCCAGAAGATCGAACCCGCCGGTCGTGATCGAGTTGGCACTCCGCCGGAACCTTCGTAGACTCTCTACATGTCCGGGAGGGCACATGGGATCGGCGAAGAATCAGTACGAGAATGAACAGGTAGCGGCGGAGATCGCGATGGGTCTCCTCATCGAGGTGGGTGCGGTCAGCGAGTGTCCCATTCACGAGGGGACGTACATCGACCAGGACCTCGGCATCGAGGAGGCCCTCGATCTGGGTCGTGAGCTCCTCGCGACGGGGGACCCTCGCGTTGCCGAGTTCGAAGACGAGGCCGACCTCGAGTCGGCGCTCAACACCGCGCGGGGAAACGCAGGCGACGAGTGCGGATCCTGCGGGAAGAACGCGCGTAAGGGGTAGGCAGAGGGCGCGCTCGGCTCGATCTCGAAGGAGGTCGAGCCGAGCGTCATCTGCCCAGCGGGCCCCGGCTACTTGGTTCCCGATCCGATCATCAGGTTGGTCCGGACGGTAGTAATAAGCGCCGCCGCCTGGGCGGGCTTGATGGCGCCGTCCTTCACCTTGTCGCGGACGTACTTGGGGAAGTACTGGGGCACGTAGGTTCCCTGGAACCAGGTGTGGAACTCGCCGAGCGCCGCGATCGGGTACGCGTACGCGTCGTACGGGTTCTGCGCAGACTGGGGGTAGCTGTCGGGATAGGTGTGCTCGTACTTCTCGCGTTCGCCGTACGTTTCCGCCAGCTTCTCCTTGGTCCAGTGACCGGACCAGACCCTGCCGATGCTGATGTCGGGGATGGTCTTGTGGTTGACAACCAATCCGCCCTGGATCGCCAGGAGGACCAGCTTGTGCATTTCGGAGAACGCGCTGAAGAGCCCGGGCGACAACTTGTTGAGGGTGAGCCGCTGCTGAAAGTCAACCCAACCGGACGGCGCGCCGCTCGCGTCGTAGCCCAGGCTCTGGTAGATGAACGTCCGCAGCCCGCCGCGAGCGAGCGAGCGGAAGTTCTTCATGGCCTCCGTCGTGTCGCCGCGGCTCTCGAAGGCGTAGTACTCGAGCACCGCGTTGCACACGTCCGCGGGGAAGGCGTTCGTGCGCTTCCCTCCGAGTTCTACCTGCACGTACAGGGTGGGCTCGTGGTAGTCGTACTTTCGAAGCAGGTCGCGGAGCGTCGCGTCTCGGCCCGTGATCGTGTTGGGGTCATACACGGGGGTCCACGTGTGGATCACGCCCGGCGCCACGCCGCAGAGCTTCGCGAGGCCTCGCCCCGAGAGGTACGGCACCCCGGACTCGAGGATCCCCATCTCCAGGCCCTTGATGTCTTCGTGGATGACCGGGATGAGGAGGGGCAACTGCTTCGCCATGAGACGCTCCGAGTGGTGCGGCGCACGATACCCTGAGCCCGATGACCGCTCTTGAAAACCCCATTATTTCATGAAAAACAGAGTCAATCAGGCCGTTTAGACCGCTCTTGAAATGGGCACCGACTCAACGTTCCTCGCCACAACCCAGCAGCCGCGTCCCGCGCCGCCAGATCCCGCACCACGCTCCGAGCCTCGACGACCACCTCGCCCCCACGCCGAACAGTGAACCGCTCCTCGGGCCCGCCTCCCCGGGCCCCGGGTCGTGCTCGAGCATCCAGTCCTCGCCGGTCCGATGGCGCAGGGCGCCCACGACGTGCCGAAGGTGCTGGATCGGCTCGTAGGCCCCGGGCACCCGCAAGGCCCAGTCGGCCTCCACCGCGGCGGCGAGGGCGCAGGGGTTGCCGGTCACCGCGCCGGGGGCGTCGCAGTACCTGCACGGGCCGCGGGAGCCGTAGCGGCGTGGGGGCTCACGTCTTCACCCACAGGAGACCCGGCGCGGCGCAGGTTCCGTCCCGCGTCGGGGCGCCCGAGGCCTCGGAGATGGCGCGGACTGCGCGGCTTTCAAGGCCCCCGATGCCGCACGAAGGGCGGTCACGACGTCCTCCCAGATGTACAGGTTCAGGTCGGGCCCCACTGGCGCCACGCGTTCGGGCACCCATGCGCGCCAGTACGAGTCTCGGCCAGGGAGGAGGGCGACGACATCGGCGAGAGACAGGACGGCGAGCGCCCCCATGGACGCACGCAGGCCCCGGCGCTCGATGCGCGCGACCTTCGGGTCTGGTGGTGAGGCGAACGCATCGGGCATGGCGTGAAGGTAGCTCAGGGACCACCATGTTCGCGAGCCGGTTACCGCCTCGTGGTGGACGACACCTTCCTCCTCAAGCCGTCGCCGCTGATGCCGCACGCCCTGCTGGCGCGGCTGGAGGACTTGAAGGCCACCCCGGAGATGCTCGCGCGGGCTGCGACGCTCAACCCGGAGGATCTTCGGGCGCTCGTCGAGGCGCTGGAGCGGTGGCCGTGGTTGATTCCGCGGTAGCCGTGCGCATCCGTGCGGGAGTGTTCGTAGTCGCGTCTCCGTTTGTCCTACGCGATGTCCTACGCCACGCTTCTATCGCATCGATGACAGGCTCATTCGTGGTTGAACTTCTACTTCTAGTAGACCCGCCGTCGCCTGCGGATGGCGGGAGGACCGCCATCCGCCGCCGCAGGTGCGCATGGACGAGGATGTGTGCTCCGTGCCGGGCCATGATACCGCCCGTGCCGCGGCGATCCTCGGTCCCAGGGCTCCATGACCTTCGTGCAGATCGAGTTCCTGGCGTTCTTCGTGATCGTGTTCACGGCGTACTGGTCGTTCCAGTCCCGCCTGGGCCAGAACGCGGTGCTCCTGATCTCGAGCCTGTACTTCTACGGGCGCGTGCACCCCTGGTTCCTGATCCTGCTCGTGTACTCGACGTTGCTCGACTACACCGTGGGCCTCGCGATGAAGCGCCAGCCGACGCGGGCCAAGGCGTGGCTCATGGTGAGCGTCGCCGGGAACATGCTCCTCCTCGGCGCCTTCAAGTACCTAGACTTCTTCATCGAGAGCTTCGCCGCCCTCCAGGCCCAGCTCGGTCTGCAACCCAGCGTGGCAGCCCTCGGGATCTTCCTGCCCGTCGGGATCTCGTTCTACACGTTCCAGACGATGAGCTACACGTTCGACGTCTACAAGGGGACACTGGAGCCGCGGCGGAACCTCCTCGACTATGCGACGTTCGTGGTGATGTTCCCCCAGCTCGTCGCCGGGCCGATCGAGCGGGCGCGGTCGCTCCTGCCCCAGGTCGAGGTGGCACGCACGCTCGACTGGCAACGGGTGCGGTCGGGGCTCGGGCTCGCCTTCTGGGGCGCGGTCAAGAAGGTCGCAATCGCGGACACCATCGGCCTGTACGTGGGCAGCGTCTTCGCGGTGCAGCACCCGAGCAAGCTCCTGATCGCGGCGGGCACGGTCGGGTTCGCGATCCAGATCCTCGCCGATTTCGGGGGATACACGGACATCGCCCGTGGCACCTCCCGCATGCTCGGGCTGGAGCTCACCAGGAACTTCGAGCACCCCTACCTCGCGGCCAGCCCCTCCGAGTTCTGGCGTCGGTGGCACATCTCGTTGTCCTCGTGGATCCACGAGTACCTCTACGTCCCGCTCGGCGGCACGGGGCGCGGCCCCTTGCGACGGCTCGGCGCGACCTACGGCGCGCTCCTGCTGAGCGGGCTCTGGCACGGCGCGTCCTGGAACTTCGTGATCTGGGGTGGGTACCACGCCACGCTTTTGTCCGCGTATCGCGCCGGTCGCGTCGTGATCCCGGAGCGCGTCCGAACACACGCGTGGGTGCGCCCAGTCGCCATCGCGGCCATGTTCGCATTCACCTGTGTGGGGTGGCTCATCTTCCGCGAGACGAACCTTGCCAGGCTGCGTTGGATCGTCACCCAGGCGCCATGGCTCGGGACGCCGGACCATGCGGTGCTCACGACGGCCATGGGGGCGGTCGCGGCCCTCTGCGGCGGCGCCCTCGTCCTCTCGCTCGTGGTCGAGCGGGCCTTGGCGAGACGGAGTCTCCGGATCGACGAACGGCCATTCCTCCTTGGCGCGGGCTGGGGCGCGTGTGCCCTGGTCATCTTCCTCTTCTCCCGCGACACGGCACGTGACTTCATCTACTTTCGGTTTTGACGCACGGGTCACCGTGGCGTTCGCGCTCGTGATCCTCGCGGGGCTCGCCGCGCTCTCCGCCGTGCCCCCGCGCACCGACGGCGAGCTGCCGGCCCGGATCGCCGAGCAGCTCGGGGCCGCGGCGCCAGTCGACGTGGTCGTGCTCGGGAATTCGGTGGCGGCCTCGGGCATCGACGTGTCGGTGGTCCGCGACCGGATGGCCGTACAGTCGCAACGCGTGGCTGTCCTGGCACACAACGGCACGTTCGCCGGCCACTGGTTCCTGGAGCTCCGTGACCACGTGTTCGGCGCGGGTCATCGGCCGCGGGTCGTCGTCTTCTACGCGAACACGGCCATGTTCATCATCAACCTGGGCGTCGACGCGATGGCGCGACAGATGTACTTCGAGCTGGCGGGCGCCGACGATCCGCTCGTCGTCGAGCGCGTCTACGGGTCCAGCGCCGTCGTGGCCACGCGGGAGCGGGCGTTGGACGCGCGCGTCCAGGCCCGGGACGCGCTGCTGGACACCGTCGTGAACCGGGCGGTCGCCGCGGTCCACGGCGGCTCCGGCGCCGCGCGTGTGCGTACCGCCGCGTCGCGACTGCTGTCCTACGGCCAGCAGGGCGGTGGGGGGTTCTCGGTGAGCCAGCCGATGCAACCCGGCAAGCCGCAGGCGGCCGTGGTGCCGGTGCTGTTCGTGCGCGAGCTGGCCGAGCTGGCGCGCGCCAACGGCGCACGGGCGGTCTTCGTCCTGGCGCCGCAGTACACCGGCGGCAGGTGTGCCTCCCAACCCGGGTCCCAGCTGCCGCGAGAGGTCACCTCGGCGGGAGCCGATCTGATCGACATGACCTGCGCGCCGCTCCCGGCCGACTGCTTCGTGGACAGCTTCCACATCGCCCCGGCCTGCGCCCGCACCACGACCGACGCGCTGCTCGACGCCCTCACGCGCAGCGGCGCCCTCGAGGGAGAGCGCGACGGGCCGCCGATCCAGGTGGTCGTCGACACCTTGTGACTTCACGAGGGAGTTCGCGGGATCGCGCTCCACGGAGTCGAGCGCGAGCGCGGCATCCTCCGCCACCTCGTCCCCCCGGACCTGGAGGCGCGCGGACCGGCGACGTGCCACCGGGCGCGATCCCGCTCCGTCACCCCACCCGGCCCCGGGCTAGAACGCGCCCGTGCGCGTCCTGCTCGTCGACCACTACGATTCGTTCACGTGGAACCTCGCCCACGGCCTCGCCGCGGTCACGGGCCGGCTCCCCGAGGTGATCGCGCACGACGCCGCGGCCCTCCCGGCGCTCGATTGGAGCGCCTTCGACGCGGTCGTGCTCTCCCCGGGGCCCGGCCGCCCCGACCGCCCGGCCGACGCCCGATACAGCGCGGAGGCCCTTCGGCCCGGGCGTCCGCCGTGCCTCGGGGTGTGCCTCGGGATGCAGCTCATGGCGCACCACGCCGGTGGCCGGGTGGCGCACGCCCCCTCGCCCCGGCACGGGCGGCTCTCGCCCGTCGTGCACGATGGAACCGGCCTGTTCGCGGGGGTGCCGTCGCCGACGGAGATGGTGCGCTACCACTCGCTCGCGTGCGTCGACCTCCCCGACACGCTGATCCCGACCGCCGTCGCGACCGACGACGGCGTACGGATGGCGCTCCGCCACGCCACGCTCCCGTGGTGGGGCGTGCAGTTCCACCCGGAGTCCATCGCGAGCACGTTCGGCGCGCGAATCCTCTCGAACTTCCTGGAGGAGGCCGCGGCGTGGAACCGTCGTGACGGCGCGCGCGCCGGGGGAGGGCGATCCACCACGCCGTCCGACGCCCCGCCCCCGCCGGCGGACACCGCGCCCGCCCTCCTCCACGTCACGCTCCCCCGCTCCGTCGACGGCGAGTGGCTCCACGGCCGGCTCTTCGAGAACGCGCCCTCCGTCTGGCTCGACGGGGCCGCCACCCCGGTCGGCACCCGCTGGTCCATCCTCGGAGATGCGTCGGGACCCCTCGCGTACACGGTCTCCTACCGCGCGCCCGGGCACACCCTCACCGTCCGTCGCGCGGGATCGGCCCCCGAGGTGCGGCACGAGCGCCTCCTCGACTTCCTCCGCGCCGCGCTCGGCCCGCCGCGCGCGCCCGTGGGCGACCTCCCGTTCGCGCTCGGCTTCGTCGGCGCCTTCGGGTACGAGCTTCGGGGCGACATGGGCGCGCCCATCCCGCATCCCTCCGCGCGGCCGGACGCCGAGCTCGTCTTCCTCGACCGCGCCGTCGTGATCGACCATGTGCGCGGCGCCACGCACCTCCTCGCCTTCGATCACCCCGACAACCGCGCGTGGGTCGGCGCCCTCACGACCCTCCTCGCGGACGCACCGGTAGCGCCCGTGGCCCTCGTCCGTCCCGCGGCCCCCAGCTCCCCCGACTCCGCCGTCACGCAGGCGCGCTTCCCGCCCCTCGCGCTCGCCTGGCGCCACGACCGCGCCGCCTACCTCGACCGGGTGCACGCCGCCCGCGCGTACCTCCACGAGGGCGAGAGCTACGAGCTCTGCCTCACCAACGAGGTGCGTTTCCCTTACGACGTCGCGCCCGCCGCCGCCTACCGCGTGTTGCGCCGCGTGAACCCCGCGCCGTTCGCCGCGCTCCTCGACTTCGGGGAGGTGGCGGTCCTGTCGTCGTCGCCGGAGCGGTTCCTGTCCGTGCGTCCGGACGGCACGGTCACGGCGCAGCCCATCAAGGGCACGCGCGGCCGATCACCGGATGCGTCCGCGGACGCCGCCGCCCGCGCCGATCTCGAGGCCTCGGAGAAGGACCGCGCCGAGAACCTGATGATCGTCGACCTCCTCCGCAACGATCTCGGCCGGGTGTGTCGGCCCGGCTCCGTGGCCGTGCCGCGGCTCTACGACGTCGAGAGCTACGCCACCGTGCACCAGCTCGTCAGCACGATCACCGGGCGGCTCCGGCCGGGGCTGGGCGCGGTGGACGTGCTCGGGGCGGCGTTCCCGCCGGGCTCGATGACCGGCGCTCCGAAGCTGCGCAGCATGGCGCTCCTCGACGCGCTCGAGGGCGGACCGCGCGGCCTCTACGCGGGCGTGGTCGGCTACCTCTCGACGTGCGGAGGCGCCGATCTCTCCGTGCTCATCCGCGCGGCGGTGCTCGCGGGGGGCGAGGCCTCCGTGGGCGTCGGCGGCGCGGTGGTGACGTTGTCGGACCCCGTCGCCGAGGTCGACGAGATGGAGCTCAAGGCCGCGGCCGTGCTGGACGCGCTGGCGCGGGCGCGCACGTAGGGGCCCTGGGGGCGGCCGCCGTGCGCGCCTCGCGCCGCGATCGTCGCGCCGTCGACTACCGCGCCGCCGGGATCGAGATGACCACTCCGGAGGTGACGGTGCCGACGCTCGCGGTGTAGGGGTTCGCCTCGGCCCAGTTCTCGGTGATGACGCCGGTGGGCTCGGTCACCGCGCCGAGCACGTACAGGTCGGTGCCGCCCGCGGGGTCGATCGTCACGCTGAACGCAACGGGGACGCCGGACTCGGTCGGGCAGGCCACCTCCGCGTTGCCGTAGTTGGGGTCGGAGCCGGGATCGGTCCCGCCCCAGGCGACGATGCGGCAAACCGCCTCGGCGCTCGGGACGCTGGCCACCTCGAGCGTGCCCTCGACGACCACCGCCGTCGGGCTCGCCGTGTCGGTGTCGGTGTCGACGTCCGTGTCGGCGTCGGTGTCGGCATCGGTGTCCGTGTCCGTGTCCGTGTCGGTGTCGGTGTCGGTGTCGGTGTCGGTGTCGGTGTCCGTGTCCGTGTCGGTGTCGGTGTCGGTGTCCGTGTCCGTGTCGGTGTCGGTGTCGGTGTCCGTGTCCGTGTCGGTGTCGGTGTCGGTGTCGGTGTCGGTGTCCGCGGGCTCGCCCGAGTCCACGGCCAGCGCGTAGCAGATGCCGTCGTTCGCACGGCCTTCGCCGTCGGGGCAATCGCCAGGGCCGCAGCCGACGAGGGCGGCGAGGAGGGTGAGGCTGCTCAGCGTCAAGAGGATCTCCATGGGGCCGCCAGTGTAGGGCACATCGCGCACGCGGGTCCACCCGGCGGGCCGAGCCGGTGAGTTCGTCCGCGCTGGCGCGCTATTGCTCGGGCACTTGATAGGCGTGCACGATGATGCGCCGGGTGCTGTTCTCGTTGGCCGTGCTGATGACGGCCCTGGTCCTGTCCGAGGCGGTGGCGCGCGCGGCGGGCCGATCGCTCCTGCCGCGGAGCCGCTCGCTCGAAGCTTTTCCCGGAGAGGCCGATCCCAACGAGCCGAACATGGTGGGCGACATCGTGACGGGTTGGCGCGCGCGCGTGGGTGGCCAGCGGTCCTTCGGCATCCCCGGCGGCACCTTCGTGAACAGCCGGGGCCTGCGCGGGGGCGAGCTGCCGATCCCGAAGCCGGCGGGCATCCGGCGGGTCCTGCTCGTCGGCGACTCCACGGTGTTCGGCGTGCTCGTCGCGGATGGCGACACCTTCGCCTACCGGGTCCAGGTGGCGCTCCAGCAGATCGACCCCAACATCACCGTGCTCAACGCGGGCACGCCGGGGTGGTCCTCCTGGCAGGCCCGCCGTGCCCTGGACGACCGGCTCCTCGACTACGAGCCCGACCTCCTCGTGATCGCCACGTTGTGGAGCGACGCCCAGAGGACGAGCCGCTCGGACGCCGACCGTTTCCCCGCGACGTTGCCGGTGCTCGACCAGAGCCGCGCCTTCCTGATCCTCCGCGAGTGGGTGCGCGAGGTGCGCTACGGCGGCGCGATGGAGCGCGTCTGGGTGGGGTTGCAGCCCCCCCGCGAGTCGCCGGCCCCGTCGAGCCGACCGCCGGAGCCGGCCGAGATCCGGGTGCCGCTCCCCGACTACGAGGCCAACCTCGCGGCCATGGCCCGCATGGTGGCCGACCGCGGCGGGAGCGCGGCGTACCTCGTGCTCCCGTGCGTGCGGGATCCCGCCGCCGGCATCGTGGGGGACTTCCGGGATGACTACCGCGCCGCCATGCGGCGGGCCGCGGCCTCGTCGGGAGCGCCCATCGCGGACACCCCCGCGGCCTTCGTCGGGACCGACCCCGGGCAGATGTTCCTGGACGACGTGCACCCGACGGTGGCCGGGCACGCGAAGGTGGCCGAGGTGCTCGCCCGTACGCTCGAGCCCTGGGCCCGCGGCGCGGCGGGGCAGTGAGCCGAGAGCTGGGGTTCCTCCCCCGTTCGCCCCCGGCAGACGCGATGCCCGCGCCTCTACGACGTCGTGCTCGGGCCCCGGTCCGCGCCCTTCCCGGCGATCCGGGGGCCCGCGCCGGTCGTTGACAGGCAGCGACGGCGCGACGTACGCTTCGACCCGTCGGGGAGGGGCATTTGCGTCACATCGGGTTGGTTCTGCTGGTCACCCTCCTCCCGCTCACCGGCTGTCCGCAGCCCGCCGACCCGGGCGCGCCCAGCGGCCCCGCGCCCGACGGCGGTGCGCAGCCGCAAGGGGCCCCCGAGGGCGCGCCCTTGCGCAGCGTCACCGTGGTGGCGGCCGTGGGCGCCTCGCAGCAGCGCCTGGAGCTGCTGCTCTTGCCCTCCATCTTCGCGCCCGAGGCCTGGGCCTACACCTTCCTCGAGGGGCTCCTGCGCGCGA
>JAKFCH010000344.1:0-38140 GCA_036676765.1 Deltaproteobacteria bacterium
GCGCGCTAGCCCCCGGGCGGGTGCCCACGGTCGTCGAGCGCGCGCGATGGCCCCCGCGCGGGTGCCCACCGTGGACCCAAGCCCTGCCCAACGAGAATCCCCCCGAGGCAAGCGGCACCGAACGAGACTGCGACACCCGCTCGGGCGACGCCCCCACGATGAAACGCCGGTTTTCAAGGCATGTGCCGTCGTCCGAGCCCGATCGCAGGCCCCGACCGCGCCCTGGATTCCAGTTCGGTGCCGCTTGCCTCGGCGCCACTCTCACTCGGAGTGACTTGCCCCCGCCGCCGCCGGCTGGAGGGGACGCCTCCGGTCCTGGCGGAGCCTTGTCCGCCTCACGCTACGTAGGAACGGGCGCCTCCTTGACAAGACGGTAGTGACGTCCTCCAGCCACCCTCGCGCGGCTCGCGGATGAACGGTCGCATGGCTGCCGGGAGGGGAGTTGTGACTGAAGTCGCCCAAACCCCCTACACCCCTTCGACTTCGGTCACAGGGCGGTAGGCTGTTGATGGCAATTTTCGGATATCGGGGCTGGGAGGGAAGGGAAACCGCGCCTTTCACACGAATCGGCCCTGATTTGGGTGGCGGCGGCCCGCAATTCGCGACCGAAGTCACACAAACCCCCTACATCCCTTCGACTTCGGTCACTCGGGGGCCGCTTCCCGTGCGTGCGCAACGGATCCCCGCGCCAGGGCTCCGGAGGGCGGCCGGCTCCGCCGGCCGGTCCGGCCGGGCGTCCGCGCCCGGCCGACCAAGCGCGGGAGCGCGCGCCCGGAGGAGCCCGACCCGCCCGGCCCGGCGGGCGGGGGGCGCCCGCAGGAGCCCGCCGCGCCCGCCGCTCCACCCCCAAGTCGAACCAACCGACCCCCGACCGGGTTACCGCCCCCGCCCCGATGGACTGGACCCCCGAACAACGCGCGGTGATCGACCACCCGCTCGACGCCCACGCCGTCGTGCGCGCGGTCCCCGGCGCGGGCAAGACGACGACGCTCGTGGGGCGCGTCGGGGCGTTGGTCGCCCGGGGGGTGGCACCCGCGCGGATCCGCGTGGTGATGTACAACAAGGCGATCCAGGAGCACTTCGTCGAGCGGCTGGCCGCGACGGGGATCGAGGGCGTTCGCGTCACGACGTTCGACGCGCTCGGCTTCGAGGTGCTCCGCGCGGCGCAACGGCACCTCGGGCGGCGCTACGAGATCGAGCCGGAGGGCACGCTGCGGTGGGCGCGCGCGGTGTGGCCCGCGCATCGGGACGCGATCGAGACCGCCGACGAGATCGCCGACGCCGTGCGGTTCTGGAAGGCGCACCTCGTCTCGCCCGCGAAGGCGGCGTTCCCGTCGGAGCCCGCGTTCGTGGATGCGTACCGGGAGCTCGAGGAGCAGCGGACGACCGACGGCATCCGCGTCGCGTTCGAGGACATGGTGCGCACCGCCGTGGGCGTGCTCGGGCAGCACCCGCGGCTGCTCGGGCCCATCGATCACGTGCTCGTCGACGAGTTCCAGGACGTGAACCCCGGGCGCGTCGAGCTGCTCCGCCGCCTCGCCCACCCCGGGACCACGATCCTCGCCGTCGGCGACGAGGACCAGGGCGTGAACGAGTGGTGCGGCGCCCACCCGCGGTTCTTCCGGGACTTCGCCGCCACGTTCCCCACCCTCCCGACCCACACCTACCCGCTCTCCCGCAGCTTCCGCTTCGGCGCCACCCTCGCCGCCGCCGCGAACAACGTCATCCGGCACAACGTGGCGCGCGCGCCGCTGACGGTGGTGGGCGGCGGGCGCACGCCGGGCCTCGTCCGCGAGGTCGACGACATCGGCGGCACGGTCGTGCGCCTGCTCACCGACGGGTGGGAGGCGTCCGAGATCGCGGTGCTCTACCGGGGGCGCACGCAGGGGGCGGCGGCGCTCGCGGCCCTCGCGGCGGCGGGGGTGCCGATGCGCACGGACGACATCTCGCTCCTGACGCGGGGGCGGGGCCCGGAGCTGGCGCTCGCCTACCTGCGGCACGCCACCTCCGACGCGCCGGTGACGTTCGACGAGGTGTGGCCGGTGGTGTTCGCGCCCGACCGCTTCATCCGCAAGGAGGCGTTCGCGGGTCAGGTGGCGAAGCACGGCGCCCGGGGCCTCCGCGCCGTGTTGCGGGACCGTTCGCTCGCGGCCGAGCTCGGCCAGGGGAAGAGCGCGCTCGCGGCGTTCGCCGACCTCCTCCACCTCCTCGACACGATGGGCCGCGCGTCGACCGCGGGCGCGGCGCTCGACCGCCTCGTCGACAACGTGGAGATCGAGGAGCAGCTCCGCGCGCGCCTCCGCTCCGAGAAGGACCAGGAGCTCGCGATCGCCACGTTCCACGCCGTCCACGCGCTGCTCCACGGGCTCGGCGTGCGCCCGGCCGAGGCGGCCAAGGCGCTGGAGACGCTGGACCCCACCCTCGGACGGTCCCCCGAGGCCTGCGTGTGGGCCTCGACCATCCACAAGGCGAAGGGGCTGGAGTGGCGCTGCGTCGTGCTCCCCGGGCTCATCGAGGGGGCGTGCCCCGCCGAGCAGCGCGGCCACGTGCCCGGCACGGTGGACGAGCCCGACGGCATCGCCCAGAGCCCGTGGATCGAGCAGGAGCGCCGCGTCTTCTACGTCGGGCTCACCCGCGCCATCGACCAGGTGCTCCTGCACGCGCCGACCGACGCGCCGAGCCGCTTCGTGACGGAGGCGAAGGGGGTGGTGCCGGCCGAGCGGGGCGCCGCCCCCCCGAAGCCGTCCGTGCGCGAGGTCACCGAGTCGCTCGTGCGCCGGGTGATCCGGGAGGCGCCGGCGCTGGACGCCCCGGCGGCCTCGGGCAAGGCGTGGACGGAGGAGGAGGACGAGGACCTCTCGAACGGCTGGACGGACGGCGACACGCTCGACGCGCTGGCGACGGCGCTCGGGCGCTCGGCGAGCGCGGTCGCGGCGCGGCTCGTCCGGCTCGGGCTCGTGGCGGACCGGGGCGAGGCGCGGCGGCGCGGGTGACACCGGACGCCAACGTCCCGTGACACCGCGCGCCCCGACGCCGTGGGTGTGGGCGCCCCCTCCCGGCCCGGATAGACGCCGGACTCTCGGTGGAGTGGTCTCATGAGCGTGGTGCGGATCGCGGATTGTCTCTCGGGCAAGGTCCCCGTGGGCAGCGCGGTGACGGTGCAGGGCTGGGTGCGGACCCGGCGTGACAGCAAGGCCGGGCTCTCGTTCGTGCAGGTGCACGACGGCTCGTGCTTCGCGCCGATCCAGGTCATCGCGGAGGCGACGCTCCCCAACTACGCCGAGGAGATCAAGCGCCTCGGCACGGGCTGCGCCGTGAGCGTCGAGGGCGTGCTCGTCGCCAGCCCCGCCGTCGGCCAGGCGGTCGAGCTCAAGGCCACCTCGGTCACGGTGGTGGGCTGGGTCGACGATCCCGAAACCTACCCCATGCAACAGAAGCGCCACACGATGGAGTACCTGCGCGAGCAGGCGCACCTCCGGCCACGCACCAACGTCGTCGGCGCGGTCACCCGCGTGCGCAACACGCTCGCCCAGGCGGTGCACCGCTTCTTCCACGAGCGCGGCTTCTGTTGGATCCACACGCCCATCCTCACCGGGAGCGACGCCGAGGGCGCCGGCCAGATGTTCCGCGTGTCCACGCTCGACCTCGAGAACCTGCCCCGCACCGACAAGGGGGCGGTCGATTTCAGCCAGGACTTCTTCGGCAAGCCCGCGCACCTCACCGTGTCCGGCCAACTCAACGTCGAGGCGTACTGCCTCGCGATGAGCAAGGTCTACACCTTCGGCCCGACCTTCCGCGCCGAGAACTCCCAGACCCGGCGCCACCTCGCCGAGTTCTGGATGATCGAGCCCGAGATCGCGTTCGCCGACCTCGCGGCCGACGCCCAGCTCGCCGGCGAGTTCCTCAAGTCCATCTTCGGCGCCGTGCTGGAGGAGCGCTCGGACGACCTCGCGTTCTTCACCGAGCGCGTCGATCCCACGGTCGTCACGCGCCTCCGCCACTTCGTCGACGCGCCCTTCGAGCGCATCGACTACACCGACGCCGTCGCCATCCTGGAGAAGTCCGGGGCGAGCTTCGAGTTCCCGGTCAAGTGGGGCGTGGACCTGCAGAGCGAGCACGAGAAGTGGCTCTGCGAGCACGTCGGCCGCCCGGTCGTCGTGACCAACTACCCGAAGGACATCAAGGCCTTCTACATGCGCCTGAACGACGACGAGCGCACCGTCGCCGCGATGGACGTGCTCGCGCCCGGCGTCGGCGAGATCATCGGCGGCAGCCAGCGCGAGGAGCGCCTCGACGTGCTCGACGCGCGCATCCGCCAGATGGGCCTCGATACCGCCGACTACTGGTGGTACCGCGATCTGCGGCGCTACGGCACCGTGCCGCACGCGGGCTTCGGCCTCGGCTTCGAGCGCGCGGTCATGTACGCGACCGGCATCGAGAACATCCGCGACGTGATCCCGTACCCGCGCGCCGTGGGGCAGCTCGAGTTCTGACCGCTCGCTCGGGTGACATCCGGTACGAGGATCGCCCCGGGAACGCCGTCCGGCCCGGGGCCCCGCGCCCCGACGGTGCGCACCTTTCCGCGAAGGAGGGTGACATGCCGGACGACGAGGAGGACTTCGAGGCCGACGAGGGGGCGCCGTCGCCGATCCCCGCGAAGGAGCCGCTGTCGGAGGAGACGCGGGCGAGGCTGAAGCAGCGGCGCCACGAAGCCGGGCTCGTGCGCGAGAAAACTGGCGGGGAGGGGCGCAACGATCCCTATCTGGAGCCGGAGCGGCTCGGCCCGCACGTCCAACACAAGCATGGCGCGGGCGAGGGGAAGCAGGCCCACAGCGACGCGGCGTCGGGGCCGGACCGCACGCCCGACGCCTCGCGGGGAAACCGGAAGCGGTAGGCGACGGCGCCGCCGTTACGGTGACTCTTCCCGCTCCGCCCGCGCCTTCACCCACGCCGCGTCGGCGCGCGCCGCGAGGGTCTCGAGGTCCTCGCGGCTCGCGCCCTGGGCCGTCACGAAGGGCGCGCCAGCGGTGTCGAGGCGCAAGCTGCCGCCGTCGATGCGCACGCCGCGGACCTCGCTCCACTCCACCCGCGACCGCTTCGGGCCGATGAGCAGCGCCCGCAGGAGCCGCTCGTCCTCGACGAGGAGCTTGGTGGCGAGCACGCGCACCCGACGTTGCCCCTTCTGGTTGACGAGCACCAGCAGGCCGACGACGACGAGGGCCACGGCGACCACGTAGGAGCCGGCGTAGCCGAGCCCCGCGCCCGCCGCGAGAAGCGCCACGCCGATGCCGATCCAGGCGGGATTCGGGGCGAGCGCACAGGAGATGCCATCGTGGGTGGTCGGCATGCGGGAGGCGTTATCCGATGACGCGGTCGGGCGCCGCGATCGAGCGCCGGCCCGTCGATCGAGCGCCGGCCCGTGGATCGGGGATAGGCGATGCGGATGGCCGCACGCATCACCCTCTCCGACTTCGGTCTCCTCCTCCTCCGCGTCGCCGCGGGCGGCACCATGCTCGTCATGCACGGGTGGGGAAAGCTCGCCTCCTTCCCAGAATTGTCGCGCAGCTTCCCCGATCCGTTCGGCCTCGGCTCGCAGATGAGCCTCGGCCTCGCCGTGTTCGCCGAGGTCGTCTGCGCCGGGATGATCGTGGCGGGCGCCTACACGCGCCTCGCGGCGATCCCGCTCATCGTCACGATGTTCGTCGCGGGGGTGATCATCCACGACGGGGATCCGTGGGCGAAGAAGGAGCTCGCGTTCGCCTACCTCGCCGCGTTCGCGGCCCTGCTCGGCACCGGCCCGGGCTCGGTCTCGGTCGACACGCGCCTGCGTGGCAAGCGCGGGTGAGCCCGAGGGCCGCCCGACGTGCGCTCCCGCTGCTCCTCGCGGTGGCGTGCGCCGCGCCGGTGGCGTCGGATCCGCCCGCGTGGCTCGATCCCGCGCCGGTCGGTCCGCCCGATGCGCTCCCGGGCCACGAGGTGCCCGTGGGCCTCGTCCTCAACGAGGTGATGCCCGCCAACGCCTCCACCTGCATGACGCCGGGCCTGGCCTTCGCGGACTGGGTGGAGGTCTACAACGGGGGGGATGCCCCAGTGGACCTCGCGCGGGTCGGCGTGACCGACGCGGTGGGGGAGCCCGGGTGGGTCGGCACGGGCGCGCTCGCGCCGGGGGAGCGCCTCCACCTCTGGGCCACCGGCGAGGCCGGCGCGGACACGCTCCCGTTCGCCCTCGCGGGGTCGGGAGACACCGTGCTCCTCACGTGGGACGGCGCGCCGATCGACCGCATCGCCACCGGCCCGCTCGCGGAGGACACCGCGTGGGCCCGCTACCCCGACGGCGGTGACTGGGCGGTCACCGCGCGCCCGACGCCCCGCGGCCCGAACGGCAACACGCCCGGCGCCTCGGTCGACCCGAGCGACACGTTCTTCGACCCCACGCGCGTCCACACGATCGAGATCACGCTCTCCGACGCCGCGGTCGCGAGCCTCGACGCGGCGCCGTACACCCAGGTCGAGGGCAGCCTCGGCTTCGAGGGCGCCTGGTTCCCGCGGGTCGGCGTCAGCATCAAGGGCGTCTGGGGCTCGCTCCGCTCCATCCACGCGAAGGTGGCGCTCAAGATCGACATGAACGACTACCCGGGCACCGACGGGACCGGACACCACCTCCGCGGCCTCGAGCACGTCACGCTCAACAACATGGTGCAGGACCCCTCGGGCATCCACGAGGCGGTCGGCTACGAATTCCTGCGCAGCCTCGGGCTCCCGGCGCCGCGAACCGGGTGGGCGCGCCTCGTGCTCAACGGCGAGGACCGCGGGTTCTACCTCCTCGTCGAGGCGATCGACGAGCGGTTCCTCGCGCGGTGGTACGACGATCCGTCCGGTCGGCTCTGGGAGGGCGCCTACGGCGTGGACCTCCGCGCGGACGACCTGGAGGAATTCCAGTACGACGCCGGGCCCGATCCGCTCGATCTTTCCGGGCTCGCC
The DNA here is from genome assembly GCA_036676765.1 of Deltaproteobacteria bacterium. Taxonomy (GTDB): domain Bacteria; phylum Myxococcota_A; class UBA796; order UBA796; family SXON01; genus CAJBVW01. Next base: position 6,982 of record JAKFCH010000344.1, read on the forward strand.
GCCGTCGCGGAGGTCCTCGACGGGGCGCCCACCGACGCCGGGATCGCGGCCCTCGAAGCGCGCGTGGACCTCGACCAGTTCCTCGACGTGATGGCGTTCGAGGCGATCGCCCTGCATTGGGACGGGTACAGCACCGCCAACAACTACCGCCTCTACGAGGACCCCACGACGGGCCGGATCACCATGATCCCGTGGGGCCTCGACCAGACCTGGGTGGACGCGTACTACGGCCCGTGGGACGGCTTCGGGCTCGTCTTCCAGTTCTGCATCGCCAACGTCGAGTGCCGCCGTCGGTACGACGACGCGCTCGTGCGGATGGCCGACGCGGCCGACGCCGCGGGCCTCCCCGAGCGGGCGCTGGAGCTGAACCGGTTCACCCGGCCCCAGCTCGCGAGCGATCCCTTCCGCGAGTACACCCTGGAGACCCACGTCGCGTACGTGGAGGCCACCTTGGCGACCATGCGGGACCACCCGGCGCAGGTGCGGGCGGCGGCGATCGCGGACCGGCCGTGACCTACCCGGGTGTCTCGCAGACGAACGCGAGCAGCTGGTAGCAGTCGTAGTCGTTCCACCAGCCCCAGTCGCCGAAGCCGGTCCCGGCGCAGTCCTCGCCGCCGGAGTCGTTCGGCTCGCCCGACCACCACTGGGTGTAGGTGGCCACGGTGCCGTCCTCCCAGGCCCACACGCCCTCGGTCTCCCCGTCGGTGAGGCCGATCCAGGCGGACGCGCCGAGCCAGTCGCGCGAGATCTGGCCGATGGCGCCGTTGTCGGCGGCGTCGTCCGCGACGGCGAGGTGGTCGCCGAAGCTGGCGCAGGCGTCCGCGGCGAGGGGCCAGGTCGTGGCGGTCGCGCACGCGCGGTAGCCGTTGCCGACGTCGCTGCAGGCCCAGCACTCGGGGAGGGCGTCGACGGTGCCGTCGCAGTCGTTGTCGACCCCGTCGCACACCTCGCTCGTGCCGGGCAGGGCCGCCGCGGAGGTGTCGTCGCAGTCGCCGCCGCAGAGGGTGAGGCCGTCGCCGTCGAGGTCGACATCCTCGGCGGTGGTGGCGTCGCAGTCGGTGTCGACGCCGTCGCAGAGCTCGACCGCCGCCGGGTACATCCGCGCGTCGCTGTCGTCGCAATCGCCGCGGCAGGTGCGCCAGCCGTCCCCGTCGAGGTCGAAGCCCTCGTCCACCACGCCGTCGCAATTGTCGTCGAGGTCGTTGCAGAGCTCGGGGAGGGTGGGGGCGCGGGTGGGATCGTCGTCGTCGCAGTCGCCCTCGCCGATCCCGGCGCCGTCGCACGCGGCGGAGCCGTCCCCGTCGCGATCCCACACCTCGTCGATCGCGCCGTCGCAGTCGTCGTCCAGGCCGTTGCACGCCTCGGCCGCGCCGGGGAACGCGAAGCCGTCCGCGTCGTCGCAGTCGACGCAGGCATCGGCGCCGTCCCCATCGAGGTCCGGGCCGTCGTCCGCCGCGCCCGAGCAGTCCTGGTCGAGGCCGTCCCCGCAGCGGTCGGTCGCGCCGGGGTTCACGGTCGCGTCGAGATCGTCGCAGTCGACCGGCCCGCCGAGGGCGCGACAGCCGGGCTCGTCGGCGAAAAAGCCGTCGGCGTCGAGGTCGTAGAGCTCGTCGACCTCTCCGTCACAGTCATCGTCCCCGCCGTTGCAGCGCTCCTCGGTGGGGACGCAGCCCAGGACCTCGGGTTCGACGGAGCAGGCGGCAAGGATGGCGAGGACCAACGCGACCATGTTTCCTGCTGGGGGCGCGCGCTCGTAACCGGACGACGGACGAGCGGGCGGCGCGATAAGTCCCGGACATGGCCACTCCTTCCCAGCGCTGGTCGCTCGCCCTCGCCGCCGTGCTCACCGAGCTGAACCAGGGCTTCCACCACGAGCTCGGCGGCTGGGGGGAGGGCGAGCACACCGAGGGCTGGTGCCGCAACGCCCTCGCCACCTTCTGGGGCATCACGGACGAGGCCTCGTTCCGCGCCACGCTGACCTGGCTCTGGAGCGAGGGGCACAGCGCCGAGGTGCTGAAGATCGCCGCCACGCTCGGCCCCGACCCCCGCAAGGACGACGAGCGGGCCGCGCTCGTCCGGGCCAACCGGGCGCTGCTCGACGGCAAGGGCCTGCTCGCGTGGGATCTGGGGCGCTTCGTCGCCGTCGTCGGGTGGGGGCGGTGGGCGGGTTTCGTGCCCGAGGCCGAGGCGTGGCAGCTCCTCCACGGCGCGGCGGTGCGCGTGCAGCGCAGCTTCAAGTCGTGGCGCGAGTTCGGGCGCCACTACGAGTTCGGCCGCTACTACTGGAGCAACGAGGACGACCCGCGCTGCGAGGCCATCCTCGCGAAGCTCACCTCCGACCCCACGAGCCCGTGGATGCAGCTCGACTGGAAGCTCCCGCTCGGGCCGACCCCCGGGTAGTCACCGGCGGTCAGGCCACCCCGCGCGCGAGCACCCACGCGCCGAACACCGCAAACAGCGCCGCGGCGACGTAGCGGGCCTTGGAGAGGTCGACCCGCCCGGCGAGGCGATCGCCGATGAACACGACGGGCACGTTGGCGAGGAGCATCCCGATCGTCGTGCCGACCACCACCGCCGTCGTGTGGCCGGGGTGCGCGGCGGCGAGCCCGACGGTGGCGAGCTGGGTCTTGTCGCCCATCTCGGCGAAGAAGAAGCTCACGAGCGTCGCGAGGAACGCGCCGTGGCGGCTCGGGGGGGCGTCGCCGTCGAGCGTGTCGGGCACGAGCGTCCACGCCGCCATGCCGAGGAACCCGAGGCCCACGATCCAGCGCAGCGCGAAGGGGCCGATCCAGGCGCCGACGTGCGCGCCGAGCATCCCCGCGAGCGCGTGGTTGGCGATCGTCGCGACGAAGATGCCCGCGACGATGGGCAGGGGCGCGCGGAACCGGGTGGCGAGCACGAGCGCGAGGAGCTGGGTCTTGTCGCCGATCTCGGCGAGGGCGACCGCGGCCGTCGAGGTGAGGAGCGCTTGCATGGGGGGATGCTCCGGGCCGGGAGACACGACGGGACGCGACGCCCCGCCCAGCCCGGACCGGAGGTCGCGCCCGTGGTCTCGCTCCGCCCGCGTGAACGGGCGTGGTGGCGCCATGGGGCGAACCCCAAGTGTGTTGACGCCACCCCCGCGCCCCTGCCGGTCAGGCAGGCCGCAGTGGGCTACTCCCCAAGGACGCCGCGACTGTAGCGCGCCGGTGGCGGGGTGCCCAGCGGCCGCCTCCGGAGCGAGCCGACGCGCCCCGGGGCGACGCCGGGCCCCCGACGGGTTCCATTGCGCCTTCCCCCGCGAGAGTCCTCCATGCCGCCCGTCCCCCCCGCTCCCGTTCGCGATTCCGCCCTCGATCCCGCCCAGGACCCGGCCGTGGATCCCCGCACGCTCACGCCTGACCAGTGGCGGGCGCTGCTCACGCCGACCGAGTTCGCGATCCTCCGCGAGTCGGCCACCGAGCGGGCCGGCACCGGCCGCTACCTCGACGATCCCGGCCCGGGCGCGTTCCACTGCGCCGGCTGCGGAAACCGCCTCTACGGCGCCGAGCACAAGTTCCACTCGGGGTGCGGGTGGCCGTCGTTCTTCCAGGAGGTCGAGCCGGGCGCGCTCGAGGTGCACACGGACTCGACCTTCGGCATGATCCGCACGGAGATGCGGTGCGCGCGGTGCGGCGGGCACCTCGGCCACATCTTCGACGACGCGCCGCGCACCCCGACCGGGCGTCGCCACTGCGTGAACGGGTACGCCGTGGTCCACGTGCCGGCGGGCGCGTCCGTGCGAGACGTGTTCGCGGCCCATCGTCGCGCCGGCTAGCCGCGGATAGGCGTGCGTTCGATGGCCCCCACCCCGCTCGCCGCCGCCTACGCCACGCTGGGCCTCGCGCCCGGCGCGACCGAGGCGGAGATCAAGCGGGCGTGGCGCTCGACGGCGCGGGCCACCCACCCCGACCTGAACCCCGACGACCCCCACGCCGCGCGGAGGTTCCGCGAGGCGGAGGCCGCCCACGCCCTCCTGACCGACCCGGCCCGGCGGGCTGCGGGCGCGCAGGCCCCCGCCCACGGCGGCCCGGACGACGACTGGATCGACGCCTGCGCCTGGATGGCGGAGGCGCACCTGCTCCGCTTGCGCCGCGACATCCTGCCCCGCTACGCCGCGGCCCACCGGGGCGGACCGTCGTTGGCGGCGGCCCTCGCGGCGGCGTCGGATCGCGGGCTCGCGGACCACGCCCCCGCGGTGGCGCCCACGCGTTGGGCCCGGGCCTGGGCCTGGCACACGTGGCGTACCCTCGAGCTGGTGGTGGACGACGGCCCGCCGATGGCCCGCGGGCCGGTGGCGCTCTTCCACGAGCGCGGTCGGGTGCGGATCGTGCTCTGGCCCGGGGTGTTGTGGGCGGGCGGCGTACGCGACGACGACGCCGTGCGCGCGCTCGTGCTCCGGAGCGTCGATCTCGGCGTGGCCGCCGCCGCCCCGATGGTGCTCGGCCTGGCGGAGAGGGGGGCGCCCGACCCCGCCTCGGACGGGTGGTGGTGGGCGGGGAGGCTCTTCTGGCCCGCGATGTGGGGGTTCACCGTGGTGTTCTCGGTGTTCCTCCTCGGTACCGCGCTCTGGCGCGTCGGCTGATCGGGCGGCGGCCTCACCGGCGGCGGCGCCGCGCCGTCACATCTTGCAGCAGCGCTTGCACACCTCGAACGACTTGGACCACTGCGCGAGGCGGACCTCCTTCATGCGCGGGTGATTCCAGACGGTGTCGAGGTCGTCGGTGAGCAGGTTGCCGACGGGCTCCTCGAACAGGTGCCCGCACGGCACCACAGAGGCGTCGGGCCGCAGGAACAGCGTGTGCCAGAGGGTGTGGCACTTGCGCTGCACGCCGCCGCCCTCGCGGTACCACTCCCGCCGCTCCACGTCGTCGAGGGAGGGGTTGAAGCTCACGAAGCCGCGGTGGTCGCGCTCCAGGGCCCGGGCCTCGGCCAGCGTGGGCCCGGGGTCGAACGCGGCGAGCTGCGCCGACGGGATGACGTAGTAGGTGACCTTGTGGGTCTCCCGGGCGCGCTCGGTGTCGGTCAGGAAGGAGAGCCAGGTGAACCGCACCGCGTCCACGCCGAGCTCCCGCCCCATCTTCACGACGTTGCGGAGGGTCCAGGCGTTGTCGAGAGACACGGCGCAGTTGACGATCACCGAGGTCCGCTTGGGATCCCGGTATTGCAGCAGGTTCGAGAGCCCGCCCACCGTGCGTTGCCAGGCGCCCTCCCGTGCCATCGCCCGGTCGTGCGACGCCTCGTCCCCCAAGAGGCTGAACATCACGACGTCGGGGCCGATGGCCGCGAGCTTCTTCGCCTTGGCGGGGCCGAGGCTCGTGCCCGAGGTGACGGTGAAGACGCGGCCGCCGCGCTTCTTGATGCGCGCGTAGTGCTCGAGGATCCCCGGGTGGGCCATCGGCTCGCCGCCGCCGATGGCGAGCGTCGGGACGCGCGGCACGAGCTTGTCGATGAGCTTGATCTGATCGGACTCGGAGAGGGGCTGCGCCCACTCCTCGACCACCTGGGTCACGTTGCAGAACGTGCACGCCTCCGGACAGGCGTAGGTGATGTACTGGCACGCCGCGATGGGGGTGGGCGCGCTGCCGTCCCGCCGTACGAACCACGACACCGGCAGTTGGATGCCACGGGCGAGCTGGGGGAGCGACCAGAGGCCGCGCACCGACCAGGCCTTCTCGACCTGCGCGCGTAGGTCCACCGCCATCGACATGCGGGCACGATACCATGCGCCCCGGCCTGGCGTCCGCCTCGCGGTGCCCGACTCCGGTCTGCGGAGGATCCCGTCGCCCCGGCTGCGATTACTCCTCTGTGGTAGGGTCCTGGGGGCGCCGTTGGGGGGTGTAACGACGTTTCCACCCAACCGGGTGGGCGCGGTCCACGAGCAGTTCGAGCGGGTGCTCGATGGCATCGACGCCATCGTGTGGGAGGCGGAGGTGGCGCCCCTCCGGATGACCTTCGTGAGCGCGCCGGCCGAGCGCCTCCTCGGCTACCCGGTGCGCCGATGGACGGAGGAGCCGTCGTTCTGGGTCGACCACATCCACCCCGACGACCGGGATTGGGTCCTCGCCCTGTGCAACCGGGAGACCGCCGCGGGAGCGGCCCACTCGTTCGAGTACCGGATGATCACCGCCACCGGCAAGGTCGTCTGGCTCCGGGACACGGTGACCGTGGAGTGCGAGGACGGCCAGCCCCGGCGGTCCTTCGGCGTGATGGTCGACGTGACCGAGAAGAAGCAGGCCGACGCCGACCTCCGCCACGCGTTGTCGCTCCACGAGGCCACCCTCGAAGCCGCCCGGGACGGGATCCTCGTGGTGGACGGGGAGGGCCGGGTCGCCGGCTACAACGGCACGTTCGCCCGCATGTGGGGCCTCCCCGAACCGCACCTCCGCGCGCCCGTCCTCGCGGGGACGACGTCGATCGCGTCGTTGGTCGGCCGCGATCCGGCGAAGGTGGTCGACCAGGTGTGCACGCCGCACGTGCACCCGGAGGCGGAGACCGCCGACGTCGTCACCGTCGCGGACGGCCGAACCCTGGAGCGCTACTCGCGCCCCCAGCGGCTCGGGGGCGAGGTGGTGGGGCGGGTGTGGACCTTCCGCGACGTGACCGCCGCGCGTGAGGCCGAAGACGCCCTCCGTGACAGCGAGGCGCGCTTCCGCAGCCTCGCGCGCGCCGCCCCCGTCGGGATCTTCCACCTGGACGCCCAGGGGCGCTGCATCTACATGAACGAGCGCGTCAGCACCATCATCGGGCAGACGCCCGAGGAGAGCTTCGGGGACGGGTGGATCGGCGTCCTCCACGAAGACGACCGGGAGCGTGTCGTGCGGGAGTGGGAGGGTGCCGTCCGCGACGGCATCCCCTGGCAAGCGGAGTATCGCTTCCGCCGCCCGAACGGGGAGGTCACCTGGGTGCTCGGCCGGCAGACCCCCCAGCTCGGCTCCGCCGGGGAGACGCTGGGGTTCGTCGGCACCCTCACCGACATCACCGCGCAGAAGCTGGCCGAGGAGGAGCTGAAGCGGAGCCGGGAGGAGCTGGAGATCCGTGTGGCGGAGCGCACCCGGGAGCTCGCGGTGGCCAACCGGGAGCTCGAGTCCTTCAGTTACAGCGTGTCCCACGATCTGCGCACGCCCCTGCGCGCCATCGACGGCTTCAGCAGCCTGCTCGAGGAGGAGCTCGGGGAGAAGCTCGGGCCCGAGGGTGCGCGCTACATCGCGCGCATCCGCCAGGGGAGCCGGCGCATGGCAGAGCTCATCGACGACCTGCTCCGCCTGTCCCGGGTGACTCGGATCCAACTGAAACTGGAGACGGTGGATCTCACTGCCATCGCGCGCGAGGTCGAGGCCGACCTGCGCGCCACGGCGCCCGGGCGCCAGGTGGACGTCATCCTCCAGGAGGGGATGCGGGTCACCGGTGACCCCGCGCTCCTCCGCATCGTGGTGGAGAACCTCCTCGGGAACGCCTGGAAGTTCACCTCCCGGAACCCGACCGCGCGGATCGAGTTCTTCGCCGACACGGAGGGCGGGCGGACCGTCTACCGGGTGCGGGACGACGGCGTCGGCTTCGACGCCGCCTTCGCGGGCGGCCTCTTCCAGGCGTTCAACCGGCTCCACTCCCAGGAGGAGTTCGAAGGCACGGGCATCGGCCTCGCCACGGTGCGGCGCATCCTCGATCGCCACGGCGGCTCCGTCGCGGCGGACGGCGCGGTGGGGAAGGGGGCGACCGTCTCGTTCACGCTCTGGGAGCACGCCCGATCGCCGGCATGAGGGCGCGGTAGACTCCGTGGCGGAGAGCAGCAATGGCCGTCGACGTCGTGACCGAGATCCTGATCGACCGCCCGGTCGCCACGGTCGCCGCGTTCGCCGGAGATCCGGGCCGTGCGCCCGCGTGGTACTCGAACATCGAGACCGTGGAGTGGGAGACCGCCCCTCCGCTCGCCGTCGGCTCGCGCATCGCGTTCGTGGCGCACTTCCTCGGCCGCCGCCTCGCGTACACCTACGAGATCCGCGAGCTCGTCTCCGAAGAGCGGCTGGTGATGTCCACCGCCGAGGGGCCGTTCCCGATGGAGACCACCTACACGTGGACCGACGTGGGTGGCAAGACGCGGATGACCTTGCGCAACCGGGGTGAGCCCACGGGGTTCTCGGCCCTCGCGGCTCCGTTCATGGCGATGATGATGCGGCGGGCCAACGTCGCCGACCTCGCGAAGCTGAAGGTGGTGCTCGAGCACGAGCCGCCCGGGTAGCGGGATCGTCAGTGCACGCGCGCGGGCTCCTCCGTCGGCTCGGAGACCGCCCGCACGACCTCCCCCGTCCGCGCCTGGCTGGCCGCGCGCGCGATGTCGGCCTGGGCCACGATGCCGATGCAGTTCCCCTGCTCGTCCACGACGGGGAGCCGGCGCAGCAGGTGCCGCTCGAGGGCGTTGCAGCACGCCTCCACGGTCGCCTCGGGCCGGATCGTGACCGGGGGTTGGGACATGCACTCCTCGACGCTGATCTCGAGGGGATTGACCCCCTGCGCGAGCGACCGGCACACGATGTCCCGGTCTGTGACGACCCCGATGAGGTGGCGGCTGGACTGATCCCGGACGACCGGGATGCAGCCGCAATGGTGCTCCACCATCATGCGCGCGACCTCGTCGAGGGGCGTGTCGCTCGTACAACACGCGGGCGCGACCGTCATGATGTCCTTTACCTGCATCGGCGTCTCCCCTCTTCCGGAGGGGTAGACGCATCCGGCCGGCGGGCGAGGCCCTCGACACCGTCGAGGTCGGTCGTCACCCTCCGCGGAGCGCCTCCTCCAGCCCCAACCCCCAGCGTTCGGCGGCGCCGGCGACGAGGTCCTCCGCGGGAGCGTCGAGCTCCCCGAGGTCCCAGACGCGGGCGGTGCCGTCCCAGCTCGCGCTCACGAGCCACCGCCCGTCCGGGCCGAACTCGACCGAGCTGACCCGCCCGATGTGCCCGCGGAGCACGGCGAGCGTGGCGCCGGTCCGCGCGTCGAGCAGGCGGACGCCGCCCGTCCGGGTCGCGACCGCGACCCGATCCCCGAACAGGGCGATGTCGATCACCTCGTCGCCCACGTCCACGCAGGACGCGTCCACGCAGACCTCCCGCCGCCGCGCCACGACGATGGGGGCGCCCCCGTTCCCCACGTCCACGGCGGTGGCGTCGGGCACACGCCGCGCCTCGCGCCACGTCGAGCCGTCGAGGAGCCAGACGCCACCCCGCGCGTCGAGGAGCGCGGCGGTGCCGCCGTCGGGGCTGCTGGAGCCGTCGAACGGCGTGGGGCCGATCGACTGGGAGAGGACCTCTCCCTCGTCGGGATCGACGAGGAGGCCGACGTCCGAGTAGCTCAGCGCCCAGATCCGCCCGTCGGCGAGGCGCCCGGCGCGTCGCAGCATGTGCCCCGGCTCCAGCGGGCGCACCTCCGCTTCCGGCCCGAGCCGTTGGCCGGGCGCCCGCATCGCCGCCGCCACGAGCAGGTCGTGGCGCCCGTAGGCCACACACTTCGCCACCTCGTCGGACCACCGCCACCGCCGCAGCTCGCGGCCGTCCGAGAGCCGCCGCTCCACCACGTCGCCGGTGCCGAGCGCGACGGCGAGCGCATCACCGGACGGGGACACCGTGACCTGCGAGATACCCGCGCCGAACTGGAGCGTGGAGGGCCGCGGGGTCGGCGTGACGCGCCAGCGTTCGAGCTCCTCGCCGAGGAGCAGCACCTCGCCCTCCGCGCCGCCGGACGCCATCCGGCTCGCCCCCGCCGGGAGGGCGCCCACCCACGCGCCGACGGCCGTGTTCCAGATCCGGGGCCCGCCCCGCTCCCCGAGCGCGAGCACGAGCGCGGTGCCCGGAACGGGGAGCAAGGCGCGCACGCTCCCCGAGAGCCCGCGGAGCGGGGTGCCCCAGCGTCCGTCGAGCAAGGAGAGGGTCTGTACCGTGCCGTCCTGGTGGCCGACGAGGAGCCCATCCAGCCCTGGCGTGGCGACCGACCACGTCGGCCGCTCGCCGCTGAGCACCGTGCGCCGCGTGGCGCCGTCGGCGCCGTAGGCCCGCAGGTGGCCGTCGTTGCAGCCCACGAGGAGCTCCCCGCCGGCGACGACGGTGGTGGCGCGGGTCGCCGCGCATGTCTCGAAGTCGATCGGCGCGCGTCCGGGCTCCAGGGTGCGCCCCTCCACGCCGCGCAGCGCGAAGGCCCGCCCGCCGTCGGCGAGGAGCAGGCCTCCACCGTCGACGGAGCCCGTGACCACGCCGCCCTCGATCCAGGCGAGCTCGTCCGGTGTCGCGACGAGGAGCCGATCGCCCACCCACGCCGGGCTCTCGACGGCGTGGATCGCGAGCGACGAGCGGAGGACGAGCGGGTCGAGGCCCCAGATCTGGAGCCACCCCTCGCCGTGGCACGCCATCGCGGTGGCGTCGGGGGAGACGACCCCGGTGTGGCGACAGATCGCCGGCAGGGGCGTACGCGTGACCAGGGTGGCCCCCGCGTGGGCGGTGCCGGCGAGGACACCGCGCGCCTCCGGGGAGGGGCCGAAGCGCAGTGCGTGCGCCGCGAGCACGTGCGCCTCGGGGATCCGGTCCTCCGCGAGGGCCGTGCGTGCCTGCTGGGTGAGCGCGATGGCCAGGTTCGCTTCGGCGGTGGCGCGCTCCCGGGCGGTGCGCTCCACGGCGACCGCCACGATGACCGCGAGCGCCAGGAGCGCGACGCTGCCCACGGTCAGCGGCGCGCGCCACGCCTTCACCAACCGGGAGAGGAGCTCGATGGGCTGGTAGTCGTGGGCGTCGACCCGCCGTCCGGAGAGCCAGCGGCCGAGATCGTCGGACAGCTCGGCGGCGGAGGGGTAGCGCGCCCCGGGGTCGGCCTCGAGGCAGCGGCGGGCGATGGCCACCAGCTCCCGGGGGATGCCGGCGGGGAGGTCGTCCGCGCGCGGCGGCGCCCCCGACGGCGCCCCGGTCGCCTCCGCCGCGGGGGCGGGTGGCGGGCGCCCGCCGAGCAGCTCGTAGAGCGCCGCGCCGAGACCGTACACGTCCGACGCGGGGTTTGCCGGCGCGCCCCGCGCCTGCTCCGGGCTCATGTACCGGGGGGTTCCGGACACCCCGCCGCCTCCCTCGGGCACGATCCGCCGCCAGTCCGGGAGGGCCGCCTCCGTGGGCCGCGCGAGCCCCCAGTCCGCCACCTGGGTCTCGCCGAACTCGCCGACCATGATGTTCGAGGGCTTCAGATCCCGGTGCACGATGCCCATGGCGTGCGCGTAGGCGACGGCCTGGCAGGCCGCGTGCAGGTGAGGCAGGAGCGCGAGGCGCGCCGCGAGGTCCGGGCAGGCGGCGATCCGCGCCCGCAGGGTCCGACCCCGGATGAGGCGCATCGCGTACCAGGCCTGCCCGTCGGTCACGCCGGCGTCGTAGACCGCCACGATGCCCGGGTGCTCGAGCTGCGCGGTGATCCGGGCCTCGCAGGCCAGCCGCCCGGCCAATTCGGGGGTGGACGCGACCTTCAGGGCGACCTGCCGCTGGAGGCGGGCGTCCCGCGCGGCGTAGACCCGCCCCATGCCCCCGAGGCCCAGGAGCCCCTCCCGCTCGTAGCGCGATCCCGCGGTCCCGGCGCCGCCGGTCGCCGCGTCGACGCTCACCGGGCCGCCACTCACCGGGCCGCCACTCACCGGGCCGCCACTCACCGGGCCGCCGCTCGGTGCGTCGCCCGGGTCGCTCGCGGCGGGCACGGTGTCGTCGATGTTCACGTGCGGTCCTCGACCTCGTCGCCGTCGTGCAGGAACAGCTCCACGTGACCGAAGCCGTCGGAGCGGACCACGTCGGGGCGCACGCCGCCGTCCCGCAGGCGCGCGCGGAGGCGGGAGAGGTTCACGTCGAGCTTGTGGCGGAGCAGGTGGGGGTCGTCCTCTTCGGGCCAGAGCTCCCGCGCGAGCAGCTCCCACGGGACGGGTCGACCGAAGGCCACCACCTCGCTCACGAGGCGCGCCGCCAGCCCGCTCATCGCGAGCGGCTCGCCGCCGCGGGGATGGACGTGGACCGTCTCGAAGCTCGCGACGATCCGGAGCGGCCGCGACACGCCCCCGTCGAGGCGCGTGGCCGTGCGCCCGGTCTCGTCGAGCGCCATCGCCGCGGCGCGGAACGTGCGCCCGTCGAGCTCCCACGTGTCCCCGGGCTCGATCGCGCGCGCGACCCCACCGATCGACAGGCGCCACGCCTCGCCGTCGCCCCACACCCACGCGGGCGCGTCCGGCACGAGCCGGGGGACCAGCTCCGGCCGCGGTCGGGTCAGGAGGCTGCACACCCCCGTCACGACGACGCGCGGCAGGCCGTCCCCCTCGATGGCGAACACGGCCGCCGGCAGCACCACCTCCTCGACGACGAGCTCCAGGCCCTCCGCGAGCGCCACGCGCTGGCCCGGCGCCAGCGCCAGGGTGCTGCGGCTCAGTCCGTCCACGGCGAAGCGGCCGCGGAGCGCCAGCAGCATGAGCTCCTGACCGCGCAGGCTCACCATCGCGTGGGCCTCCGACACGCGCGCGTCGGCGATCTGCGCCGCGGCGGACCAGAGGCGACCGACGAGGTCGCCGTGCCCGAGCTCCGCGATGGCGCCGTCGGGCAGGCGAAGTCGGACGAATGCACGCACGTGCCGATACTATCACTTGCTCGTGGGGCGCGACGCGCGGGGCGCGGCGGACGGCCGGGGGTGGCTGAGAGGATGGCCGGCGTCGCCCGTCATGCGAGATCCGTGAGGGGTGTGGCCGCTCACCGCGCCCGCTACGGTTCGAACGCGACCGGACGACCGGATCGCCCGGCCCGCCGGATCCAAACCAGACCGCTCCTTCGGAGTACAACATGTCCTTGCTCCTCTCCCTCGTCCTCCCCGCCCTCGCCAGCACCCCCGACGGGGAGACCCCCGCCGTCGAGTCCGTCTGTGACGGTTACAGCGGCGCCGCGGGCGGAATTTGTGTGGCATTCTGCGAGGCCACCGACTGCGACGACGACCCGAACGCCGCCGACGCCGCCTGCGACCGCCTGTACGACCGCTTCGTGGACGTGACAGGCGAGGAGCCCCCCTGCCTGTCCACCGACTACGCCGTCGACCTCGTCTACTCCGCCGACGACATCGTGAGCGAGCTCTACCTCGACGGCGTCGCCCTCGCCGACGACGGCCACCACCTGGGCTGGGCCCTGGAGAGCTTCCAGAGCATGACGCTGTCCTCGGGCACCCACACCATCGCGGTGCGCGTCGACGACATCGCGCGCTCCCTCGCCGGCTTCCGGATGTCGGTGAGCGTGGACGGGGCGGAGACCTGGGTCACGGGCGACAGCTCCTGGAAGGTCAGCGACAACGCCCCGGTGGGCGCCTGGACCGACGTCGCCTACGACGACTCCACGTGGGGCACGCCGGTGGTCTGCCCGAGCGGGTGGGGCATCCAGCCCGGCCTCGTCACCCTCAACGCCGGCACCTCGCGGTGGGTGTGGGACGACCTGACGTTCGGGTCCTGCCGCCCGTTCGACTACGTCGGTGGCTTCTACTCCCTGGACACGACCACCTGGTTCCGGCTCACGTTCACGCTGCCGTAGGCCGGCGTCGGGCTGAAAGGAATTGGGTGTCGATGTAAGCGATGGTTGGAGGACGTGACACCAAAACGGCTAGCGGGGCGTCGGGTCGGGTGCGGGCATACGAGGCTGGTGCTCCTCCCCGCCCGTCGCAACCCCCTCCGGAGTCCCGATGCACAAGGTCACGCTCCTCGCGGTCACGCTCCCCTTGCTCGCCGCGGCGTCCTTCTCGGACCCCACGATACTCACCGGGAGCGCCCCCGCCGACTACCTCGGCACGGTCGTCGTCGGCGCGGGCGATGTCGACGGCGACGGGTACCCGGACCTGCTCGTCGGCGCCGGCAACAGCACGGCCGACCGCGTCGATGCCTACCTGTACCTGGGCGGGGCGAGCGGCCTCGGCACCACCCCGGCGGTCACCTGGACGGGGGACATCGCCGAGCCCTACTTCGGGACCGTGGTTGCGGGCGGCGGCGACGTGAACGGGGACGGGTACACCGACATCCTCGTCGGCTCTCCCGGGGAGGCCCGGAGCGGCGTGGTCGGCAGCGTCCACCTCTACTACGGCGGCCCCGGCGGCCCCTCGACGGTCGCGGACGTGTCGTGGGTCGGCAGCGGAGGCTTCGACCAATTCGGGACCTCGGTGGCCTTCGCCGGCGACGTGAACGCCGACGGGTTCGACGACCTCGTCCTGGGGTCGCCCGATTCGAGCAGCGGGTTCGGCTACGTGAACGTCCATCTCGGCTCGGTGACCGGACCGGCGGAGGCGCCGGACCTCACCTGGACCGGCGAGGTGGTGTACGACGGCTTCGGGCAGGCCGTCGCGGGCGCGGGCGACATCGACGGCGACGGCTACGCCGACATCGTCGTCGGGGCCGACGGCTTCGAGAGCTACACCGGCCGCGCGCTCGTGTACCTCGGGGGCGCGGTCGGCCCCGCAGCCACCCCGGCGACGACCCTGGTGGGCGAGTACCCCTTCGACGAGTTCGGACGGGCCGTCGCGGGCGTGGGTGACGTCGACGGGGACGGCTTCGGTGACGTCGTGATCGGGGCCCCGTTCGCCACCACCTTCGCGGGCCGCGCGTACCTGTACATGGGGTCCGCGGCCGGGCTGTCGGCGTTTCCCGCCACGACCTGGTCCGGCGGCTCCGAGTACGCGACGCTCGGCGTGTCCGTCGCCGGCGCGGGAGACGTGGACGCGGATGGCTACGACGACGTCGTCATCGGCGCGTTCGGGGATTCGTCCTACACCGGGGCGGCCTACCTCTACACCGGCTCGGCGGGCGGGGTCTCCTCCACGGCCGCCGTGACCTGGACGGGCGAGGCGGCGGACAACTACCTGGGCGGCTCTGTCGCCGGCGTCGGTGACATCACGGGAGACGGCCGTGCCGACCTCGCCATCGGCGCCATGGGCTACGAGGGCTACACCGGCCGCGTGTACGTGTACGAAGGGGCCGACGCCGGTGACACGGACACCGGTGACACGGACACGGGTGACACGGACACGGGTGACACGGATGCCGGGGATACGGACACGGGTGACACGGATGCCGGGGATACGGACACGGGTGACATGGACACGGGTGACACGGACCCCGGGGACACGGACACGCGCGACACCGACACCGGTGACACGAATTCCGGGGACGTGGACACCGGAGACGTGGACACCGGTGACACGGACACCGACGACGAGGACCCGAGCGCCGGCTGCCGCTGCGCCACCGGTGGCGGACGGGCCGCCGGCTACCTCGCGGGGCTGCTCGTCGTGGTTGCGGGCCTCCGGCGGCGGACTTCAACGTAGAGGGCCGCCCGCCCGGTCATCGCCCGCCGGTGACCGCGGTCAGGGACCAGCGTCTACGCGGCCTCGCCCACCCGGAGGACGATCTGCCCCCGGGCGCGCCGGCTCGACATGTGCGCCACGGCGTGACCCGCCTGCTCCAGCGGGTAGGTCCGGTCGATCACCACCCGCACGGAGCCCGCTTCCAGGAGCACGGCGAGGGCCTCGAGGTTCGCGCGAAGGGGCCGGTACTCGACCAGGCGCCACTGCCTGGACTTGAACAGGGTGGCGAACACCGCGGTCGGGATCGGACCGAGCCAACGGTTGGTGCCGATGCTGTTCGGGAGAAACAAACCACCCGGCGCGAGGACCGCGGCGGTCGCCGATGCCGGGTGGTTCATGACATTGTCGAAGATGACATCGTAGCGCTCGTCCCCCTTCGTGTAGTCCTCGATTGTGTAGTCGATGACGTGGTCGGCCCCGAGCGAGCGGACGAGATCGACGTTCCGGGTGCTGCACACCCCGGTGACCACGGCACCCAGGGCCTTGGCGATCTGGACCGCGAACGTGCCCAGGCCGCCGGAGGCGCCGTTGATCAGCACCCGCATGCCCGCGCCGACGCCCGCCACGTCGCGTAGCGCCTGGAGCGCCGTCACCCCCGACATCACCGCGCCCGCCGCCTCCTCGAAGCTCAGGTGCGCCGGCTTCCTCGCCAGCTGGCTGGCCGGGACGACGGTGTACTCGCAGAAGGTCCCCTGTGCGCCACGCGTGAAGCCACCGGTCCAGACCGAACCGAACACCTCGTCGCCGGGCGCGAAGTCGACGACCCGCGAACCTACTGCCTCGACGACGCCCGCCACATCCGAGCCGCGCACCGCCGACGCGGGGCCGGAGAGGCCGACGACGAGGCGCAACGCGTAGGGGACACCCAGGGTGGCGATGCAGTCCGGGGTGTTGACGGACGTGGCACGGACCCGGATCAGCACGCCATCGTCCCCGGGTACGGGGATTTCGAGCTCGCCGGGCGCGAGCACTTGTTCGGGATCGCCGTAGCTCGTCTGGAGGATTGCTTTCATGCCACCCGGTCTAAGGGTGCGCAGCCGCGCCGGGCATGTGCGTATGCGGGACGCGCCCGTGCAAGAATGCACACATGGACTGGGACGACCTTCGCTACGTGCTCGCCGTCAAGCGCGCGGGCAGCCTCGCCGGCGCCGCCACCACGCTGGGGGTGACCCGTACCACCGTCGGTCGGCGCCTCAAGGACGCGGAGGAGCGGCTCGGGGTGCGGCTGTTCGACCGTACACCCGAGGGCTTCGTCCCGACGCCCGCCGGCGACGAGCTCGCCGAGACCGCCGGGCGTGTCGAGGAGGAGATCCTGGCTGCGGAGGGGCGGATCCTCGGGCGCGACATCGCGCTGAGCGGTCGCCTGAGGGTGTCCACCGTCGACTTCCTGTTCCACGGGTTCGCCGACGTGTTCACCTCCTTCATGGAGCGCTATCCGCGCGTCGAGCTCACCGTGCGGGCCACCGACGAGCAGGTGTCCCTGACCCGTCGGGAGGCCGACGTGGTCCTGCGCCTGGGCAACAACCCGGAGGAGCGTCTCGTGGGGCGCCGGGTGGGGCGGATGCAGATCGAGGTCTACGCCGCCCGGTCGCTGGTCGAGCGAATCGGCCGGAATGCCGGGCTCGCGAGCTATCCCTGGCTGCATCGGGACGAACGGTCGGATGGTCGCTGGCTCGACGGCTGGCTGGCCAAGAACGCGCCCGGCGCCCGTGTCTCCCTGCGGTCGGACGACTGGTCGGTGCTCCGCAAGGCCGTGTCCGCGGGGGTCGGCGTGTACTTCCTGCCCTGCTTCCACGGGGACGCCGATCCCGGCCTGGTACCGCTGGGGGTGCGCCTGACCGAGGAGGCCCGCGACCTCTGGTTGCTCACTCTGCCGGAGCTGCGCCACAACAGCCGGATCCGAGCGTTCATGGATCACGTCCACCGCGCACTCGAGGCCCGCCAGGGAGAGATGGAGGGAGCCGCGCGGGCTCCGGCATGGTGATCCTGCTGTGGGTCGCTTGCGACGGGGGCGGCCCGAGGGAGCGCCCGTCCGTCGGGGAGCCCGACGACACCGCGCACGTCGACATCGCCGACACCGCGGACTTGGGAGACACCTCTGGCCGCCTCGCCGACTTCGACGGGGACGGGATCGACGATGTCCGGGCGGCGCTCTTGGGGTTCGCTTACGACGCGCCGGAATTGAGCGGGCATTGATCAGCCGAACAGCGGCGCCGAGTCGAGGGCCTGCTGAAGGCGGCGGCCGCCGAGGGCACCCCTGACGGACAGGTCCCCGCTCGACGTCCGCCCGCTTGATGCGACGGACGGTGACCGTGCATCTCTGCTGTTGAGGGCTTCGAGCTGCTCTCGTCGATGTTAGGATCAAAACCCTTGCGACGGGGCACTAGCTACCTCGGATACTGGCAGGAGAACGGCGGGTTCGGGGCGGCACCAGGAGGAGGTGGTCTGCCTGGGCATCCTCGGCGGCGGGGCGAACCCCGATCCTTGTCATCCCCGGCTTCGAGATCCCGTGGGACGACGATCCGACGCGGTGGTGAGGCGCTGTGTCGGGCCGCGGCAGGCGCCCGGAAGGCGGCCGCCTCGGGCGGCCGGTCCCCACCCGCGCGCGGGAGCTGCGCGGGTGGGACCAAGCGGCGCAGCCGCGCGCCTGTAGGGAGCCGACGGGGGCGCGTGTCCGCGCGCGCCCCCGGGCCGCCCAGCGCCGTACTGACAGCCCAACGCCCAACGACAGCGCGATGCCTTCGCGTACGGCGCGCCATCGCCACGCTTTGCGTATTCTGCCTCGCAAAATCGAATATTTATATCGGTTCTTACTGGTATATCTGGCGTTCCGTCCGCGTCTCGCTCCGTTCAGTGTGTGGGCCACGGTATGGAACGAGCACGGACGGCGACACCGCCGCCGACGCCGAAGACACGGGCGACACGGGCGACACCGACGACACGGACTCCGGCGGCACCGACCTGCCCGGTTCCGACCCCGTCCCGCCCGCCGACTCCGGCACCGACACCGACCCGCCCGATGACACCGCGGCCGACACGGGCGGCGACCCCTTGTGCGTTCCCGCCCCCGCGGAGCTGTGCAACGGCGTGGACGACGATGGCGACGGCGAGACCGACGAGGATGCCGTCGACCCGCGCGCCTGGCACCCCGACGCCGACAGCGACGGCTACGGGGCTCCCGGCGTCGCTGTCGTCGCGTGCGACGCCCCCGCGGGCCATGTCGACAACGGCCGGGACTGCGACGACGCGGACAGCGCCGCCACGACCACGTGCGGCGCGCTGTTCCTCAGGGGCACCGACGCCGCCGTGCTCGTCGCGTCGGGCGGTGACGTGGACGGCGACGGCGCCGACGAGCTGTTCGTCCGCAGCGACGGCTACGCCTTTCTCGACGGCGCGGCGTCGGGCAACGTCGCGATGTCGGCGACGATCCTCGCGACAGCGCCCTACTACGATGGGGAGGCGATCGCGGGCGACTTCAACGGGGACTCGATCGCCGATCTCGCCTGGTGTACCACCGAGTACCCCACCGACCCCTCCCCCTACAAAGACCGCTACTACCCGCTCGAGCTGCACGGCTGGCTGCGCCTGGGCCCCCTCGACACGTCCACCGCGCCTACGCTCGAGCTCGTCGCGGCGGATGGGCTCATCGCGGCCGAGGGGCTCGAGTACCCCGGCTGCCGGATGGGCGGCGGCGGGGATGTCGACGGCGATGGCGTTCCGGATCTCCTGTTCGGGGTCGGGTACGACATTGGGCTGCCATCGCCCCTGTACTGGCTGCCCGCGCACAGCACGGGCGTCGTCGACGTCGCGACGCTCGACTCGGTGTCGATGTACGAGGGCTACGCCGCCATCGAAGTCGTGGATGTCGACGGCGACGGTGTCGACGACGTGATCTCCGCCTTGTACACCAACGGCGTGCAGATCGTCCTGGGCCCGTTGACGGACTGGCGCGACGCATGGATGGTGATGGGCTCCGGCTCGTCCCTTCACAAGTACAGCGCGGCCGGCGACCTCGACCGGGACGGGCTCCCGGACCTGATCCTCACCGACACGGTCACCGGGGAGCTGTTGGTGGTGACGGAGAAGGGCAGGAACGTCGTCGCGCAGGACTGCGCGTGGATGCGAATCGACGCGGACCACGGCGGCGCTGCCGTCGGGGACGTCGATGGCGACGGGCGGAACGAGCTGCTGGTGGGCCTCGCGGACGGGGACCCGGGCGAGCGGGGCTCCTACGGCGGGCTCTTCGTGTTCGACACCCCGCAATCGGGGAGCTTCACGCTGCTCGACGCCGCACAGCGCCTCACAGGCGCCACCGATGGCGACGGCTTCGGTCGGAATCCGACCGTCCTTGGCGACGTTGACAGCGACGGTGCTGACGACGTGGCGGTGAGCTCCGGCCTGGGCGTGCACCGCTTCCCGTCGCTCTGAGCGGCGTGGGCCCGCTGTCAGGCTCCAAGTCAGCTTGCCCTCGTCGTCGTGCGCTCTTGACGCGACAAGACCGCTCCTCTATCCTCGGCTGGTTCCGGAGAGCAGATGAACCGTGAGGCGCTGGGCTTCTTCCGAATCCTCCCCGCGGGGGCGGCCGACATCGGCGACGACGTGTCCCGCGAGGACCTGCGAACCGCCCGGATCGGCGACTGGTCGCTGCAGAACGTCGGCAGCGACGACCTCACCGACGTGCTTCTCGACGGCGAGTACGACATCCCCTTGCGAATGGACGACCGGACACCGGACGCCGGCGCGCCCGTGGTCGAGATCAAGATGGGGCGGGCAGGGTAGCCGGCCTCCGGTGGCGATGGGGAGGTGTGGCCCCCCCGTGACCGTCAGCGCGCGCCCATCTCCGCCGCGCGGGCCTCCGCCTTCTCCCACATGCGGATCCAAGCCTCGGCCGAGCGGAACAGGGGCTCGAGATCGGCGTCCGACTCGGCGTCGTGACGGGTGTCCTCGAGCAGCTCGGGCAGGAGCCCGATGTGCACCATGCCCTCGGTGTTGAAGTCGACCGAACGTTGGCCGAGCTGGGGTTCGGTGAACGTGACATCGCCCGCGTAGGAGGTGAACGGATAGGTGACGGGGTCCTGCTGCGCGACGGGGCAGGCGCCTTCGGTGAAGCGAGGCCCGGGCGCGCCGGCGAACCCGTTGAAATCGAAGCCGAAGGGCGTGCCGGGGTAGCCGCCGTTCTGCTCGATGAGCGCGGCCTTGGCAAGCACGCCGGCGAGGGTGGAGCCCGGGTTCGCCGGGTCCTGGCAGCGTCCGAGCCAGACGTTGGAGATGCCGCCGAGGGCGTGGATGCGACCGTCCCAGTCGCGGCCGTGGGTGCCCGCCGCGGGGTAGTCGTTCGCCTCGAGGATCTCGAACGCGCGCTGGTAGGACCACATCGGCAGATGATCCACCTCGATGATCATGCCCCGCGCCATGAGGCCGGTGAACAGCGCCTCGCCGACGTCGGTGATGGTGGCGTTCTGGCACCAACGCCCCTCGAGCGGGCCCTCGAGGATTTGTGCCACGAACCCGATCGCCGTGTCGAGGGGGTCGTCCGGGAACGTGCTGAAGTCGTTCGGCGGCTCGGTGAGGTACTCCTCGCGCGCGGAGGCGAGGCCGCCGAAGCTGACGCCGCCGCCGTCGAAGCCCGCGGGCATCCCGTCGTCCGGGCAGTCCTGCGTCTTGTTTGTCCAGTGGCCGCTGTTGAAGAAGTTGCCGAGCTCGATGAAGTCACCGGCGCCGTCACCCGGGGAGAAGCGGTTGTCGTACTTGTGGGTGGGGAAGACCGCGCGCACGCCGCGGGCGTGGTACTCGTCGAGCTGCGCCTCCACCCAGGCCTCGTCACACACCGGGCCGCCCGGCCGGGGCGTGAGGTTGCAGCGGAACAGGTCCGAGGCCTCGATGCCGAGCACCACCGCCATCTTCCCGGCCGCGACCACCTCGCGCGCCTCGGCCGGCGTCTGCACGACGCGGAACCAACCCTTGCCCTCTCCGCCCGCCTGCGCGTCGATGTAGCGTTGCATCGCCCAGGACTCGTCGATGATGCGATCGACGGAGGTCATGTCCTCGCAATCGTAGCGGCTGGGTTGGATGTCGTCGCCGACGGTGAAGTTACAGATGATCGAGTTGGTCGTAGCGTGCTGGACGACGAGGCGCAGGCCGGCCATCCACGCGCGTTCCAACCAACGGTAGTACTGCGCCTGGTGGGTGGCGCGGTGCCCGGCGTCCGGCCAATCGGGAAATTCGGGGTACCCCGCGGTGAGGTGGTTGTCCTCCGAGAGCTCACCGGCGATCAGCTCGTCGACCATCGACGCGAGGTCGGCCGAGTTGTTTCCGGAGGCGTCGAACGCGTAGCCGAACAGGTCCCGGCGGCCAGCCTCGCCGTGGAAGGGCGCGCAGTCGGGCAGGGCGTGCTCCACGCCGAGCCGGTGGAAGGCGCCGCCGTGGAAGAGGCCGCCGCCGCCGAAGCCGAAGTTGGACAACAGGTGGGAGTGGGCGTCGGCGATGCCGTAGAGGGTGCCGTCGTCGAAGGTGGTGCGGGTGATCGTGCCGCTCGCGTCGATCGAGAGCTCGGGGAAGGTCGCGCACCCCTCGGCGGGCTCGAGCGTGATGGCGAGGGCATCCGCGTCGGGCACCAGGCCCTCCTGGCCCAGCAGCTTTCCGTTGCGAAGATTGTGGAGCTGGTAGCGCGGTCCGCCCTTCCACGAGGGCTCCAGAACCCACTCGCCGCCCGAGACGTACGCGTCGTCGATGACGCCGTCCTCGATGCGGGTCATGTCGGACTCGAGCGAGGCCGCGCGCGTGACGGCGTCCGTTTCGGCGACGAGGTAGTGGGCGTCGCTGTCGTAGAGCAGGTAGGTGCCGAGGTCGGCGGCCTGGAGGCGGAAGCGAGCGGCCTCCGCCTCCGCGCCTTGGTTCCAGCTGTAGGTGCCGTCCGCGCCCACGAGCCACTTCCCTTCCGCGCGGAGCGACACGCACTGGTTCGACCAACCTTCCACGTCGAGGTCCTCCACGGGTGGGTGGCAGGAGGCAGCCAGGAGGAGGAGGGGGACGAACGCGGGGCGGAGGGAGGCGGGCATGGGCCGAGTGTACCGCGCTGGCGGCGTTGGGTCGGTCATCTCGGCGCGGGGGGCGCCCAGGCGGAACGGCCGGCCGGTCGTTCGACCGATCAGAGTCCCGGCCCGCCGTACAGCAGGTAGGCTCCGCCCGAGTAGTCGCCACCGCCGTCCAAGCCCGGAGCGCCGAGCATGATGTCCGCGAACCCGTCATCATCGAGGTCCCCGGCGGCGAGGCCCCAGAATCCCGCCGTGTCCTCGGGGTTCTCTCCAACGAGGATGCCGTCTGCCCCCGCAAGATCGTACGCCCCTCCCGCAAGCGGCCCGAGGACGAGATGCACCACGCCCGCGCTCAGGTCGGCGCCGCTGCCGAGGCCGGACACCAGCGAATCGTCCACGCCGTCGCCATCTACGTCACCGGCGGCCACGTTGTAGCCCGCCAACTCGCTCGGTCCCGACCCCGTGAGTTGCACGTCGGCGCGCCCAAGGGTGACCGTGCCGCTCGGAACCGCGAGGAAGGAGTACGTGCTGCCAGCGTCGGTCCCGCTCGTGTCGTCATAGGGTGCGCCGACGAGGAGGTTCGCACGCCCATCGCCGTCAACATCCCCTGCGGCCAGGGACCATCCGGCCCAGTCTCCGGCGTCATCGCCCGTGAGCTTCGCGTCTGCTGATGAAGCGGAAATCGCGCCGGTCAGGCGGCCAAGGAACAGGTAGGCCGCCCCCGCGTCTTCGGCGCCGGTGTCAACGCCGTAGGCACTGACCGCGATGTCGATGACGCCATCCCCGTCGAAGTCTGCGGCGACCGTGTCGTAGCCTCCGAAGCGGTCGCCCGATGCCTCGCCGGTCAACTCGATCCCAGCCGCCGTGAGCTCGTCGGAGGACGTGACCGGCCCGTGAACAAGGTAGGCGCTGCCGGCGTCGGTGGTAGTTGAAGCTGAGGGTGCGCCGACGAGGATGTCATCTACGCCATCCCCACTCACATCCGTTACGGTGAGCCCAAAGCAGGCGAGCCGGTAGTAGCCATCGCCGGAAAGCACTGAACTCTCCAAGGTGGTGGACGCACCGAGGAGTGGGCCGGGCGTCACGTAGACCGCGCCGTCGTAGTTGCCCGAGAGGTAGCAGCCCGTGGTGACGAGGTCCGCCCTACCGTCCCCCGTCACGTCGCCAGAGGCGATCTGCTGCCCGACGCCCTCGTACGTGAGCCCGTGCAGCACCGCCGCAGCCGATCCAAGCCCGCTCGTGGCCGACAGAGGGCCCTCGACCACATAGGCGGCGCCGCCGATGCTCCCCGCGCCCTCTTGGGAGTTCGCCCCGACGAGGAGATCGTTGACGCCATCCCCCGTGAGGTCCCCCCATCCCACCGACATCCCGGCGGCATCCCTGCCGCTCTCACCCGAAAGCACCGCACCCGCGTCTGCTAGATCTACTGTGCCCCACGGGCCACAGTCGGCCCCGGACTCGCAGTCGTTGTCCACGCCATCGCCACACGTTTCGGGTGCGCCGGGGTACACGTCAGTACGGGCATCGTCGCAGTCAGCCTCCAGCCCGAGGGTTCCGGCGCATGGGGCGTTACCAGGTACGCCGTCGCCGTCCAGGTCGAAGTCCTCATCTACCGCCGCGTCACAGTCGTCGTCCACGCCGTTGCACAGATCGGAGGCGGCGGGGCTCACGAAGCGGTTCCCATCGTCACAGTCGGCCCCGTCTGCCACGTGGTCGTCCGGAGGCTCGCAGGCCAAGACAGGCGTGCCAGCGCCGAACCCGTCCCCGTCTCCGTCCAGGTACCACTCGGTGGCAACCCCTTCGTCCAACACCCCGTCGCAGTTGTCGTCGATCTCGTTGCAAGCCTCCACGGCTCCGGGGTGCACGGTGGGATCGGCGTCGTCGCAATCCTCCCCGCCATCCGCCTCGGACTCGAAGCCATCCTCGTCCTCGTCCCTCGGGGTTGTCCCGGTCTCGGAGCTGCTCGTGTCGCCCGCCGAGTCGCCCTCGGCACCCGAGTCGTCGTTGCGGCCTACCTTCTCGGCGCAAGGGGCGTCCGCGCCACAGAGGACGATCTCATCGAACAAGTGGCACCCGGCAAGCAGGGGGAGAAGCAATCGGCCGAGCAACATCTGAGAGCCTTCGGGGAGCATCGCCCTTATCGCAGGGCATGAGCATCAAGTCGAGGGCTTGGGGGCGGCATCTGCTCGCTCACCCCTTACGATAGGGTGCCCAGTCGCCCGACCGACAGCACGGGTGCGCCGCGCGCTGTCTATCGCAGCCCGTTCCGCTCAACGCCCCTCCAGATCCCAGGCGGTGGCACGTTCGTCGGACACCGTCGGGGCCCCGAGCAGCGCCTCCAGCTTCCGCCGGGCGCTCTCCGCGGCCGAAGGACCCGTCTGCTCGCGCCGGATGCAGGTCACCGCGAGCGGATTCACGTATACGTCTTCGTGCAACACGATCCAACGCGGCCGGGTCGAGCTTGTCGCGGGATCCCGGGTGAGCGGTCCGCTCCGCCCGCCCGTGGCGGCGGCGATGAGTCCCTGGAGCAGCGGACTCGCCGCGATCCGCGCGTCGACCCCCGCGGGGCGGAGCGCCCGGATGTGCTCTCCCATGCCCCCGAACAGGGGCTGGCCGTGCAGCGGCTGGAGATGGATCACGAGCTGGGCGCAGGGGTAGGGCAGGTCGAGGACGGTGCCCGGCGCGCGCGCCACGGCGGCCACGTAGGCGGGCGCGGAGGCGTCGGTGGCCAGGACCGGCGCGGGGTGCGCGGCGTGGACCGCCACGACGACGCCGACCGCGGCGAGCACGCTCGGCCACGCGCCGTCGGATCCGCGGATGGACGGGGCGGGGCTGGCTGCCGCTCGGGTGTGCCCGCTCGCGAGGGCGCCCAGGCGATCGATTGCTTCGGCCAGGGCCGCCGCCCCGACGAGGCCGAGGGCGGGCCACGCCCGCGCGGCGAAGAGGAGCCGATCGAAGCCGGGGAGCAGCGCCGCGAGGGACCAGACGGGGTTCGGGACACTCCCGGTGGCGACGGCGAGCCGCGACCCCGCCACGAGGAGGAGCCCGAGGAGCGCGGCGACGCCCCACAACGCGCGCCGTCGGCACCCGAGGAGGCCCACCCCGAGGAGGCCGATCCACCACGTCGGGATGCGCAAGCTGCTGGCCCAGGGCGCGAGGATCCACCACGCGTCGGGGTCGAGCGCCCGACCGCCCATCGCCCCCGCCAGGTGGGTCAGGGCGCCTCCGGCGGGGACCTCGCCCCGCGCCATACGGAGCACCATGGGCACGACGGCGGGCGCCACGGCGACGAGCGCCACGGCCCCGGCGATCACGAGGCGTTCTGCCCGGTCACGCCTCGCCTGGCTCGTTCCGGCGGCAAGCCCCCACACCAGGAGCGCCGGCGCGAACACGACGGCGAAGAAGTGCCCCATGAACCAATACGTCCATGCCTGCAGCGCGACATACAACCCGGCCAGGATCGGGCGGCGCCACCGGGGATCTTCCCGCATCCGGACGAGCTCGCGCAACGCGAGCGGCCAGAACCACAGCATCGCCTGGGTGGGGCGGCCGCCGTCCAGCTCGTGGAGCACGGAGGGCCCGAACGCGTAGGCGACGCTCCCCGCCACCACCGCGGCCGTGCCGAGACCGAGGGCGCGGAGGAGCGCGTGCATCGCGACGGCGTTCCCGACGAGCAGGAGCGCGACGAAGGGGACCATGTGCGCGGGTGCGCCGAACACGGCGAGGAACGGCACCGCGACGAGCGCGTCGAGCACATTGGCGCCGGTGTCGGCGAAGATGTCCTTGCCGTCGGGTGCGAAGAACGCGGAGGTCCGGTCCGGGAAGCGCAACGTCGCGACGCAGTCCGCGACGAAGCCGTGGAACCAGAGGGAGCCCGGGAGGTCGATGCCAGCGCCGACGGCGCGCAGGCCTGCCCCTCCAGAGGCGCCCCACGCGCCGCGCAACACCCACGCCGCCGAGGCGACGTAGACGAGGAGGGGCCCGAGCGCGGTGGGGGCCGCGCGGGTCGCGGTGGGACGGGCCCCGCGGTCCTCGATCGGCGCGGCGCCCGCGCTCCCGACGGTCACCACCATCCGGCCCGGGGAGGGGGCACCGGCGGGTTCGTCGGGCGCACCGACGTGCGCGGCACCCCGCCGGGATGGCCGAAGAGGACCGCCGCGGCCGTCCTCCCACGCGCGTCGACGGCCGCGAAGAACGCGTCCTGGCCGCTCTCCGCGTAGGTCCCCGGGCCGTAGGGGCCCACCAGCGCGACGCGGAGCGGCATGCGGCGGTCGTCCGTGCTCACGCGCCCCTTCGCGAGGCCGCGCACGCCCTCGCCGTCGAGCGCGGCCATCTCCGCGACGTGGCGCGCCACGTCGTCGCCGTAGGTGGCGCGCGCCCCGGCGGCGCGGGTGGCGAACGCCCGCGGGTCGACCGCGCCGGTGAAGCCCACGAGGATCGGCATGGGGCCGTGCGCGTCGAACAGGACCGCGTCGGGGAACACCTCGAGGAACGTGGCGAAGAAGCGCTCCTGCCCTTCGAGGGTGAGCGTGTCCGTGTGGACCTTGAGCGCGAAGAGGCCGCCCGGCGCGAGCCGTGCGCGCACCAACGCGAAGAACTCGACGGTGCCGAGCTCGACGTACTGGGCGTACGTCGCGACGTCGCTGTACACGACATCCCAGTCGGCGACGCCGGCGCGGAGGAGGTGGCGGCCGTCGTCGTTCACGAAGCGGCCGCGGGTGCCGTCGATGAGCCCGGGGCCGACCATCGGCGAGTGCGCCGCGAGGCTCGGGAGGACCTGGTCGATGTCGACGATGACGAGCTCCTTCACGGCGGGGTCCGCGAGCACCCGCGGCACGTTGACGCCGGTGCCGAAGGCGATGAGCAGCACCTTCGCCGGGTCGGGGTGGAGCACCAGCGGGATGGCGAAGTCGAGGGCGAAGCCGCCGACGCGCTCGCCGTGGGTGTAGACCCAGTGGATCGCGGGGCCCGGCCCCTGTCGGGGGGCGCCCGCGCCATCCGGGCCCGGCTCGTGTCGGGGGGCCCCCGCGCCATCCGGGCCCGGCTCGTGTCGGGGGGCGCCCGCGCCATCCGGGCCCGGCAGGCCACCGACGCCCCCGGGAGGCCCCGCCCGGCCGCGCTCCAGGGTCACCGCGGAGGGGCCGGCCGCCGACTCGACGAACGCCACGAGCTCCTCCTGGGGCTGGAGCTGCAGGCCCGCCCAGGGCGGCACCAGCAGCGCACCCGCGCCGAGGACGGGCACCAGCGCGAGCCGACGGTCACGCGAGGCCCAGGCGGCCACGACCAGCGCGACCACCCCCACGCCCGCCAGGATGCGCACCGTTCCGGGCCCGAAGCTCGGCAGGAAGCCCAGCCACAAGCTCGCGGCGACCGCCGCGGTGGTGCCGGCCGCCCAGGCGCTCCCGACGCTGCGGCCGAGCCCCATCCCCGCGCGCGTGATCGCGGAGGCGGCGATCGGCAGGCCCGCGCCCGACGCGAGGCCCGGGACGGCCGCCGCCAGCAGGTAGAGGGCGAGCCGATCGATCGAGACCTGCAGCCCGGTGAGCTCGAACACCAGCACGTTCCCTGGCGCGAGCCCCACGGCGTGGCCCATGAGCGACTCGGGCGGGATCAGCGGCAGCACCGCCACCCCGAGCACCGCCGAGAGCCCGGAGAGCAGCGCGCACGTCGCGAGCGCGGGGCGCTCCCCGAGGCGACGGAGGCGCGGCTCGAGCACGAGCCCGCCGCCCGCGAGCCCCACGAGGTAGGCCGCGAGCACGAGGGGAAACGTCAACGCGCCGGGGTTCGGGCCGGTCTGCTCGAGGAGGCGCGTCCATCCGATCTCGGCCACCATGCCGGACGCGCCGAGCAGCGCGTAGATGGCCGTGGTCTGACGCACCGGGAGCGGATCGACCGGCGGCGGAAGCGCCTTCCACGTCGACGGGGCCTGGACCCCGCGGCTCGTCCACCACACCAGGCTGCCGGCCACCGCCGCGACGGCGCCCGCACCCCACAACGTCCCCGAGAGGCCGAGCCAGGGCGGCAGCACGAAGCCGGCCAGGACGCTTCCGAGCGCGGCGCCCGCGGCGTTCGCGGCCACGAGCCGGCGAACCTCGCCCTCGTCTCCCACCAGGCGCGCGAGCGCGGGAAACGTGGCGCCGGACGCCATCGCCGCGGGGCCGACGAGCACGGCCGTGCCGAGCGCGGCGGCGGGCACGGTCCACCCGGTCGGTACCCCGGCCGTGGCGTTCTCGAGGAACCCCGCGAGTGGCAGGAACAGGAGCGCCCAGAGGAACGAGAAGCCCTCGGCTCCCGCGTAGAGCCAGCCGGCCCGGCCCGCGAGCCGATCGGCGTAGCGCCCGCCCAGGATCGAGCCGAGCGCCATGCCGAGCAGGTACACGGCGACGACGGTCGCCACCGCCGGGGCCGTCACGCCGAACAGGACGCTCAGCCGCTGGGTGAACACCACCTCCGTCGCGACCGCTGCGGCGCCCCCGAGCACGGCCGCGTGGAGGGCGGCAGAGCGGAGGCGGGTGGCCGGCGTCGGGGTCGCCGACGGCGCGGCGGAGCCCTGGGGGGAGCGCATCCGGCCGAGTCTACCTCACGATCAGGCGTCAAGTGGGGGTGGGGGCGCCCCCGCGCGGACGCGGGCAGGTCGGCTGCGGGCGGGCTGCGAAGCCGCCTGGTCGGCCGGGCGAGAGAGGTGCTCCGCGCCGAGCGTCACCTGGCGCCCAGCCATGCGGATCAGTCCGCGTCGGTGAACGGCACCAGCTGCACGTTCACCAGCGCGACCACCTCCGCGGGCTCGGACGCCGCCACGATGGCCCGCACCTGCCGGAAGTAGGCGCGGTGCAATTCCTCGATGCGCGCCAGGTCGGCGTGCGAGACGGACACGACGTTGTAGCTGAACACACCGCCTGCATCGCCCGCCTGGAGCCGTTCGAGGCCGACCCGCGCCCAATGCGCCCGGAGCGCGGGGTACGCACGTGTGTCCACGGTGAGTGTGCCGGTGACGACGCCGTCGCGGACGAGGCCCGCGCGACCGAGCTTCTCCAGGCACCGCGCGGCGTCCGCCTCCTCGATGCCGAGCGTGGCGGCGACGGCGGCGGGGCCGCACGTGCCGGTCTCCACGACGCGGAGGACGGCCTCGGTCCACGGCTCCTCGAACGCGAGGCGGCGGGACGCGGTACGCGCGGCGTGCTCCTCCGCGAGGACCGGTACGTGCTCGATCCCGACGAGCGCGTCCACGAGGTCCGAGAGGCGGCCGGTCATCGCGTCGATGAGGCGGAGCCAGTCGGGCAGCCGCGGCCGGGCCTGCCCGGTCAACCAGCGCGAGACCGCGAAGCGGGAGCGCCCCGTGCGCGCGGCGACCTCCCCAACCGCGATCTGGCCGCGGAGCGCCTCCAACCATGCGGGCAGGCCGCTCGCGAGGGCCCTGGCGGCGTTCGGGTGGAAGCGGGTGAACGCGGCGGGGACGTCGACACCGACACGCTCGCAGGCCCGCAGCGTCTCCTCGGCCGTGGGGAAGCGCCGGCCGGCCTCCCAGTCCGCCACGGGGTTGCCGCGATAGCCGAGCCGCCGCGCGAAGGCGACCTGGGAGCGCGCCCCGCGCACGGCGCGGAGGAGCTGGCGGGCGATGAGCTCCATATCGGATTCGCACATCGTATCACAACTCCGGGGGGTGCTATGTGCGATACCGGGCTTGCCCCCGGAGGCGTGCCCGGGAATGGTAGAGGCCGTGGAGGTACGATGTTGGGTACGCTGAGTTCGGCTCCGAAACGCGCGATGTGGTCGGCCTCGCTCGTGGGGGTCCTCGCCGGCTGCGGCGGCCAGTCTGGGAACGAGGACACGAAGCCGCCGCCGGTGTGCGAGGAGCTCACCCGCGAGTCGGTCCCGCTCGACGCGATTGCGGAGGGCTTCGAGGTGACGCCCCAGGAGGTCATCGACGTCACGCGCGGCCCCTGGTCGGGGACCTTCCTGTCGGCCAGCGAGACCTCCACCGGCGCCACGCTCACGCTCACGCACGAGGGCGCGGCGACGCTCGTTCGGCGGCGGGAGGTGCGAGACGGTCCATCGGCGCCGGACACCGGCGGGCCGTCGACCTCCGGGAACTGCCCGGATGCGTACGAGCTCCCGGCCAATCTTCGGCTCACCGAGGCGAGCGGCCTCGTCGACCTGGCGTTGGACGTGTCGCTGACCTATCATTCCCCGTGGGCCGAACAGGCCTGGTTCCGGATGTACGTCCCCCCCGAGGAGCTCGGCGGGTCCGCGTCCACGCCATGGGGCCCCGCGGCGTGTGATCACGTCGAGGTCCGGCTCTACCTGATCTGGGCTCCGCCGGAGGACGACACCGCGAGCGCACAATGGTCGGTGGAGGGCGATCTCTTGTGGATCTGCCGCCATGAAGGCGACCGTGCCGAAACCGAATGGCTCGGCGGGCTCACGCTGATCGCGAACGAGGAGGAGTAGCAGGGCGCCGGCGCGCCCCAACGAGCGCGACAGCCACGAGGGCGCCGAGGAGACCGCTCGGGCGGGAGGAGGCGCACCCACAATCGCCGGGTGCGGGCGCCGGGGGGGTGGAATCGTTGGTGGAGTCGCTGTCGGATTCGATATCGGAGTGGGAATCGAAATCCGTGTCGGTATCGGTATCGGTATCGGTATCGGTATCGGTATCGGTATCGGTATCGGTATCGGTATCGGTATCGGTATCGGTATCGGTATCGGTATCGGTATCGGTATCGGTATCG
>JAKFCH010000345.1:0-8050 GCA_036676765.1 Deltaproteobacteria bacterium
CGCGCGCGCGGCCGCCGCTCCCGGGGCCTGGCGCGGGGTGGTCTGGCGTTGTGGCCCGTCGATTGGGAGCGGAGGTGAGCGGACCCCGACGGGGGACCTGTCGAACAGGGGGGCGACTTTCGGCCGCGGGGCGGACGCAGGTCGGGGACCTGTCGAACAGGGGGGCGACGTACGGCCGCGGGGCGGACGCAGGTCGAGCACCTGTCGAACAGGGGGGCGACTTACGGCCGCGGGGCGGACGCAGGTCGGGGACCTGTCGAACAGGGGGGCGACGTGCGGCCGCGGGGCGGACGCAGGTCGGGGACCTGTCGAACAGGGGGGCGACGTGCGGCCGCGGGGCGGCGCCTCCGCCGCCTCCGGCGCCTCCGCCCCTCCCCTGCCCCTCACCCCGCGGCCGCCGCCCCCCAAGCCTCCCGCAACCAGCCCCGCACCTCGTCGTCGACCTCCGCGGGCGAGCGCAGCTCCAGGTGGTGGGTGAAGCGCATCGGCGACGGCGCCACCATCGGCTTCCACCGCGGGGAGGCGTCGCGCGCCGGGAACGACAGCGTGAGGACCAGCGGCGCGTGATGTCCGCGCAGGTAGCGGTCGGGGACCCACGTCCAGGCGAAGGCTCTGTCGCGTCGGAAGGCGACCTGGCTCCGCGTCACCCGCACCTCGACCGGACCGAGGGCCTCGACGGCGGCGCGCACGGCGTCGAAGATGGGCCGCGCTTCGCGGGTAGCCGGCGAAGAACGCGTCGAGGGTCATGGAACGCCCGCCGTATCACCGGGGCCCCCCGCGCCAGATGGGATGAGGCGGCCGGCGCCTGCGCTCCGGCCTCCATCGCGACCCCCCACCCTACCGACCCACCCCCCGCCGCAGCTCCACCCGTCGCAAGTGCAGGTAGCTCTCGTACGGCGCGAGGCGGAGCGCCTGGTCGAGGGCCGCCGCGGCGTCGTCGGGGGCGCCCATGGCCTCGGCGAGGAGCGCGAAGACGTCGAGCCAGTCGGCGCGCGCCGCCGCCGCCGTGGGGCTGCGCACGGGGAGGAGCGGCTCGAGCGTCGTGAGCGCCGCCAGCGCTCGCGCGTGCTGGCCGCACGCCACCGCGAGGCGCACGCCGTCGAGGTCGACGAGCGGCGGCACGAGGGCGCACGCGACGATGGCCGAGCCCGGCGCGACCGCGTCCTCCGCGAGCGACCGCAGCAGCGCGCCGTGCGGGCCGCGGCCGACCTCGTCGGGGGTCGCGCCGTGCCGGACGGCCCAGAGCTGGTCGCGCACCGAGGTGAGGTCGGCCCACCGCTCGTCGACGAGCGGCGACGCGGCGCGGAACAGCCCGGGATCGCCGCCGGCCTCCACCGCCCCGACGAGGCGCGCCTCGAAGCGGCCGGCCAGGGCGGGGTCGCGGCCGGCGGAGCGCGCCTCGTCCCACATGCCGAGCCGGAGGAGCGCGCCGAGGCGCCCGGGGGCGTCCTCGACGGCGGCGTAGAGGTCGAGGGCGCGGGCGGGATCGCCGTGATCGAGCTCCCACGCCGCGAGCCGACGGCGCCCGTCCCGCGTCGGGTCGGCCTCGAGGAGCGCGCGCCGGGCCTCCTCCCCGACCAGCAACGGCGGCGCGGGGCCCTCCACCCACGCGAGGCGACGCCCGGGGGCGTCCACGAGCACGCGGGTGAAGGCGAGCGCGTCCATCCCGAGCAGCCCGGGGCGGCCCCGGCGATAGAGGTAGCGTCGCAACGGCACGGGGCGCCCGCCGATCGTGGCGCCGTCGACCGCGCGGATGACCACCTCGGTGAGCCGCGCGCCGCCGGGGCCGGTGCCCTGGCGCTCGGCGGTGTAGCGGGCCTCGACCTCGCCCGTCGTGAGCGGCAGGTACGTCTTGTCGGCGCCGGTGTCGACCACCACGTCGATCGCGGCCCCGTCGACGACGAGCTCGGCCACGAGGCGCGGGCCCACCCCCCGCTCGCGACGGAGCCGCACGCCCGCGTCCAGCACGTCGGCGAGGGCGGCGGGCGGCGCGTCGTGGAGGCGCAGGCTCCGCTCGCCCAGGTCGAGCTCGACGACGAAGTGGCGGAACAGGTTGGCGCCGAGCACGCCGGCGACGGGATCGTCGGGGCGCATCGGGATGGAGCTCGTCGAGGCGAGATCGCGCACCGCGCAGGGCAGCCGACGGAAGGTCCAGCCGCCGATCGTCACGTCGCGGAGCACCACCCGGCGGATGGGGACGCTGCCGACCTCCCCCCAGGAGCGTCGCAGGGTGGGGCGCGCGCGGAGGCCGAGGGCGGCGACGTGGGCGGCGTCGCAGGTGGTGCGCGAGGCGCCGGTGTCGACGAACCAGAGGTCGTCGTCGAGGATCGTGTAGGGACGCTCGCGATCGGCGGCCTGGGCCACGAGCGGGAGCGCCACGGGCTCGCCCGCGATGGGCGCCGGAACGTGGAACGCGCAGCCGAGAAGCCAGGAGAGCACGTGGGCGCTACATAGCCACCCATGTGGTTGCTCGTGGCATGCGCGGTCACCCCGCCCGGTGAGCCGGTGTCACTCGAGGCGAAAGAGTCCCCGCCGCCCGACGTGTTGCGCGGACCGCTCTCCTTCCGCTTCCCGCTCGCCGAGCGCGACCTGTTCGAGCAGCTCGTGGGCGTCGATCACGACCCCGAGGTCCACGACGACGGGCTGCAGGGCGTCCAGTGCACGAGCTACGACGGCCGCTCGTTCCCGTGGTGCTACGACGAGCACGACGGCAGCGACTACCTGCTCGTCGGCGGCTTCGACACGATGGACGCCGGCAGCACCGCGGTCGTCGCCGCGGCGGCGGGGGTCGTCGTCGAGACGGAGGACGGCAACTACGACCGCTGCGCCGCCACCCTCGAGGGCATCGACTGCGACGGCTACCCGATGGCCGCCAACTACGTGATCGTCGAGCACGCCGGCGGCTGGCACACGCGGTACTGGCACCTCAAGACCGACAGCGTCGCGGTCGAGATCGGCGAGCCCGTCGCGTGCGGACAGACGCTCGGCCTCGTGGGCTCGAGCGGCTACTCGTCCATGCCGCACCTGCACTTCGAGCTGCAGAACACCGACGGTCTCACGACGGACCCCTACGCCGGCGTCTACTCCCAACCGGAGACCTGGTGGGTCGACCAGGGGGACGCCGAGGGGCTGCCGGGGAGCGACTGCGCGGCGGAGTAGGCGGTGGGGTCGAGAGTCGCGTGGCGGCGCCCGCTCGCCTCGCGACGCCCTCCCGACTCAGTCCCGGAAGATCTTCGGCATCCGCCGGTTGGAGTCGACGGTGGCGGGATCGTCGCGGTCCCCCGGGAGGCGGTCGGCGAGGCCGCTCACGCGGGCGCGACCGATGTCGAGGAAGGTGATCACCACGTCCTCGCCGTTGGTCGTGGGCATGAACTGCAGGAGCACGTGCTCGCCGCGCCAGTAGTAGGCCCCGAAGCGGGTGTCCCACCGGGGCGCTCCGTACCGCGCGGTCAGCGCCTCGCGGAGCTGCCAGGAGGTGGTCTTCCCGCTGACGCCGATGGTGACGACGTAGAGGCCGTCCTCCCCGAAGCCGTACTCGAGCGCGCGGAGGGGCGCGCCGAACCAGCGCGCGCTGAAGTCGGCCTGCCGCGTATAGAAGCTCGTGCTGCCGCGTGAGCTGGACGCGTAGAGGCCCTCGTGATCCGAGGACCGGCCACCCCAGGGGATCGGGCCGAAGCCGCGCTCCTCGTCGACGCGCGGGGCGAAGGCCTCGGAGGCCGGGGCGGCCGGGGCCGCCACGACGGGATCCACCGGCGCCGTCGGCGCCACCGCCCCGTCCGGCGCCACCGCCACCACCCCCGGCACGAACCCCACCGTGTACTCCACCCGGACCCCGTCGTAGAGCGTCACCGGGAGCTGCTGCCCGTGGAGCACGGTCGCGACGCAGCCCGCGAGCACCGGGTCGGCGCCTCCGCGCGCCTTCACGGTGGCGACGCCGAAGCGGCTCAAGGTGAGCTCGATCTCCGCGGTGGAATCCGTCCCCCCGCCGGCCGCGCCCACGCACGCATCGACCGCATCCGCGTGCCGACGCACGACTCCGTCGACCGACGCCCACACCCCGCGCCGCTGGGCCTTCAGGCGCCAGGTGCGGGCCTCGGATCGGTCCGCGGTGATCGGGGGGGCGTCGAGGACGCCCTCCTCGTCCTTCTCGGGGGCACGCTCGAAGGTCACCGCCGCGGAGGCGGCCCCGATCAGCGCAGCGAGGAGGAACACGATCACCTCACATGGTGCGGAAGACGTGATCCCAGAGGGTGGTGCTCACGCCGAACTTCCGCCCGTCCTTGTTGTGGTGGTGGTTCATGTGGTGGGCGCGCAGGCGCTTCATCACCTTCCCCTTCACCTTGAAATGATGCACGTAGTAGTGCGTCATGTCGTAGAGCAGGTAGCCCGCCACGTGCCCGGCGAAGAACGGGTAGACCCACACCGGCCCGAGCAACAGGTAGAACACGCCGAAGAACACCACCCCGAGGCCGAGGCTCGCGGCGGGCGGCATCACGAGGCGGTACTTGTCGTTCACCCAGTCGTGGTGGACGCCGTGCAGCAGGTAGTGGAACCGCGGGCCCCAGGACGCCGACGGCACCCAGTGGAACAGCGTGCGGTGCAGCCAGTACTCCGCGAACGTCCAGACGAAGAAGCCGACGAACGCCATCGCCACCGACGCGAGGACCCCGGCGCCCGCGTAGGCCACGCCGTAGCCGAACAACGCGAGGATGATCGGCACGAAGATCACCGGCACGACCAGCGCGGGCACGCGCGAGAAGAAGTCGATGAAGTCGCTCTCGAACATGCGGGGCGACTCGGGGCTTGCGCGCAGCATGGCGATCTCCTCCGGACCGCCTGTTAGCAGAAGCGCGACCGCTTGCCAAGCGCGCCCCGCGCCGTCGAGAAACCGCCTCGGGAGTCAGTTCTGGCGCCACTCCCCGATGCGGCTGCCGACACGGACCGGATCCCCCGGGGTGATCGCCCACTCCACCGTGTTCGGCGGGAACACGAGGATGACGGTCGAGCCCATCTCGAAGCGCCCGATCTCGGCGGCGCGCTCGAACACCGCGGGCGGCGAGAGCGTCACCTCGGACCGGGGCTTTCCCGCGTTGGTCACGAGCGGGTCGTAGACGACGCGCATCCGGCCGACACCGAACGCGCCCACCATGACGAGGGCGTACTCGCCGAGATCGCTGGCGATCCAGCTCGTCAGCCGCTCGTTGCGGGCGAACAGGGCCTCGATGCGCCGGGTCGCCGCAGGGAACACCGGCCAGAGCGCGCCCGGTAGGTAGGAATACCGGGCGACGGTGCCCTCGCGGGGAACGTGGACCCGGTGGTAGTCGCGGGGGGAGAGGTAGAGGACCGCGTAGTCGCCGCCCTCGTAGCGGTCGTCGCCGCCGAGCAGCTCGCGCACGTCGTAGCTCTTGCCGGTCGACTGCGGGATCTGCCCGCCCTCGATGCGGCCGACCGCGTAGGCCATCCCGTCGCACGGGGAGACGATCGCGCGCGGAGCCGGATCCACGGGGCGGACCCCGGGCTTGAGCGCGCGGGTGAAGAAGTCGGTGAGGCTCCCGTAGTCCTCGAGGCAGCCCTCGCACTCCGTCAGGTCCACCCGGTACTTTCCGACGTACCAGTTGAGGAGCGCCCGCTGCGCCGCGGCCGGGAGGCGGGTGCGCGCGAAGACCCCCATGAGCCGCGCCGCGTGGTTCTTCGGGACGACGGAGAGGGCCGAGATGATGAGCGCGTCTTTCATCGGCGTCGTCTAATCCGCCGCGACCGGAATCGGGCCCCCGCCGGAAAGCGGCCGCGTTGCGCTTGCGCCCTGCCGTAACGTTGTTACACGGGCTGCGTAACGCCGTTACATGGAGCCTCATGGACGACCCCCGCCGCATCTACGACGCCCTCGTCGCCGGCACGCTCGGCCGCGACGATCTGACCGCCCGCGGCCTCGGCGCGTTCCTCGGCGCCACGACCTCGCGGGTCTACCACCGCTACGGCTCGCTCGACGGGCTCCTCTACGCCGTCGCGGCCGAGGGCTTCCGGGCCCTCGGGGCCCACCTCGGGGCGGCCATGCCGAGCGGGCTCCCCGCCGTCGCCGAGGCCTTCGTGGGCTGGGGCCTCGACCACCCCGTGCTCTACGACCTCATGTTCGTCCGCGCCTACCCCTGGGCCGCCCTGCGGGAGGCCGGCACCTTCACCGACGCGCCCGGCCTCGCCCTCTGGGGCGCGCTCCAGCAGCGCCTCGCCGCCGCCGGCAGCGCCGACCCGCGTGGCGACGCGCTGGTGCTCTACGCCGGCGTGCACGGCCTCGTCTCCCTCGGCATCGGCGGCCGCGCGAACGTCGGCCAGCTCGAGCTCTCCGACCGCGAGGCCGCGCTCCGCGCCGCTCGCCATCTCGCCCTCCGACTCTGCCCCGCCCAGGAATCCCGATGACCCGTCTCCTCGCCTCCCCCCTCCGGCTCCCCTCTGGCGCCGTCCTCCACAATCGCCTCGCGAAGGCGGCGCTGTCCGAGCGCCTCGCCGACCCCGCGGGCGATCCCAGCGCGGCGCTCAACCGCCTCTGGGACCAGTGGGCCGGCTCGGGCGCGGGCCTCCTGCTCACCGGCAACGTGATGGTCGATCGCAACCACCGGGCCGAGCGCGGCAACGTGGTGGTCGACGCCGAGACCGACGGCACCACCCTCTCCGCGTGGGCGCGCCACGCGAAGGCCGGCGGCAGCGCGGTGTGGATGCAGATCAACCACGCCGGTCGCCAGGCCCCGCGCATGTCCGACGCCGCGCCCGTCGCCCCCTCTGCGGTGCCGATGACGATCGGCCGCGGCGCCTTCGCCGCGCCGCGCGCCCTCACCGACGCCGAGATCCACGCCATCGTCGCGGGGTTCGCCCTCGCCGCCGCGCGCGCGAAGGAGGCGGGCTTCGACGGCGTGCAGATCCACGCCGCGCACGGCTACCTCGCCAACCAGTTCCTCTCGCCCGCGACGAACCTGCGTGACGACGCCTGGGGTGGCGACGCCGGGCGGCGGCGGCGCTTCCTCGGCGAGGTGCTCCGCGCCGTGCGGACCGCGGTCGGCACGGGCTTCCCGGTGGGCGTGAAGCTCAACAGCGCCGACTTCCAGCGCGGCGGCTTCGAGGAGGGCGAGTCCCTCGACGTCGTGCGCATGGTCGTCGCCGAGGGCATCGATCTGCTCGAGGTGAGCGGCGGCACCTACGAGGCCCCATTGATGTTCGGGGACGGCGCGGACGCGGGGGCGCGCGCCTCCACCCGCGCCCGCGAGGCCTACTTCCTCGACTATGCCGAGAAGGTGCGCGCCCTCGTGCCCGTCCCGCTCATGGTCACCGGCGGCTTCCGCACCGCCGCGGGCATGGAGGCCGCCCTCCAGTCCGGCGCCGTCGACATCATCGGCCTCGGCCGCCCCCTCTGCGTCGACCCGCACCTCCCCGCCGCCCTCCTGGACGGCCGCGCCACCGACGTCCCCCGCCCCCGCCTCGACACCGGGGTGCGCGAGCTCGACGGCATGATCGAGGGCGGCTGGTACCTCGCCCAGCTCCAACGCATGGGCGCCGGCGCCCCGCCCGACCCGGGCCTGTGGCGGTCGCGCGCGGTGTGGACCTACCTCGCGGCGGGGGGTGCGAGTCGGTAGGCCTTGGGATGGCTGGGGCCGCGGGGCTACCGAGGTGTCGTTGCCTCGGGGCTTGCTTGCGGTGGCCGCCCGCGGCCGTGGAGCAGGGACCTGAGCGGCAGGTCCCCCCTCCGTGGCCGCCCCGCGGCCGTGGAGCAGGGACCTGAGCAACAGGTACCCCCTCCGTCGCCGCCACGCGGCAATGGAGCGGGGACCTGAGCGACAGGTACCCCCTACGTGGCCGCCACGCGCGGCCGTTCGTCGAGGACGGCGCCGTACCCCCGGGCGAACGGCCGCGCCGGCCACTCACCGCGCGCCCCTCCACACGATCCCCCACGATCACCCGCGCGAGCCGGCCGGAGGGCACGCCGCCGTCCGCGGCGGCGTGGTCCGGGCGGCCGCCGCGGCCGACCGACCGGGCGGCTCCGCCGCCCGCCCGCAGGACGGCG
>JAKFCH010000346.1:0-4414 GCA_036676765.1 Deltaproteobacteria bacterium
CCCGCTTGCGAGGACTGCGACGACACCGACGCCGGGCGGAGCCCCGCACGGTCGGAGGTCTGTGACGACGCGGACCGCGACGAGGATTGCAGCGGCGCCGCCGACGACGCCGACGCGGGCGTGAGCGACGCGACGACCTGGGGCCGCGACATCGATGGCGACGGCTACGCCGATGCCGCGGGCGCTACGCTCGTGCAATGCGACGCGCCGGCGGGGTATGCGGCCGCCACCGGGGACTGCGACGACTACGACGCGCGCGCCTACCCGGGCGCCTCGGAGGTCTGCGACCCGGAGGACGTGGACGAGGACTGCAGCGGCGCCGCGGACGATGCCGATCCCGGCGTGGACCCGTCCACGTGGGTGACCTGGTATCGGGACGCCGACGCAGACACGTTCGGGGACGCGACACGGAGCGTGTCGCTGTGCGACGCGGTGGCCGGCTACGTCGCCGACGCGGCCGACTGTGACGACACCACGGCCTTCGTGAGCCCCGCCGGGGCCGAGGTGTGCGACGCCGCCGACGTGGACGAGGACTGCGACGGCCTCGTCGACGACGCCGACCCGTCGGTCACCGGGGGGGCGGCGTGGTACACGGACGGAGACGGGGACGGGTACGGCGGCGCCACCACACGGACGGCTTGCGACGCGCCCGCGGACAGCGTCGCGAACACCGACGACTGTGACGACGGCACCGCGGGCGTGAGCCCCGCCGCGGCCGAGGTCTGCGACGCGGCCGACGTCGACGAGGACTGTGACGGCCTTGCCGACGACGCGGACGCCTCGGCGACCGGCGGGGCCACCTGGTACCGGGATGCCGATGGAGATGGCTACGGCGAACCCGCCACGATCACGGCCGCGTGCTCCGCCCCGGCCGGGTACGTCGCCGATGACACGGATTGCGACGACGAGGCGGAAGACGCCTACCCCGGCGGGACCGAGGTGTGTGACGACGGGATCGATCAGGACTGCGACGGGTACGACACCAGTTGCCCCTTCGTGGGCCCCCTCGACCCCGCTGACGCCGACATCGCGATCTACGGCCTGGCGACGAATGACACCCTCGGGGAGGGCCTCACCGCCGGGGACTTCGACGGCGACGGGATCGGGGACCTCGTCGTGGGCGCGCCGCGACAGACGGTGTCGACCAACACGGGGATCGTGTACGGCTACTACGGGCCGCTCGTCCTCGGCGCACAGCCGGCCACGGCCAACGACGACTTCGACTACTACAACCGGTCGGACGACTACGATGACCGGTACGGCGAAGACCTCGCCAACCTGGGCGACCTGAACGACGACGGGAAGGACGATCTACGGATCTACACGAACGGGCGGAACCACGGATTCTACGGCGGTGACACTGGGTCCACCGAATTTTCCCGCTACGACTTCTACCAGACCTGTACGTCCGCCGCGGCCGGTGGGGACTTCGACGCGCCGACCGGGCGCGACGAGTGGGTGTGTGGATACACCACGCCGACCGTGGGGCGTGGGGAGGCTCGGATCTACACCTCCGGCTCTACGCTCCACGCCACCCTCACCGGGGAGTCAAGCTACGATGCCGCGGGGAGCGGTGTGGGTGGCGGTGGCGATGTCGACGGGGACGGGTACGACGACGTGGCCGTCGGCGCCTACGGATATGGCGTCGGCGCCAGCACGGTTCATGGGGCGGTGTACCTGGTCTACGGGCCGGTGTCCGGCACCTTCGGCCTCGGATCCGCCGACGCGCGGATGGTGGGCCGTGACAACGAGCGCCTGGGCATCCACGTGAGCATCCCGGGGGACATCGACGGGGACGGACGGGACGACATCATCGCGACCGGCCCGTATTCCGACGCCGGGGCCACGGACGCTGGCGCCGTGTACGTGGTGACCGACCCTACCGGCGGAGAGATCGCCGATGTCGCGAGCATCACGATCCTCGGGGAGGCCGCGAGCGACTACCTCGGCGGCAACTCCGAAGTGGATGGATGCGTCCCGGCGGTCGGGGACTTCGACGCCGACGGCCGCCTCGATCTTGTCGTGTCCACGTCCTGGAGCGACGGCGGCGGTGCCTCCGACGTGGGCGGGGTCTGGCTGTTCTATGCCCCCGGCGCGGGCACCCGTTCGGTGGCGGGCGCGGACGCCACCTGGTACGGCGAATCCATCGATCGTCTCGGGGCCTCCATCGTGGCGGTGCCCGACACGAACGGAGACGGCTCCGACGAGCTCGCGATGGCCGCGACCTATGCGACCTCCACCAGCGCGAGCGCGATGTACACCGGGGTCGTCTGGGTGTGGCTCGGGGAGTGATCGCCAGCGTCGTGGGCCCTCCGCCCTCGCCGTCACGTCGCGTCGTGGAAGATCACCCCGAGCGTGTGACGTTGGCCGGAGAGCAGCTTGCTGACGCCGTGCCGCATGTTCACCCGGTAGGCGCCGCGCGTGCCCTGGACCGGGCGGTGGTGCACGGCGAACACCACGGCGTCGCCTTTGTGCAGGGGCACCACGGAGGGCCGCGACTGCATGCGGGGGCGTTGTTCGGTCAGGACGAATTCGCCGCCGGTGAATTCGTCACCCGGCGCCGACAACAGGACCGCGATCTGGAGCGGGAACACGTGCTCGCCGTAGAGATCCTGGTGCAGGCAGTTGTAGTCGCCGGCGCCGTACCGGAGCAGGAGCGGCGTCGGCCGGGTCTGCCCGGCCGCGTGGCATCGCTCCAGGAACGCGGCGTGGACGTCGGGGAAACGCACGTCGATGCCCATGGCCTCGTTCCAGCGGTTCGCGATGGGCGCGAGGTGGGGGTACGTCGTGGAGCGCAGCGTCGCGACGAGGTCGGGGAGCGGGTAGGCGAAGTACTTGTATTCGCCCCGGCCGTAGCCGTGGTTCGCCATCACCACGCGGCTGCGGAAGCGGCCGTGCTCGTAGAGGTCGGTGAGTTGGTCGCACAGCTCCGGTGCGAGGAGCCGCTCGAGCGTGGCGAAGCCCTGGGCGTCGAGGTCGTGGGCGACGCGCGGCCAGTCGACCGCCGCGACGCGCGCCGCGAGATCCTCTGTCATCGTCCCGGCGCTCATCGCGCACCTCCCTCGCGGGCGAGCAGCGCGCGCTTGCGCTCGACCCCCCAACGGTAGCCCGACAACGCCCCGTCGCTCTTCACGACGCGGTGACAGGGGATCGCCACCGCGAGGGCGTTGGCCGCGCACGCCGCCGCGACCGCGCGCACCGCCTTGGGCGCGCCGATGGCCCGCGCGATGTCGGTGTAGCTGGCGGTCGACCCCGCGGGGATCTCGCGCAGCGCGTGCCACACCCGGTGTTGGAAGGCGGTGCCACGGACGTCCAGCGGGAGATCGAGGCCGATCCCCGGCGCCTCGACGAACCCGACCACCCGGGCGACCAACTGTTCGAAGGCGTCGTCTCCTCCCACCAGGTCCGCGCGGGGGAAGCGGTCCTGGAGGTCGCGCAGGAGCGCGCCCGGATCGTCGCCGAGCAGGATGGCGCAGACGCCCCGAGCGCTGGTCGCCACGAGGATCGAGCCGAGCGAACATTCGCCCACGGCGAAGTGGATGGTGACGTCGGCGCCGCCCGCCCGGAAGTCCGTGGGCGTCATTCCGAGCATCTGGTCCGACCGCTCGTAGAAGCGGCCGTTGGAGTGGAAGCCGGCGTCGTAGATGGCGTCTGTCACGGTGCTGCTCCGGGTGAGCTGGCTCCGGACACGCCGGGCCTGGTGCGCGGCGGCGTAGGACTTGGGTGTCACGCCGGTGATGGCCTTGAACACGCGGTGGAAGTGGGAGGGGCTCAACCCCGCCGTATCCGCCAGCGCGGCGAGCGGAGACGCCCCCGCGGCCCGTTCGATCGACCGGCATGCCTCCGCCACCGTCGCGGCGTATCGCTCTTCGAGCGGCGGCTGGTCGGGCTTGCAGCGCTTGCACGCGCGGAAGCCGGCCCGCTCGGCCTCCGCCGTGGAGAGGTGGAGCCGCACGTTCTTCGGGTTGGCGGTCCGCGCGGCGCAGGACGGGCGGCAGTAGACGCCGGTGGTCGCCACCGAGTACCAGAACGTGCCATCCGCCGCGCGATCGCGTGCCACGACGCGGGCCCAGCGGGGATCGCGCTCGGTGGGAGGCGAGGAGGTCGGTGGGGTCGAGGTTTCCTGCATCGTCGAAGCTCCGAGTGCCGACAATCTCGCATCACGCTCGACCATCGACACTCCGCTTCTTGCTTTCGAATCGAAACGCCGGTGTGGGCGGGAAGCTGCCTTCGGGGCGTTACGGGGGCGGGCCCCCGTCCCAACCAGACGAAGCCGGGCGACTACCCCTCGAGCCAGGCCTTCCACTCCCTCTGCTCCGCCTCGGTGGGGGCGCCGAGCTTCTCGAGCGCGTACCGGATGCGGGTGCGGAAGATGTCCTTGCCGAGGATCATCGCCACGTCGAAGAGCGGGAGC
>JAKFCH010000347.1:0-31624 GCA_036676765.1 Deltaproteobacteria bacterium
C
This sequence comes from Deltaproteobacteria bacterium, assembly GCA_036676765.1. Lineage (GTDB taxonomy): Bacteria > Myxococcota_A > UBA796 > UBA796 > SXON01 > CAJBVW01. Next base: position 2 of record JAKFCH010000347.1, read on the forward strand.
AGGCGCGGGCGGCGCCGCGCCCCGGCGCCGGAGGCGACGGACGCGCGAGCGGAGCGCGGAGCGCGACCCCGGAAGGGCCCGGCCCCGGCGCTCGCCGGGGACGCGCCCCGATGGCACGGTCGTGCTTTTTTTGGTGGACGGTCCGAACGGTCGGACTATTGTTGTGGCATGGGAAAGGGCGAAGACACCCGGCAGGCCATCCTCGATCACGCGACCACCCTCGCCACCACGGTGGGGCTGGACGGCCTGTCGATCGGGCAGCTCGCCGCCGACCTGAACCTCTCGAAGAGCGGGCTCTTCGCGCATTTCCAGTCCAAGGAGGCGCTGCAGCTCGCCGTCGTCGAGACCGCGTCCGATCGCTTCACGGAGCGCGTCGTGCGGCCCGGCCTCAAGGCGCCCCGCGGGGAACCCCGGGTGCGCGCGCTGCTTACGCGCTGGCTGGCCTGGGGGGCGGCCAGCAACACCGCGGGCGGGTGCTTCTTCGTGGCGGCATCCACCGAGCTCGACGACCGCCCGGGCCCCGTGCGGGACGCGGTGGTGCAGCGCCAGCGCGACTGGATCGATCTGCTCGCCGGCGCGGTCCGCGCCGCGGTCACCGAGGGCCATCTCCGCGCGGACACCGACGCCGAGCAGCTCGCCTTCGAGCTCTGGGGCGCCGCGCTCGCCTTCCACCACTACGCGCGGCTCCTGGACGTGCCGAACGCCGAGGCGCGCGCCCTCGCCGCCGTCGATCGCCTGATCCTGGCGGCCCGCAGTCCCCAGCCGGGCCTCCCCGACACGGGCCTCCCCGACACGGCCCTTCCGACACGGGCCCCCCGGGCCTGAACCGCGCGGGCTGAATTTTCGTCTCTCACAGGAGGCCGCATGGCCGCGTCGTCGCCCACAAATAGCACGAACGTTCGATCACTGGAGCGCGACCCCGCCCTGCGGGCCTGGGTCAGCGAGGCCGTCGCGGCGCTCGATGCGCAAGAGGCGCGCGATGCCCTGGGGGTCGGGTCCGCGTCGGAGGTCGCAGCCGCGCGGGACGGGGCCGCCCGGGGAGGAGGTGCCGCGCCGGGTGCCGCCGGTGGTGTTTCGCACGACGGTTCCGCGGGCGACGGTTCCCCCGCCGTCGCACCCCACAAGCCCAGCCGGGCCCCCCTCGCGCCGTGGTACCTGCGTGCGGGCGTCGCGACGCTGGGCGCGCTCGCACCGACGCTCGCGACCGCCTGGGCAGAGCGCCTGTTCCTCACGGCACCGCGCCCGCCCGCGCCCCCGCGCGAAGCCGCCGCGCTCGCCACGGCCCACGCGGGCAGCGTCGTCGTCGGCGGGCAGCGCCTCGCCACGTGGACCTGGGTGCCCATCCGCGAACCCGACGGGCCGCGGGCCACCGTGCTCCTGGTGCACGGCTGGGGCGGGCGCGGCGGACAGCTCGCGGGCTTCGTCCCCGGGCTCCTCGCCGCCGGCTACAGCGTCGTCGCCTTCGACGCCCCGGGCCACGGTGCCTCGGAAGGGCGCACGTCCTCGCTCGTCGAGGTCGGACGGGCCGTGCGGGGCATCGCCGCGGCCCTTCCGGGGCCCGTGCACGCGGTGGTCGCCCACTCGATGGGCGGCGCGGCCACGGCCCTCGCGCTCGACGAGGGGCTCCACCTCGCGCGCGCCGTGTTCGTCGCGCCGCCGACGGCCGCGAGCGACTGGGTCCACACGTTCTCGACGGTCCTCGGGCTCTCCGAGGAGGTGCGCGACGGCATGCAGCGCCGCATCGAGGGCCGCCTGCGCGTGGCGTGGGAGGATCTGGACATGGCGCAGGTCGCGCCGCGCATGCGCACCCCCCTGCTCGTCGTCCACGACGTCGACGACAAGGAGGTGCCCTACGCCGGGGCCGCGGCGATGGTCGCGGCGTGGCCCGGGGCCACCCTTCACACCACCGAGAAGCTCGGCCACAAGCGGGTCCTCGACGACGACGCGGTGATCGCGCGGGCGATCGCATTCATCGTCGCCTGACGACGGCTCGACGGCGGGGCGCTGGCCCGGAGGCGCACTTCCGGTTAGTCGGCGCCCTTCCTTCGAGGTGCCCGTGTCCCGTCGTCCGGTCCTGCGAACCGAGCTTCCCGGGCCCATCGCCCGGAAGATCCTCCAGAGCAGCAACGGCGCCGTGTCGCCGTCGTACACCCGTGATCACCCGCTGGTCGCCGACCGCGCGTCCGGCCTGTGGATCACCGATCCCGACGGCAACGAGGTCCTCGACATGTCGGCGGGCATCGCCGTCACGAGCACCGGGCACTGCCACCCCGTGGTGGTGAAGGCCATCCAGGACCAGGCCGCCCGCCTCATCCACATGAGCGGCACCGACTTCTACTACCCGAGCCAGTCGAGCCTCGCGGGCCGCCTCGTGGCCATGCAGCCCGTGACCGGGGACAAGTGCCGGGTTTACTTCGGCAACTCGGGGGCCGAGGCCAACGAGGCCGCGATGAAGCTCGCGCGCTACTACACCGGTCGCACGCAGTTCATCGCGTTCCTCGACAGCTTCCACGGCCGCACCTACGGCGCGATGTCGCTCACCGCGTCGAAGGCGCGTCAGCGCGAGGGCTTCGGCCCCTTCCTGCCGGTCACCCACGCGATCTACCCGGACCCGTACCGCCACGGCGCGGCGGCCACCCAGATCGCGATGGACCACCTCGAGACCCTGTTCCGCACCATCACGCCGGCGTCGGACGTGGCGGCGATCTTCGTCGAGCCCGTCCAGGGAGAGGGCGGCTACATCGTGCCGCCGGCCGACTTCCTCCCGAAGCTCCGGGCGCTCTGCAACCAGCACGGCATCCTCCTCGTCTTCGACGAGGTCCAGTGCGGCATGGGCCGCACCGGCAAGATGTTCGCGTGGGAGCACACGGGCGTGAAACCCGACATCCTCAGCCTCGCCAAGGGCATCGCGTCCGGGATGCCGCTCTCGGCCACCATCGCGAGCGAGGACATCATGAAGTGGAAGCCGGGGGCGCACGCCAGCACCTTCGGCGGCAACCCGATCGCGTGCGCGGCGGCGAACGCCACGCTCGATCTGCTCGAGGGGGGCCTCGTCGAGAACAGCGCCACGATCGGCGCCTTCTTGATGGACGAGCTGCGGCGCCGCGTCGGGGATCACCCCAACGTCGGGGATATCCGCGGCCAGGGCCTCATGGTGGGCGTGGAGCTCGTGGAGGACCGGGGCACGAAGGCGCGGGCGATCACGCTGCGCAACGAGCTCGTGATGGATCTCTTCCTCAAGCACGGCATGGTCATCCTCGGCTGCGGCCAGAACACGATCCGGTTCTGCCCCGGCCTCGTCATCACGGAGGAGGAGGCGGCGCTCGCCGTCGATCTCTTCGCTCGTTCGCTGAACAACCTCACGGGAGCCGCTCATGCGTAAGTTCGACGGCGTAGACCTCTACAACATCGACAGCCTCTTGTCCGAGGACGAGCGCATGGTGCGGGACGCCGTGCGGGGCTGGGTCGACGACAACGTCATCCCCATCATCGAGGGCCACTGCCGCGACGGCACGTTCCCCCGCCACCTCGTCGCGCAGATGGGGGAGATGGGGCTCCTGGGCGTGAACCTCAAGGGCTACGGCTGCCCGGGCATGAGCAACGTGTCCTACGGGCTCGTCGCGCAGGAGCTCGAGCGCGGTGACTCCGGCATCCGCAGCTTCGCGAGCGTGCAGACGAGCCTCTGCATGTACCCGATCCACGCGTTCGGGACCGAGGAGCACAAGAACAAGTACCTGCCCGGCATGGCGCAGGGGAAGCTCATCGGCTGCTTCGGCCTCACCGAGCCCGACTACGGCAGCAACCCCGGCGGGATGGTCACCCGCGCGGTGGACGACGGCGACAGCTACGTGCTCAACGGCGCGAAGATGTGGATCACCAACGGCACGATCGCCGACCTCGCGATCGTCTGGGCCAAGCTCGACGGCGTGATCCGCGGGTTCATCGTCGAGAAGGGCGATCCCGGGTTCTCGGCCCCCGAGATGCACGGCAAGCACTCGCTCAAGGCGAGCGTCACCTCCGAGCTCGTGTTCCTCGACTGCCGCATCCCCAAGGACCGCATCCTGCCGGACGTGAAGGGACTCAAGGGCCCGTTCTCCTGCTTGAACAACGCCCGCTACGGCATCTCCTGGGGCGCGATCGGCGCGGCCATGGCGTGCTTCCACAGCGCGCGCGAGTACAGCCTCTCCCGCATCCAGTTCGGCAAGCCGATCGCGAGCTTCCAGCTCGTGCAGAACAAGCTGGCGTGGATGCTCCGCGAGATCACCAAGGCGCAGCTGCTGTCGCTCCAGCTCGGCCGCCTGAAGGACGCCGGCACCATCATCCCCGAGCAGATCTCGCTCGCGAAGATGAACAACGTCGACATCGCCCTGCAGATCGCGCGCGAGGCCCGTGACATCCACGGCGCCAACGGCATCCTCGACGAGTACCCGGTGATGCGCCACATGGCGAACCTCGAGTCGGTCAAGACCTACGAGGGCACCCACGACATCCACAACCTCATCCTGGGGCGGTGGATCACGGGGATCCAGGCGTTCGAGTAGCGGCCCGGCGGTGCGGGTGGGGCCGGTCCGACCGCGCCCACCCGGCTACTTCCGCAGGCGATACCGCAGCGTCAGCTTGTCGCCGTTCTTGCGCGTGATCTCCACCTGCAGGTTGTCCTCGTTGCGGAGGAACAGGTAGGCCGCGATGGCGTCGGGCAACGTCGCGATGCGGCGGCCGTTGATGGAGTTGACGATGTCCGCGTGGCGGAGGCCCGCCTGCCGAAGCAGGCTGCACCGCGGCAGGTAGATGCGGGCGCCGTCCGGCTTGCCGTTCGCGTCCCGGTGCGTGGAGACGCCCACGTGCTTCTCCAGCTCCTTCAGCCGGGTGGCGTAGTAGTCGACGACGTCGCGCTCGACGCGCCACCGGTCCATCCCGATGGTGGTGATCTCCTCGATCGCCTCGCACGGCTCGGGCTTGCCTCGGGGGCGGTTGCCGCGCGCGCCGAGCCGCTCCGCCGGATCCACCTTCCCGGCGTTCGGATCCCCGTCCTTGGCGCCCTTGGCCGAGGGGGCTGCGGCCTTCGCCGCCGCCGGGCCCGCGCCGGCCTCGGTGACAGGGGTGGTGGCCTCGACGGGCTCCACGTATACCGAGACGTTCACGGGCGTCGGCTCGCCGAGGGGCACCTCGCCACCGTCGTTGCCGACGGGCCCGTCCTCGACGCCGTCCTCACCGGCGGGATCATCGGGGATGCGCGCGTCCAACCACCACATCACCAACAGGGGCGACACCAACAGCAGGTGCAGCACCAGGCTCGTCGCGAACGCGAACGCGGGCTGGAGGGCGGCGACGAGCTGCGCGGTCACGGTTCGGGCGGGCCGCACGGCCGGGACTCCGGGGATCGAAGGGGTAGCCTGTCGCCCTTAGCCGACCGGACGAACCGGAGCGCGGCGGAGACGAGCGGAAACGTGCATCCCCACGACTCGGAGTCAGTTCGTGTCGTGATCCCCGAGCGCGCGCGGACGGCGCCGCACGAGCACGCGCGCGGGCGGCATGTTGAGCAGCACGTTGCGGCTCCCCACGACGAGCGGCGCGAGGCGCTCCTCGAGCTCCATGAGCTGACGCGCGCGCTTGCGGTCCTTGGGAGGGCCGAACATGCGAAGCACCTCCCGACCGAGGATGTGGTGGAACATGATCAACGTTCCACCCGGCTCGAGCAACTCGAAGAAGCGCGCGTAGATCGCCTCGGAGAGCTCGGCGGGAAAGTTGGCCAGGGGCAGCCCGCTCACGATGTGGTGGTAGCGGAAGCCGGGCTCGAATTGGAGGATGTCGGCGTTGTGGATCACCGGCGCCACGGGATGGGCGCCGTCGAAGCGTTGGTGGAGGGTCGAGCAGAAATCGGCGTTCAGCTCGACGACATCCAAATGGTCACCGGGGAGCAGGCGCTGGGTGAGCTCCGACGTGACCGGGCCGACGCCCGCGCCGACCTCGAGCACGCGCAAAGGGCCGCTCGCGCCACCGATCACCGGGCGCACCATCGCCTCGCAGAGGCCTCGGCTGGACGGCCAGACGGCGCCGACGGTGTTGCCGTGGCGGAAGCTCTGGGAGAGGAATTTCAGACCGTCGAGAACCCCGGCCATGACCTATCCGTGACGTTTGGCTCACGTACCGCGTTGGTACGCGCGGTGCAGCGGGAGAATGCCTGCCATGGCCGAAGCATGACAACAGGTCACCCGGCGGGCGATCGTGCCGCGGCCCAGGAGCCTCTCGCCGAAGCGAGAGGCTCGAGGCCGACTTATTCGAAGAGGCCGTCCTCGAGGCAGGACTCGTCACCCGCCTGGATGCTCTTCGCGAGCGCGGTGGCCTTGGGCAGGATGTTCTTGGCGTAGAACTTGGCGTTGAGCACCTTGCCCCGGTAGAACTTCTGGTCGGCCGTGGTGACGTTGCCGGCATCGAGCGCCTCGAGCGCGACGCGGGCCTGCCAGATGGCGTGGAGGCCGAGCACCACGGTCCCGAACAACGTCAGGAACGGGGAGCTCTGGACCATGGCGCCCTTGAGGTTGCCCTGCATGCCGAGCCCGCCGAGGTACATCGCGGTCTGGCCGAGCTGATCGCGGGCGCGCTCGAGCGCGCTCACCTCGTCGTCCATGCGCTTGGTGGCCTTGGCGGCCTCCAACTCGAGGTTGCACTCGTTGAGCCACGACATGAACAAGGAGCCGTTGCCCTTGCGCATCTTGCGGCCGAGCAGGTCCATCGCCTGGATGCCGTTGGTCCCCTCGTAGATCGAGTTGATCTTGGAGTCACGCAGGTTCTGCTCGACCGGGTACTCGCCGGTGTAGCCGTACCCGCCGTACACCTGCACGGCCATGCAGCACACGTCGAAGCCCACGTCGGAGCCGTGGGACTTCACGATCGGGGTCATGAGCTCGACGAGGCCGAGGAGGTACTCGCGCTCGTCCTCCTTGCCGTTCTCGGCGCGGTCGTGCCGGTTGGCGACCGTGTAGACGAGCGAGCGCATGGTCTCGACCTGCACCTTCATCGTCATGAGCATGCGGCGCACGTCGGGGTGGCGGTTGATGGTCACGCGCGGGGGATCGCCCTCGCGCATGTGCTCGATCGCCGAGCCCTGGACGCGATCCTGGGCGTAGGCGAGGGCGTTGAGCCAGCTCGAGGACGCGGTGGAGACGGCCTGGATGCCGACGCCGATGCGGGCCTCGTTCATCATGTGGAACATGATCTCCATGCCCTGGCCTTCCTTGCCGAGGCGCCAGCCCTTGCACGGCCCGTTGGCCCCGAGCGCGATGCTGCAGGTGGCCGAGCCGTTGATGCCCATCTTGTGCTCGATGCCGACGACCTTGATGTCGTTGCGCTCGCCGAGGGTGCCCGACTCGTCGAACATGAACTTCGGCACGAGGAAGATCGAGATGCCGCGGGTGCCAGGGGGCGCGTCGGGCGCGCGGGCGAGCACGAGGTGGCAGATGTTCTCGGTCATGTCGTTGTCGCCGCCGGAGATGAAGATCTTCTCTCCGGTGAGGAGGTAGAGCCCGTCGGTGTCCGTGCGCTCCGCCTTCGTGCGGTTGTCACCGACGGCGCTGCCCGCGCCCGCCTCGGTGAGGCACATCGTGCCCGCCCACTGGCCGCCCACGAGGCGCGGCACGACGATGTCGCGCAGCCACTCCGGCGTGTAGTGCGTGGCGAGCAGGTTGGCCGACGCGCGGGAGAGGCCCGGGTAGATGCTGAAGGCGGTGTTGGAGCCGGTCAACATCTCGTGCATGGCCACGTCGATCGCGTGGGGGAGGCCGACGCCGCCGTGATCGGGGCTCATGCCGGCGGCCACGAGGCCGGCCTCGGCGAGGGTCCGGTAGGCCTCCTTGAAGCCGGGGGGCGTGGTGACGTTGCCCTCCGTGTCGACCTTGCAGCCGACGCGATCGCCCACCTTGTTGAGCGGCGCGAGCACGTTCTTGGCGATGTCCGCGGCGCTCTCGAGCATGGTCTCGTAGAGGTCGCGATCGAAGTCGGCGTAGCGGGGAACGTCCTTCAGGACCTCGTCGACCTTGAGCTGCTCGAAGAGGACGAAACGAACGTCGCGGAGATCCAGGCTGTACTCGGTCGCGCTCACAGGCACCTCGGTTGCGGAGAAACTGAATGAATAGTCATTCAGCTTAAGACATCGGCTCCAGCAGGGCAAGCACGTGCGACGGGGCGACTTCTCAGGGCATGATCGGGATGGACGGTCTGGCCAGGGGGCTTCACTTGTAGGGCACGGAGGGCGTGTGTTGCTGGGTTTCCTGGCATTGACCGCGTGTGATGGGGAACCCCCCGCGGTCGCCGTCACGACGAGCTCGCCCGTCGAGACCCTCTTCGTGGACGTGTCCGCGCGCGTCCCGGAGGAGGGTGCGCCCGCGGCCTGGACCGTTCGGGCCGCCTGGGGCCGCCCTCCGTTGTCGCCCCCGCTCGCCGTCGGCGAGTGCCGGCGCCCGCAGGTCGAGGTCCCGGTCGGCGGCCCGGGCGCGGAGGAGATGACCATCCCCGGCACCCCCGGGGCCCGTCTCGCCTGGCAGCCGGCCGGCGGCAGTGGCGCCGGCGTGTGGGGCGTGGTGGGCCCGCGCCAGGTGCTCGACCCCGCCTGGAGCGTGTCCGACGTGGCGTGGACCGACCTCGAGGGCGCGCGCCACGTCGCCGACGACGTCGTGCGCTTCGGCGGCCTCCCCGACGTGACCCGCGTGATGCGCGATCGCGAGGGCGGCGTCAGCGTGCGCTGGGATCCCGCCACCGTGGGCGCCACCGAGGTGCGGGTGAGCGGCCCCGCCGGCGCGCTCCTCTGCGGCACCACGCCGGACGGGACAACGCTGCCGTGGTGGGTCGTGCCCGCCTACGGCGGCGAGATCGTGCTCGAGAGCGTGCGGGAGAACAGCGCGCTGGTGGACGGCGTGCTCGTACGGGTCCGCACGACCCTCGAGCGGGTCATCCACCTCGACGAGCCGGCCGGCACCACCGCCGAGGAGGAGGAGGCGCCCGCCTTCCGGCCCTACAACTCCCACGGACCCCGTCGCCTCGTGCGGCAGCCGAAGCACCCGGTCGGGTAGGCGCGGGGCTCCGGTAGGCGAGGGGCGGGGCTCGGGGGGATTAGCTCACGCCCATCAGCACCTCGCCAAGCGTCCGCGCGCCGGAGAGGGTGAGCCCCGCGCCCTCCCCGTCGACCGAGTGGGGCACCCGCGCGCGCCGGAAGCCGTGGCGGCCGGCCTCGCGCAGGCGGACCAGGGGTGAGCTGACCCCGCGCAGCTCCCCGACGAGCCCGACCTCTCCGAACACGAGGAGGTCGGGCTCCACCGGGCGGTCGAGCGCGCTGGAGTGCAGGGCGACGGCGATCGCGAGGTCGGCCGCGGGCTCGAACACCCGCACGCCCCCGGCGACGCTCACGAACACGTCCCGATCCGAGAGGTCGAGGCCCGCCTTGCCGAGCACCGCGAGCAGCATGGCGAGGCGCCCGCGGTCGATCCCGACGGCGGTGCGCGCCGGGTTGCCCTGCGTGGGGCGGCCGACGAGCGCCTGGACCTCGACGAGCAGGGGGCGGTTGCCCTCCATGGTGCAGGTGACGACGGTGCCGGCGGCGCCGCGCGCACGCTCCTTCAACAGCCGCGCGGAGGCGTCGGGCACCTCGGCCAGGCCCTCCTCGCGCATCTCGAACATGCCGATCTCGCCGGTGGAGCCGAAGCGGTTCTTGGTGGCGCGGAGGATGCGGAGGGCGTTCGAACCATCCCCCTCGAAGTAGAGGACGGTGTCGACGAGGTGCTCGAGCGCGCGGGGGCCGGCGAGGTTGCCCTCCTTCGTGACGTGCCCCACGAGGAAGGTGGCGATGTCCTTGCCCTTGGCGATCTGCATCGCCTTGGCGGCCACCTGCCGCACCTGGGAGATCGAGCCCGGAACGCTGTCGAGCTCGGGCTCCTGGAGGGTCTGGACCGAGTCGAGCACGAGCACGCGGGGTTTCACGTCCTCGATGGCGGCGGCCACGGCGTCGAGCCCGGTTTCGGCGAGGAGATAGAGCTCATCCCCGCTGACGCCGAGGCGATCGGCGCGCAGGCGCACCTGCCGCGCCGACTCCTCCGCGCTCACGTAGAGCACGCGGATGCCCTTCTTCGCGAAGGCCTGCATCGCCATGAGGAGCAGGGTGGACTTGCCCACTCCGGGATCGCCGCCGAGCAACGTGAGCGCGCCGGTGACGAGCCCGCCGCCCAGGACCCGATCGAGCTCGCCGATGCCGATGCGCAGGCGGACCTCGCCCCCTTCCCCCATCGACACGCTCGAGAGCGGGCGCGCCTTCGAGGCGTGGCCCTGCGGGCGCGCGGCCGCCTTCGACGCGGTGGGGCCCTGCTCGACGAGCGTGTTCCACTCCCCACAGCCGGGGCACTTGCCCATCCAGGTCTGGGCGATTTGTCCGCACTGCTGGCAGACGTAGACGTTGCGGACCTTGGCCATGCGCGCTCGGGGGAGGGGGGGAGGCGGTCGGACCGCGAGCCACACTACTAAACGCCTGTTCGGGAGGTGCAAGGGAGACGGCGACCAGAAACTGTCCGCGCCAGACCCGACGCTCGATGGATAGGAGTGCCGATGCGCATCGTCTCCCTCTGCCCCTCCAACACCGAGATCGCCTGTGCGCTCGGGCTGGGCCCCGCCCTCGTGGGCCTCGACCGCTCGTCGGACTGGCCGCCCGAGGTGGTCGCCCTTCCGCGCGTGGGCGCGGACATCGCCATCGACATCGCCGCCGTGGCCGCGTTGGCGCCGGACCTGGTGCTCTCGTCCCTGTCGGTGCCGGGCATGGAGGCGAACCTCGCCGGGCTCGACGCGGCGGGCATCCCCCACGTGGTGCTCGACGCGCGGTCGATCCCCGACGTGTACACGAGCATCCGGACGGTTGGCCGCCTGTTCGGGATGGGGCGTGCCGCAGCCGACCTGATCGCGTCGATGCAGGCCCGTCTGGACGCGGTGGAGGCCCGCGCCGCCACCCTCCCGCGCCGTCCGAAGGTCTTCCTCGAGTGGTGGCCGAAGCCGGTGATCGTGCCGGGCCGCGCCTGCTGGACCACCGAGATGATCCGCATCGCGGGCGGCGAGAGCGCCTTCGGCGAGCTCGACGTGCGCTCCACCCCGGTGGAGACGGGCGCCGTGCCCGAGCGCGCGCCCGACATCCTGCTCACGTGCTGGTGCGGGGTGCCGCACGCGCACCAGAAGCCCCAGAAGCTCGCGGAGCGCCCCGGGTGGGACACCATCCCCGGCGTTCGGAGCGGGCAGGTGTTCGCGGCCGAGGAGCGCCTGTTCGGGCGCCCGGGGCCACGCCTCGTCGAGGGCGTGGAGTGGCTGCACGAGCGGATCGCCGCATGGGCCTGACACTCCTGCGCTGGGGCACCGCCGAGTACGAGCGGGGCCCGCTGACCGGGCTGCCCGAGGGGGTCGACGTGGTCACCGCCGCGGGCTCCGAGGCCCCGCTCGAGGAGGCCGACGTGCTCGTGGTGCCGAGCAAGGCGCGGGTGGACGCAGCCGTGGTGCGCCGCCTCGGCCGCTGCCGCCTGGTCATCACCACCACCTCCGGGCACGATCACCTCGATCTCGCCGCGCTCGCCGAGGCGGGCATCGTCGCCAGCCGCCTCCCGCTCGCCCGGCGGGACGCCGTCGTGGAGACCGCGCTCGGCATGATCCTCGCCCTGACCCGCCGGTTCGGGCCGATGCAGGCGGCCGCGCGGGAGGGGCGCTGGGATCGGGCGCGGCTGGCCGAATACGGCGCGACGGGCCTCGGTACCGTCGCGGTGGTCGGGGTGGGGGTCATCGGCAGCCGGATGTGCACGGTGCTCGACGCCCTCGGGGCCACGGTGCTCCGGGTGGATCCGCGGCTCCCCGACGGGGTGCCGCTCGCGGAGGCGCTCGCCCGCGCAGACGTCGTGACGCTCCACTGCTCCCTGAACCCAGGGAACGTCGGCCTGATCGGCCCCGCGGCGCTCGATGCCCTGCGTCCCGGCGCGGTGCTCGTGAACACGGCGCGCGGGCGGCTCGTGGACGTCGAGGCGGCCATGGCCGCGGTGCGCTCCGGCCACCTCGCGGGCCTGGGGCTCGACGTGTTCCCGGCCGAGCCGGCCGAGCTCGCGGGCTGGGCCGCGCCGAACATCCTGCTCACGCCACACGCGGCGGGGTGGCACCCGCGCCTCGGAGAGGCCCTCGCGGCGGGGGTGGCGGCGGCGGTGCGGGCGGTGATGGCGGGCGAGCCGGTGCCGTACGCCTTGCAGGCCGAACCCTGACACCAGGGGGGGCGTTGAGCCTGTGAAGAAATCCCCCCGCCCCATCGCCGTCGCCCCGCGGCGCGGAGAACCGCGACCAAGGGCCCGGGCCGGTCCCCCCCAGAGGGGGCCCCACCGGCCCACCCTTGTCCGCACCGCGCCACGGGACGCCGTCGCCGGGCACTCCGGTTTCTCCGCAGGCTCTCTTCTGGGGGATTTCCTCACAGGCTCGTTGCGGGGGTCGGAGACCCCCGCCCCAAGAAACCAAGGACCTACTTCGGCAACAACGCGCTCACCTTGGCGGCGCAGATGAAATCGTTGTCGGTGAGCCCGGAGACCGCGTGCGTGTTCCAGCGCACGACACACTTGCCCCAGTGCACGGAGAGGTCGGGGTGGTGGTCCTCGCTGTGGGCGATCCAGGCGACGGCGTTCACGAACGCCATCGTCTCCCAGTAGTCCTCGAACGTGAACGTGCGCTCGATGGCCTTGCCGTCGTCCACGAGCGCCCAGCCCGGCACCTCGGTGAGGAGCTGGCGGATCCCGGGTTCGGTGAGCTTCGGCATGCCGCCTTCACAGGCGACGCAGTGGCGGGTGGCGAGATCGGACATCGGGGTCTCCAGGGGAGAGCCCGCCGTAACCCTCAACTGCGGAGCACGAGGATGCGGTCGACGAGCGCCGCGAAACCGTGACCGCCCTCCGCGGCCGTGCGGAACCGTGGCCAGACCGGGATGCGGGGGAGGAACGCGTCCACGTTCGCGACGCCGACAGACACGGGGAAGTGGGCGAACATCGGGGCGTCGTTCGCGGAGTCCCCGATGTAGGCCCACCGGTCGGGCGCGGCGGAGACGCCGAGGTCGGCCGCCAGCCGCACGAAGCCCTCGAGCTTGTCGAAGACGCCGAACCAGCCGTTCACGTGGATGCTCGACACCTTGGCCATGGCGCCGTGGCGCTCGAAGGTCGCGACGATGGCGTCGACGGCGTGGTCCCCCATGGGCGGCACGTCCTCGTGGAAGTCGACGGCGAGATCGAGCTCGCGGTACGGCTGGTCGCTGGCGATCGCGCAGCCCGGCACCGCCTGGAGTACGTCGACGCGCACCGCCTCCAGGCGCAGGCGGTTGCGCAGCCGCTCGGCCTCGGGCTGGACGAAGCGACGCTGGAGCTTCGACACGCCGTCCGGCCCGCGGTCCATGTAGAACCAGAGCCCGCCGTTCTCGCCCACGACGCCGTCCACCGGCCACATCCGGGCGATGTGATCCACCCACCCGGCGGGGCGCCCGGTCACCGGAACCATGCGCAGGCCGGCCTCCTTGGCGCGGGCCATGGCGGCGAAGGCGGCGGGGACGATGCGGCCGTGGAGCGTCACGGTGTCGTCGATGTCGAACAGGATGCCGACGAGCGGGGCCACGTCGGCGCGGCCGAGCTCATCGAGGGGGCGGAGGCGGTCGGGTTGCATGGGGTTCCGGGTCGACACCCCCGGTAACCCTTCACGCGATTCGACCTTCGTTACTCGACCTTCCACGTGTCGCCGGCGAACAGGAGCTTCCGCAAGCTCGCGTCGGGCGTCGCGGCCTTCGCCTGCGCGACCTGCTCGTTGAACAGGCTGTCGTAGGTGGCGCGCGCGCGGCGGTGCAACACGCCCATCGGCACCGGGAACTCGGGGTAGTCCATCCGGGCGAGCATACCGGCGAGGTACGGGTCGGTCTCGTCGTGGACGAGGCAGTCGGCGGCGGTCAGGCCATCCCCGAGCTCGACGACCGTGGGGCGCAAACCCTGGAGCTTGATGCCCTTCTTTCCGCCCGCGAACACCATCGGGGCGCCGTGGGTGAGGAACAGGCAGCGCTCCTCGCGCACGGGCTTCTCCACGAGGGAGTCCCACGCGCCGTCGTTGAAGATGTTGCAGTTCTGGTAGATCTCGACGAACGAGGCGCCCTTGTGCTCGTGGGCCGCGCGCATGACCTCGCGCTGCTCCTTCGTGAAGATGTCCACCGAGCGCGCGATGAAGGTCGCCTCGCAGCCGAGCGCGAAGGCGAGCGGCTGGAAGGGGTGGTCCAGGCTCCCCATCGGGGTGGACTTGGTCTTCTTGCCGGGCTCGGACGTGGGGCTGTACTGGCCCTTCGTGAGGCCGTAGATGCGGTTGTTGAACAGGAGCACCTGCACGTCCACGTTGCGACGGAGCAGGTGGGCCGTGTGGTTGCCGCCGATCGAGAGGGCGTCACCGTCACCGGTGGCGATCCACACGGAGAGCTCCGGGCGGCTCACCTTGACGCCGGTTGCGAAGGTGGGCGCGCGGCCGTGGATCGTGTGGAATCCGTAGGCGTTGACGTAGTACGGGAAGCGGCTCGAGCAGCCGATCCCGCTGATCATCACGAAGTTCTCGCGGGGGATGCCCAGCTCGGCGAACACCGTCTGCGCTTGCGACAGGATCGCGTAGTCGCCACATCCGGGGCACCAGCGGATGATCTGGTCGGACATGAAGTCCTTCTTCGTCAACTGCCGTGGAGGGAGCTCGCTCATTTGGCCGCCTCGTTCTGTTGGATGCTGTAGATGGCCTCGAGGATCTCGCGGACCTTGAAGGCCTGGCCCTGGATCTTGGGAAGGGACACGCACTCCAGCAGGTACTCGGCCCGCAGGACACGCACGAGCTGCCCGAGGTTCATCTCGGGGACGAGCACGCGTTGGAAGCTGCGGAGCAGCTCGGCGGTGTTCGCGGGCATCGGGTTGAGGTACTTCAGGTGGGCGTGGCCCACCCGGATGCCCTGGGACCGTGCCTGGTCGACGGCGCTCCGGATCGCGCCGAAGGTGGAGCCCCAGCCGAGGACCAGCAGATCGTCACGATCACCGTAGACCTCGAGGTCGGGCACCTGGATGCGCGCGATCTTCTCCGCGCGCAGCTTGCACATATGCTCGTGGTTCAACGGCTCGTAGTTGACGTTGCCGGTGACGTCCTGCTTCTCGATGCCGCCGATGCGGTGCTCGAGGCCCGGCGTGCCCGGGCGGACCCAGGGGCGCGCGAGGGTCTCGGGGTTGCGGGCGTAGGGCTGGAAGTCCGCGGGATCCGTGCGGAAGTGCACCGGGATCTCGGGGATGGCGTCGGGATCGGGGATGCGCCAGGGCTCGGAGCCGTTGGCGATGTAGCCGTCCGTGAGGAGGATCACCGGGCACATCGTCGTGACGGCGATCCGCACGGCCTCGAGGGTCATGTCGAAGCAGTCGGACGGGGTCGAGGCGGCGACGACGGCCACCGGGGCCTCGCCGTTGCGGCCGTACAACGCCTGCATCAGGTCGGACTGCTCGGTCTTCGTGGGGAGGCCCGTGGACGGGCCGCCGCGCTGCACGTTGATGATGACGAGCGGGAGCTCGGTCATGACCGCGAGGCCGATGGCCTCGGCCTTGAGCGCCATGCCCGGGCCGGAGGTCGTGCACACGCCGACCGAGCCGCTGAACGACGCGCCGATGGCCGCGCCGATGGCCGCGATCTCGTCCTCCGCCTGGAAGGTCACCACGTTGTGGGCCTTGTAGGAGGAGAGCTGGTGCAGGATGTCGGAGGCGGGGGTGATCGGGTAGCTGCCGAGGAAGACGGGGATGCCCGTCTTGTAGGCGGCGGCGACGAGCCCGAGCGACACGGCCTGGTTGCCCATGATGTTGCGGTAGACGCCCGCCGGGAGGCGCGCCGGGGGCACGTCGTAGCGGTTCTCGAAGAGCTCGATGGTCTCGGCGTAGGCGTGGCCGGCGCGGAGCGCGCGGAGGTTGGCCTCCTTGAACGGCTGCTTGAACTTCGTCTCGATCCAGCGGACCGTCGTGTCCAAGGGGCGCTGGTAGAGCCAATAGCAGAGGCCGAGCGCGAAGAAGTTCTTCGTACGGTCGATCTCCTTCGTGCCGAGGTCGAGGCCGACGAGGGCCTCCTTCGTGAGGCGCGCCATGTCGACCTTCACGAGGCGCCACTCGTCGAGCGAGCCGTCTTCCAGCGGGTTGCTGGTGATGCCGGCCTTCTCGAACTCCCGCTGGATGAACTTCTCGGCGTTCACCACCACGAGGCCGCCCTTCTTGAGGTCCTTGATGTTGGCCTTCAAGGCGGCGGGGTTCATCGCGACGAGCACCTCGGGCGTATCGCCGGGGGTGAAGATGTCGGATGACGAGAAGTGGAGCTGGAAGCCCGATACTCCGGCGAGGGTGCCGGCGGGCGCACGGATCTCGGCGGGAAAGTCCGGGAAGGTCGCCAGGTCGTTGCCGACCAGCGCCGTGGTGTTGGTGAACTGGCTCCCGATGACCTGCATCCCATCACCGGAATCTCCGGCGAAACGGATGACGACGCTATCGATGCTCTGGACCGGCTTCATGCGCTGAGGACCTCCGGGCGCAATTCGCCGCCCCGTGGGCCCACTGGCTTATCACCGGTGCGCGAGGACCGGAAGCGGGAGGATGCCCGATGCCGCGAATGTGTATGATTGCCGCTAGTGGGCCCCCTCGATCGCGTGTGCGTACTGTCTCCTGTCGCCGACCCGGCGGCGGTCCGGCTCGGCCGTCTGCTCGACGTTCCGACGGTGTCGACCGCTCGCGGGCTCCTCCGCGTCCGTCCCGATCTGGTGCTCGTCTGCGGCCCGTTCGAGACGATGCGGCACGCGGCGCTCCTCACCACGCTCGTGGGCGCGCGCGCGGTGATCGGGGCTCCCAGCGGGCCGGCCTCGCCGCTGCCGTGGTGGGGCCGGCGTTTCCATCGGCTGGTGCTCGGCACCCAGGCGGAGGCGCGGGCGTGGGCCGAGGCCGGGGTGGCGCTCGGGCGGCTCGTCGTGGTCGAGGCGGGCGCCGACGCCGTCGAGCGGAGCGCGCTCGCGGCGGTGATCCAGGAAGTTCTGTCGATGGCTCGCCGACCGGACATGGACCGCCGGGCACGTTAGCGCTTCGCCCATCATGAAGCTTCGCCTGCTCGACTGGCTCGCCTGCCCCGCCTGCGGGGAGGGGAGCCTTGATCTCGCCGTCACCCGCTCCGAGGATCGCCCCGCCTACGCCGGCCACTGGGAGCCCGACGAGGCCGTCCCCGGGCGCGGCCCCGGCACCGTCACCGAGGTCATCGAGGGCCGGCTGACGTGTCGCGACTGCGCCGCCACCTTCGCCGTCACCGAGGGCATCCCCCGGCTCCTGCCCGAGGGCGTCCCCGCAGGCCCCTCGACCGGCCACAACTGGACCGAGTTCGAGGACGCCGTCCCCGAGTTCGAGCAGAACTTCCTCGATCTCCTCCAACCGCTCAAGCCCGACGCCCTCATGGGCCGGCTCGTCCTCGACGCGGGGTGCGGCTTCGGTCGGCACGCGTTCTTCGCGGCCCGCTACGGCGCCGAGGTGATCGCGCTCGACTCCAGCGCCGAGGCGGTCGCCTCCGCCGCGCGCAACCTCGACGGGAACATGCGCGCCCACGTCGTCCAGGGGGACATCAACCGGCCCCCGTTCAAGAAGAACCTGTTCGACATCGTCTACGCGCTCGGCGTGCTCCACCACGTGCCCGAGCCGCGCGCGAGCTTCCTCTCGCTCCACCAGCTCGTGAAACCCAACGGTCGGCTCGCGATCTGGCTCTACGGGCCGCGCCAGGGGTTGATCCGCATCGCGACGGGTGCCCTGCGCGGCGCCACCGCGCAGATGAGCTCCGACCAGCTCCACCGCTTCAGCCAGGGCATCGCGGCCGGGCTGCGCGTCTTCTCGCACACGCCGCACCGGATGCTCGGAAAGATGCCCGTGGTCGGCGCCGTGGTGAACCACCTGCCCGTGCACGACCACTCCCGCTGGCCGTTCGAGGTGGTCGTGGCGGATGTCTACGATCGCCTCCGCGTGCCGGTCACCGGCTACTTCACGGGCGAGGAGATCGAGACCTGGTACGCGGAGGCGGGCTACGCCGACATCCGGGTGACCCGGCGCGTGCGGAACACCGAGAGCTTCCGCGGGCTGGGCGTCCGGCGGTAGGTCGGACCCCGGTTCCTCAGGGGACGGGGCTCCGCCCCGTAACGCCCGAAGTCAGCCGGGTGCGGCGGCGGCGCTTCGGCAGGCGGAGGTGCGCGCGGATGGCGTCCGAGCCGAGCCGCGGGTGCTCACGCCGACCTGGTCGCGGGCCGCCGGGCCGTCAGAACCGGGCGCGGACCATCAGGTTGATCCCGATCTGGTTGCGCCAGCTCTCGGGGGCCGGCACGTAGGTGCCCGCGCCCCCGTCGATGTTGCTGACGAAGTCGGAAACATTGTTGTCCACGGTGTAGAGCACCTCGCCCACGGCGACCATCGACTTGCTGATGTCCCACTGGAGGCCTGCCACGCCGGAGAGCAGCGCCGAGGGGGATTGACCGCTCGGCACGTGGGAGCGGTCGGTCTCGTCGCGCACGACGAAGTAGCCGTTCTCGGCATCCCCGTAGGTCGCCGGCTGCATGAGGCCGACGCCGACCTGGGGGGTGAGGCGCGGCCCGGCGAAGTGGTGGGAGGCGCGGAGGCGCCCGTACATCTGCGGGGTCACGTCGTAGCTGCCCGGCATCGAGTAGCCGCTCGTGTTGCCCGGCACGTTGAAGAGGACGTACGTGAGGTCCTTGTAGACGAAGTCCGCGCCGATCTCGGTCGTGCCGAAGCCGAGCACCGCCTGCACGTCGCCCGCGAAGGCGGTCTCGACCACGGAGTCCCCCGGATTGTCGAAGTCGAGCAGGTTGTGGGCGAGGTAGTTGCCCTCCGCCTGCACGAGCAGCCCGACGCCGTCGGTCTCCCGGTGGACGATGTAGCTGTCCTTCACGAAGTCGGGCTCGTTCCGATAGAGCTTCAGCTCGTTCGAGACGACCCAGTCCATCTCCTCGGTCGTACGGAAGCCGATCTGCCCGCTCGCGCCGATGGCGTTGATGGGCGCGGCGAAGAGGGGGCTCGTCACGTCCTTGATGTTCACGAGCTGGCCCTGCTGGAAGGAGCCGGCGCCGGCCTCGATGCGCAGGTACTTCGCGATCACCGTGCCGCCGCCGACGAGGGCGCCCCAGCTGGCCTCCTCGAGCGAGAGGCTCGTCACGGGGTCGGTGTAGTCGCCCACCGCGGTCTTGGCGCCGGCGAAGGCGTAGGACGGGCCCTTCTGCCACTGCAACCGCACGCCCGGCGCCACGCTGGGATCGAACGCGAAGATGTCGCGACCGCCCCACGTGAGATCGTAGCTGTACCCGAGGCGGAACCGGTTGGCGTCGACGGCGTAGCCGGTGAACGACAGGACGTGATCGTCGGCTCCGCCGATCTTGTAGCCGACGCGCACGTAGCTGCCGTCGTCGCGGATGCTGACGCCCGGGTTCGAGTCGTTGGGGTTCACGAACGGCGCGAAGCGGAGCACCATCGCCGCCTCGGTGAAGACGTTCTTCGCGAAGCCCTCGTCACGTCGGTAGAGCACGAGGAAGGACTGGTTCACGTCGTCGGTGAAGCGCGTCTCGTAGTTCTCGAAGAACGTGCTGGTGCCGCGCGTGACGAAGTTCGCCCCGGGGCTCCCGGCTTCGGGGCCGGCGCGCAGGTTGTCGTCCTGGAGGGAGGACGTGACCCACACGTCCATGAAGTCGCCCGCGGAGGCGGGGGCGAAGAGCAACGCGAGCAGCATCAAAGGCCTCTCCTGGTGGCGGCGACCCTGGTCGGACCAGAGGCGGCCGCCTCGATGTCTTCGGCGTCCACGACGACGAGGACCCACTTGTCGAAGATCTGCTTGACCATGCCCTCGACACGCGGCACCACCTGGCCGGCGCGCGCGGAGGGATCGAAGGCGGGGGCGGTGCTGCCGGACTCGACGTAGAGCGTGCAGCTCCCGAACGAGATCGGCCATTGCCCATAGGTGACGAAGTCGGCGTACTCCTCGCTGCCCTCGACGAAGCTCGCGGCGATCTCGCCGTCGGACACGCGCACCCGGGCGCCCTCGAGCCCCTCCAACTCGTCGTCGGTGCACGTGGTGAGCTCGAACGCCTCGGGCACGGCGATCGTCGTGCCGTCGGTCTCGAGGGTCGGGAAGGAGAGCTGGGTGGACGCCAGGTATTCCTGGTCGATGCCCGTGAGCAGGGTGATCCGGGCGCCGACCGCGTAGGCGTCGTCCGGGCGGGAGAAGGTGTAGACGAACACGCTGTTGTAGGAGCCCGGCGCGTCGGCCGTGTCGGTCACCCAGAAGCCGGCGGCCGAACGCGCGGTGACGACGACCTGGCGGTCGGCGACGCGCACGGTGGCGAACTCACCGGCGAGGTGGTTGGTCTCCGGATCGTCGGTGGCCTGGAACTCCGCGATCGTCGGGGAGGCGAACCAGATCGCCTCGGTCACGCCCGCGCCCCACGACGCCGAGCGTCCGCTGTCCTCGTCCTTGTCTCCCTCGTCCGTGAGCCAGATCCGCGTCGGGCCGAAGCCGTTCTGGATCGTGATGTTGCCCGACCACTCGCCGCCCGTGATGCTCACCCACGGCTCGCTCACGAGCACGCCGGGCCGGATCTTCGGCTTGAGATCGCCGTCGAAGGCATACGGGGCGCCGTGCACGTCGAGGGTGCGGACGGTCACCGGCACGTCGAACGGGAGGGTCGTGAACGGGAGGGGCGCTTCGCGGGTGCCGGGCGACAAGCCGTCCAGGCTGACCTCGATGAAGGCGGGCTCCACCCGTTCGACGGGGGAGGGGGTCGCGCACGCGAGGAGGAGCAACATCAGTACACCGGCGTGATGCGACCATCTTCCTCGGCCACCCCGGGCTGGGGGAGGCTCTGGTACTGGATGATCGCGGACTGGACGACGTCGCGGATGGAGATGCCGGTGTCGACCTGGGTGGTGTTGCGCTCCAGCACCTCGAACCCCGAGCCGCCGTGGGCGATGTAGTTGTTCGTCGCGAGCTCGTAGGTGCCCGCCGGGTCGAGGGGGATGCCGTTGATCCGGATGTCCGCGGCCACCTGCGCGTCGCAGTCCATCACGAACTCGATGCCGGCCACCTGCGCCTGCGAGCTGCACCCGCGCTCGGACGAGCGCGCGGTCACGTAGTCGAGCAGCTCCACGACCTCGCGCCCCGACAGGAACATCGTCGTGATCGTGTTGTCGAACGGCATCGCGTTGTACAGCGTGTCGAGCGTGATGTTGCCGGCCGGGATGTCGGCGCGGATGCCCAGGGTGTTGGTCAGCGCGATCTCGGTCTCGACGCCGGGGAACGCCCGCATCGCCTCGGCCGCGAAATTGCCGAGCGCGGAGTCACCGCCGGAGGAGCCGTAGCGGTTGAGCTGGACGTCGGCGTACCCGATGACCTGGTCGAGCGGGTACTTCCACGAGAGGGCGTCCGCGTACTCGTTGAGGATGCCCTCGACCTCAGGGTCCTTCGGCACCGAGTTGTCCACCGCGAAGAGCTGGTAGTCGTGGGAGAGGATCTGGCCGTCCTGCACCACGATGTCGAGCCGGCCGACGAACTTGGCGAAGGCCCCGGAGTGGCAGACGACGACCTGCTTGCCGGTGGCCTCGTTCTCGACCACGAGCGGCGGATCGAGCGCGACGTGGTGGTGCCCGCCGAGGATGAGGTCGATCTCCGGGTAGTCCCGCGCGATCTCCTTGTCGTCGTCGAGGCCCATGTGGGAGACGCCGATGACGATGTCCGCGCCCGCGGCGCGCAGGTTGGCGGCCTCGTGCGGGATCGCCTCGCCGATGTCGATCACCCGGATGCCGAGCGAGTTGAGCTGCTCGTCGAGCGAGTTGAGCGACGAGAGGTTGGCGAGGCCGATGACGCCGACCCGCAGCCCGTCGAGCTCGTAGAGGTAGGACGGGAAGACGAGGTCCTCGAGCTGGGTGGCCCAGGGGAGGTCGGCTTCCTGGAAGTCGTAGTTGGCGGCGAGGAGGGGGAAGCCGGCGTCGGCGAGCGCGCGGTCGGCGAGGTTCTCGGCGCCCACGTCGAACTCGTGGTTGGCGATGACCGCGCCGTCGAGCCCGGCGGCGGTCAGGGCGCGGAACTCGGCCTCGCCCCGGAACTCGTTGAACACGATGGCGCCCTGGAACGAGTCGCCGCTGTCGAAGTGCAGGACCCGCCCGGCCTTCGCCCGCTCGCGCCGCAGGATGTAGGCCATCTCGGCGATCCCGCCGTACGGCCCGGCTTCGTCCGACAGGCCGAGCGACTCGTCCGTGAAGCTCGGATCGAACGTGTACTCGAAGTCGCGACCGTGGATGTCCGAGGTGTGCAGCAGGGTGAGCCTGACCGCGCGCCCGGCGAGATCCGGCGGATCCCCGTCGTAGGCGAAGGGCAGACAACCACAACTGAGCAGGACGGGTGTGGCGATGAGCGCGCGTCGCACCGGCTCTCCCAGGGCGGCGGGGTCTATACGGACGAGGTCGGGAAGGCAAGCCGAACGCGCGAGGGAGAGTTCGCGGGAACCCGATTCGCCTGCCGTGCGTGAATCTCCGCGTGTAGCGCCGAACACCCCGGTGCCTCCCCACCGCCGGCGTCACGGGGGCGACACCGGGCGGGCTTGACACCCCCCCGCTCGCCATGTTCTATGCCCCGCTTTTCCTGCTCTCAGAGGTGCCCGTGATGCTTCTCCTCGCGCTGACCTTCGGGTCTGGACCGGCCGAGGCGGCTGGTTTTCAGGCCAAGACCATGCGCGCGCCCCTCGCGGCCGTCGAGGTCGAACGTCCTTTGATCATCGGGCGGGGCTGGTTCGAGGTCGGCGTCGGCATGGACTACAAGACCGCGGGCGGCTGCTGGCCCTCCCCCGACACGTGCCTCGCGGAGACCGGGGCGTGGGGAGGCGACGGGCAGGTCGACCCGTTCGAGAACGCCCGGTGGACCTACACCACCCAGCGCCTCGACATCCGGTACGGCATCACGCGCCGCGCCGAGCTCTACTGGACGATGCCGTTCCACTACGTGAACCTCCAGAACGACCAGCTGGGCACCGACACGTCCGACTTCGGCATCGGCGATCCCCGGTTCGGCTGGAAGCTCGAGTGGGTGCGCAAGAACGCCCCGACCACCTCGGTGGTGACCGACCTCCAGTTCAAGCTCCCCGCCGGCTCCGAGTCGCCCGGCACCTACATCGGCGGGCCGAACACGGTCAGCAACTTCGTGATGAGCACCGGCACGATGGACGCCGCGTTGTTCCTCCGGGGCAAGCAACAATTCGGTCCGTTCGCGGTCACCGGCTCGGTCGGGTACGTGCACCGCTTCTCCGGCGTCACCCAGTTCGCCGTCGAGACCGAGAACCACTACTTCCTCGGGCGGTTCCGCCCCGGCTCGGAGACCCAGGTCGCCATCGAGCCGATGGTGCAGGCCGGACCGGTCGCCGTGAGCGGCGAGGTCCTGTACCGCCTCCGCCTCGAGTCGGCGCTCGGCACCACGAGCCCCGGCATCTTTCCCGACGCCTACCTCGTCCCCATCGAGGGCACCGGCGGGTGGTCGCTCGACGTGACCCCCGCGGTCACCGTCGCCGTCACTCGCGGCGTCGATCTCCGTGTCGCCATGGGCATTCCGCTCCGGGGCGAGGACCTTCTCTTTCCGCTCGAGGAGCTCACGCCTACGCGTGGGTTCACCTACAGCGGCACCGCCGAATTCAGGTTCTGATGGAGCCCGGTCGTATGCGCAGCACCCTCCGGTTCCTCGCCCTCTCCTCCCTCGTCGCGCTCGCGGCCACGTGGTCCGAGCCGGCCGAGGCGAAGTTCGTCTTCCCCTACAACCACCCCGATCTCGACTGGTACTCCATCGAGACCGAGCACTTCGTGGTGCACTACCCGAGGAGCAAGAAGGAGGAGGGGAACGAACACTTCCTCACCACCGAGTGGACCGCCAAGAAGACGGCCAAGGTCTCCGAGGAGATGTGGCCGCGCATGTGCGCGGAGTTCAACTACTTCCTCAAGGAGAAGATCCACATCGTCCTTTTGAACCAGTCGGACGATCTGGAGGGCTTCACCATCCCGAATTGGGACTGGATCGAGATCTCCGCCAACCCGGGCGGGGACTTCTACCGCCAGCGCGGCCGCATGGACTGGCTGCCCGACGTGCTCGTGCACGAATTCGCGCACGTGGTCTCGCTCAAGGCCAACGGTACGTTCGCCGAGGGCACCCAGGCCGTGTCGATCGGTGGCCTCTACAGCGACGGCCTCGGCAACAGCGAGAGCGGCGCCGAGATCAACATCATGGACGGCGATCCGTTCTACTGGACGGAGGGCGGCGCCGAGTACTGGTCGGACAACGCCGGCTACAACTGGTGGACGCCCAGCCGCGACATGCACATCCGCACCACGGTGCTGGAAGATCGCCTCCTGTCGTACCAGGAGTGGCAGACCCGGGTGCAGACCATGCGCTGGGGGGACGGCGAGCGTGGTTACCAGCAGGGCTACTCGTTCGCGCTCTACCTCCGCCAGCGCTTCGGCCCGGACACCTACAACCAGTTCGCGCTCGAGCACAGCAAGGGCTGGCGGCCCGACTGGAACACCGTGATCGAGAAGGTCACCGGGGTGCCCGCGGAGCAGCTCTACGACGACTGGGTCGTCTACGTGAAGGAGAAGTACGGCAAGCAGTACGACCAGGTGAAGTCCGAGGGTGAGGTCGCCGGCCGCGAGCTCCTCACGTCGAAGAAGGACTGGCAGTACACCGACCCCGACGGCCGCGACAAGTGGAACTCCCCGCGTTGGAAGCGCAAGAAGGGCGTCACCGGCCCGGAGCTCGCGCGCATCGAGCGCGAGAAGGCGAAGGAGGCCACCGGCACGTGGCAGATGATCCCGCGCTACTCCGACGACGGAAAGTGGCTCGGCGTCAACAGCCGCGGCAGCATCAAGCTCACGCGCGCCCCCGAAGAGACCTGGCCCGCCTTCACCGGCGTCGACGCATCCGATGCGGGCGCCGCCGCCGAGCGGGAGCTGCAGAGCGGCAGCGTGCCCGGCGTGGGCTTCATGCACGCCTGGGACTTCGTGCCCGGTCGGGACGCCGTGGTGTTCACCGCGAACGAACACTTCAAGTCCACCGACTTCACCGCGGCCACCGGCGTCCGCTTCGAGGGTGACGGCTACGATTGGAAGCAGCTCTGGATCGCCGACTTCGCCAACGAGGAGGTGAAGGAGAAGAACCTGAAGCACAAGGGCTTCAAGTTCGCCAAGTCGGGCAAGAAGGTGCTCACCCCCGAGACCAAGGCCGGCTGGCAGGCCATCCCGAACACCCTCCGCGGCACCGAGCCCGCGGTGAGTCCGGATGGCAAGAAGGTCGCGTACCTCGAGTACACCGACGGCACGCTCAACCTCGTGACCATCAACCTCGACGGCACCGAGAAGAAGCACCTCACGAACTTCGCCGATGGTACCTGGATGCAGCGGGCCGACTGGTCGCCGGACGGCAAGCAGATCGCCGTCTCGATCTTCCGCAACTTCCAGCAGGACATCTACGTGATGGACGCGGACGGGACCAACATCCGCCCGATCATGTACGACCGCTGGGAGGACCAGGATCCCCACTGGGCGACCGACGGGAAGATCTACTTCTCGTCCGACCCCACGGGCATCTTCAACGTCTACGCCTACGACACGACCACGAAGCAGGTCGAGCAGGTCACCAACGTCATCGGCGGCGCCGAGGCGCCGGCGCTCACGCCGCAGGGCAACCTCGTCTACAGCGCCTACACCGCCCACGGATGGAAGACCTACGGCCTCGCCGAGTCCGACTTCTTCCACAAGGACGCCACCGCGCGGTTCGACCTCGACTACGAGCCGGCCGCCGTGCAGGCCGGTTGGGAGTTCCGCGAGGACCTCTCCGCCTTCGTCCCGAGGAAGTACGAGGGTGACCTGATGGCGCCCACCGGCGCGCCGATCATGCGCGTCACCAACGACGGGCGCGACAACCTCGCGCTCCAGGCGGGCGGCTACATCTTCATGCAGGACTTCGTGGAGAACCACGGCGCCTTCGTGCAGGCCCTCGTCGGCGAAGATCTGCTCTTCATGGGGCAGTACTTCTACCAGGGTTGGTACCCGACCATCTACCTGACCGCGTACCACTACGAGATCAAGTACAACTACGGCTTCCTCCTCGATGACGACGGCGACGTCGGCACGACCCAGGATCAGTCGACCCTCGAGGGCAAGAATCAGCAGTACGGCAACATCGGGATGGTGGCGATCGACTACCCGTGGAACGAGCGCTTCCGGACGACGTTGTTCGGCCGCTACCTCGAGTACGGGTTCCGCACGACGACCGAGGCGGTCTACACCCCCTACTCGTTCGGCACGGAGGCCGGTCTCACCGCCAACTTCACGAACATCGGGTACTTCGCCAACAGCGCCAACCCCACCGGTGGCCGCAACGTCGATCTGACCTACACCTTCGGCTACACCGACGTGGTGTACGAGTCGCAGGGCGGCCACTCGGTGGACGACGGCGAGCTGCTCGACAAGTACCCGTTCAACAAGGTCGAGCTGCGCTGGACCGAGCAGATCCCCGTCCCGGGTTGGCTCCCGTTCCTGCAGAAGGCACAGGACTTCCGGCACACCATCCAGATCGACTTCCAGGCCGGCGTCATCGACCGCAACGTCGATCGCAACGACGAGTTCCGGGGCGGTGGCCAGCACCCCTTCAACTGGGGGTCCGACTCGTTGCGCCCGAACACGTTGTTCGCCGGCTATCCGTCGAACAGCCTCTCCGGTGAGACGATGGCGCTCGTCAACGTGGCGTATCGGTTCCCGATCCGTCGCGAGCTGAACAAGCGCCTCGGGCCGTTCTACTTCTACGACGTGACCGGCCAGGTGATGGGGACCGCGGGCAACTTCTGGTCCTACGAAGCCCCGACGGACCCAGCCGACTTCTACCGCAACGAAGCCGGCGAGCGCGTCGCCCGGGATGCCTCCACGGTCACCCGCGAGGTCCCCTTCCTCGGGCTGGCCAACAAGAACGGCAACGCGATGCTGTTCGACGCCGGCGCGGAGCTCCGTGTCAGCGCCTCCATCTTCAGCGGTGCCTCCTGGGACAGCTTCCTCCGCGTCGTCTACGGATTCAACGAGATCCGCGGGTATGGTGACGTGAACGGCGACGATATCCAGGACAGCACCGACAGTGCCATCGGCGACGAGCTCTCCAACGAAACGGAGAAGCCGGGCGTCCGCGTCTACGTCGGTCTCGGAACGGGGTGGTGAGATGAACATGAAGACCTGCCTTCCGCTTCTCGCCCTCCTGCCCGCGCTCTCGTGCGCGCCGGCCTACGACGACATCCCCGTCAAGCTGGTCGGGGTGGGCTACAACCCCGACGAGATCGGCCCGTCTCCCACGCCGTACGGCGGGGTCGTCGAGTACAGCTGGGTCAACTTCGCGGGCGGCGGCCTGTCGCTCGCGATGATGGGCCTCGGCAGCTACGCCGAGGTCGGGCCGCAGATGTCCGGGTACAGCCCGCCCTACGCGGCGGTCTACGGCTTCTCCTACGTCTTCGACACCAAGCTCTCCGCGGCGGACAGCATGGGCGGCGTCACCTCGGTGCCGCCCGAGGTGGACGACACCTGCTACACCACCTTCCAGGCGACCGGCCCCATCGGCTCGTTCAAGACGGTCGACGTCGGAAGCTGGATGGACTTCGCCACGGGGGACAAGGAGGGCGGCCTTCGCCTCGAGCGCCTGCCCGGCGACTACCCCGCCAACGCGCAGGACCTCTTCATCTACTACAGCACCGTCGACTACTGGGCTGCCGAACCCATCTACGGCCTCACCCCGAAGGGCGCGGGGGATCGCATCGACCGGATGGAGCAGACGCTGGTCCGGCGCCGGAACTTCCCCTTCGGCGAGACCGTGGAGTTCAGCTTCCCCGGCGCGGTGGCCGGCCAGGAAGCGCCGATCGGCTCGCTGCCGCTCCCGTCCGCGTCCGTCGGCAACGCGAGCCTCGCGCTCCCCAACCAGCCGGGCGGCGTCCAGCTCGCCTGGAAGGGTCCGCGCTACGACGCCTACGGTCACTTCGTGGCCGAGGGCGAACATGCGACCTGCCTAAGCTACGTGGCCCCCGGCGCACCCCCGGCGAGCGCCGAGGCGTGTATCGACGCCGACACGGCGACCGGCGCGGACATCGCCGGGCAGATCTACACCGGGCCCTGGGACACCGACGACGGCAAGGTCGCCTTCCGGTGGACCGCCGGAAGCGGGGAGAACGCGGACGAGTTCGTTTCCCTCGCCATCCGCTTCCTCGGTCCCGTCGACGAGGCCGACCGCGGCTTCGGCGAACGGGTGGTGCTCGTCTCCCCGGAAGATGGTGACCGCGCAGGGTGGCGAACGGCCGTGACCGACGGCGAGATCCCCGCCGACGTCGTGCAGCCGGACGGTCGACGCGCGGCCACCGCATGCGAGGAAGGCGCGGAGTGGGTCTTCGACGACGCCTACGAGACCGCCGAAGACACCCTGACGCCCGCCTTGCGGGGCAATCCGTCCGACAACCTCGCCGAGGTGACCTGTCGCCTCGCGGACGACGGCGAGTTCGTCCTCTCCGACGCCATCGTCGAGGAGGCCTTGACCTACGCCCGCATCCACGGCGCGGAGGGGGCCGTGTTCTACCTCGCCCGCTCGACCGAGGTGGAGGCGACCGTGCCGCCGGCCAAGGACCAGTACCGCCAGAAGCTCGACATCAGCCCCATCAAGCTCACGAGCCGCGCCATCGACATCGGCCGGTTCTGGTTGGAGTAGCGATGACGTCCAAGACAGGTTCGTTGCTCCTCCTCCTCCTCGCCGGGGTCGGCTGCGCCACGCAGAGCAAGTTCGACCCCTACTACGAGAACTGGGATCCGCCCGAGGTCTCCTCGCTCTCCGTCACGTCCGAGCCCGGCAACATCGGCGGCGGCGTGGTGGAGATCACCGGCTCCGGTTTCGGCACCGACGCCACCCAGATCGTCGTGCAGTTCGGCGACGACAATGCGGAGATCCTCGCGATCGACGACGGCCGCCTCGAGGTGGTCGTGCCGCAAGGCCCGATCACGGGGGGCGCGGTGGAGGTGCGCGTGGCGACCGCCACGGGCTACGTCGTGGCCGAGGACGCCTACACCTACGACGTGGGCGATCTTTACGCGGAGCAGATCGGCCACATCCAGGTCAACAACTTCTGGGAGAGCTGCTACGGCGGCCTCTCGGCGCGGCTGGACGAGGCCTACGGTGGGCTGGGCTGCCAGGATATCGCGTACGTCGGCTACGCCGGCATCGACGGGGTCGCCGAGGCGCTCAGCTTCGTGTACCCGCGCCTCCACTCCGAGAACATCGGCTTCTTCGGCGGTACCGACCAGGCTGGGTCCGAGTGGGTGATCGAGCGCCCCGGTCAGATCGGCTTCGCCTTCGGCGTGGAGGATCTCCACCAGGACATCGGCGAGGTCGTGCTCGAGAACGAGCTCTGGGAGGGGGATGCCTGGTGCCCCGACCTCGACGCGATGGCGAGCTACCACTACGGCGGCGGGCGCGCGGACTACCCCGAGGCCGTGACCATCTACGGGGCGAGCGCGATCGACGGTCGCGCCTGCGATCTCGGCGATGAGGGCGCGTACGACCTGTCCGAGCTGCGCTTCTGCACGACGCCGAACGACGACGGCGCGCCCAGCTACGTCTACGAGCCCGACTGGCCGGTCGCGAAGAACTTCTTCGCCGGCAAGAAGAACGACCACACTGTGGCGGCCACGATCACCATCCGCGCGCCCGAGGTGGGGATCGAGGGCCTCGAGGTCGACGTTCCCGAGAGCGTGATCGTCTACAACGAGCAGGGCTTCGAGCCCGTGGTCGAGGGCGCGGACGGCGCCCAGGATCTGTGGTCGTTGTCGGCCCTGCAGGGCTGCTTCGACGACGACGGCGGCAGCGAGTCGCTCGACGACGTGGCGCTCCGGTTCGCGTGGGATCGGTCGGCGGTGTCCGAGAACGACGGCACGTTCGACTGCGACCAGGCGGGTGAGCTCTGCGCACAGTCCACCTACGTGCGGCTGACGCTCACCTCCTTGTCGATGAACTGGTTCGGCACCGTGGGCTACCCCGTGCGTGCGACGGTGGTCGTCCCCGACGGGGAACGCCGGGCCGATCGTGCCAGCCTGGATGTTCCCGCGTCGGTGCTCTACCAATTCCCCACGGTCCGTACGCCCGGCGGGGGCGGACTCGGCGGCGACACGCTCGAATCGTCCACGGTGTCCAATTGGGGCTACGTCGTGATGACCTTCGAGCGGGTCACCGACTACGCCATCCGCACGGATGCCGGCGGCACGGTGGTCTTCTCCTACACCACCGGGGATTTCGGCTTCTTCAGCTGGGACAATCCCACGGAGGCCGACGCCTGCGGGAATTGCCTCGACGACGACGATGACGGGTGGTCCGACGCGGAGGACCCCGATTGTTCCGGCACCGGCACCTCCGAGTCCGGCTACGGCGAGACCGCCTGCAACGACGGCGTGGACAACGACGGGGACGGGCGGGTGGACGGTAGCGACACCAATTGCGACGCCGCCACGGGGGACGACGAGTCCAACTGCTCCAACCTCCGGGACGACGACGCCGACGGGCTCCTGGACCTCGACGATCCCGATTGCCTGTCGGGCGGCAACGAGGGGGACACCGAGACGGTCGACCTCTGCGCCGATGGCCTCGACGCGGACGCGGACGGCTGGGTGGACCTCGAGGACCCCGACTGCTTGACCGGCGACGCCGAGGTCGGCGTCGGCACCACCGCGTGCAACGACGGCGTCGACAACGACACCGACGAGCTCGCCGACTCGCTCGATCCCGACTGCGCCGACGCGCTCGATGACGACGAGGCCACGGGCGTGGAGCTCTCGGAGTGTGCGGACCTCCTGGATGGGGATGCCGACGGCTGGACGGACGCGCTCGACCCGGACTGTGCGGATGGCACCGTCGAGGAGGGCTACGGCACGTCCACGTGCAACGACGGCGTGGACAACGACGACGATGGCAGCTTCGACGCGGCGGATCCCGAGTGCAGCTCGGCCTCCGACGAAGAGGTCGGCGGATAGGCAGTCCTCCCCGCCTTGACGCGGTGTCGGTAGCTGCCTATATGGATGTGCGGCGCCGAAAGGCTCCCACGGCGATTCGAGAGATGCTCTTGACTCGCCCAGCCCGCCTCGCTAAGGGGTAGGGCGCTTCATGAACGCGAAAGCGGACGGAAGCAGCCGGGGATGAGAACGAAAGTTCTTGACGCGGCACCCCACCTTCGATAGAAGGCGGGACCTTCGGAGTCGGTGAAACGACGACGAAGCGGACGGTTGAGAAAACTTCTCGACACGGTCCACTCGCTTCGATAAGAGGCGGGGGCTTCAGGTTCGGTCGCGAGCGTGACGGAGCCCAAAGCGGTCTTTGAAAAATTGGTAGCAGTTTCTGTACGTTCAATAGAGTTTCGGCTCGAACGTTGCTTTAGCCAGCAGCGTGCGGACCAAGATGGATTACAAACTGGAGAGTTTGATCCTGGCTCAG
>JAKFCH010000348.1:0-5958 GCA_036676765.1 Deltaproteobacteria bacterium
GCGGGCCCGACCACGAGGCCGCGGGGAAGGCGCTCCTGCGCGACCGGCGGAACCTGGAGGCCGCCTACGCCGCCGCCCGGGATGCCGCGCCCGTCGTCGCCGCGCGGATCGCCGCGTGCCTCCTGCCCTTCTACTGGATCGACGGGCCCGTGTGGGGCGCGGACCTCCTCGGCGACGTGGCAGCCCATGCGCGCGCGGTCGGCGGGAGCGCCGGAGCCCGGCTTCTCGCCGAGTGGGGCGTCTTCGAGGCCCTGCGCCACGGAAACGAAGTCGCCGGGCCGATCCTCGAGGAGGCGGCCGCCGCCGCCGAGGCCACGGGGGACGTCCGCGCGCTCGACCGCGCCCGCTACTTCCTGGTCTTCGTGGTGGTGGCCCGCGACGGGGTGGACACCGCGCGCGCATTGGCCGTGGCGCTCTCGGAGGCGGCCCACCCGGAGAACCGCTGGATGGGCCCGAACGCCCTCGGCTTGCTCGAGGCGCGCGCGGGCGATCTCCCCGCCGCGGGCCGCGCCTTCGAGGACGCGATCGTGGCGGCGGACCGCGCCGGGAACGCGCGCGTCGTCGCGCTGGCACGCGGCAATCTCGCGCAGATCCTCGCGCGGCAGGGGCGCAACGCGGAGGCGCGCCCGCTGGCCGAGGAGAGCGCGCGCGCGCTCGAGCCGCAGAGCGCGGCCATGAACCCGCTCCTCGAGCTCTTCGTGCTCAACCTCCTGTCGGGGGATCCGGAGGCCGCGCTCGGCTCGCTGCGGCGGGCCGAGGCGGTGCAGCGGGCGGTCGCGCGCCCCGGATACGACGCGATGCTGGTGGTGAGCCACGCCCTCCTCCGGTGGGCGGTGGGAGACCGCGCGGGCGCGCGGGACGGCTTCGTCCGGGCCATGGCCTTGCCGCACGTGAGCCGCGCCGCCCTCGCGCAGTCGCGCGCGTTCGCGGCCATCCTGGAAGGCGGGCCGGGCCTCCCCGAGGCGCTGGTCTCCGCGCGCGCGGACGGCTGCGATCCCGACCTTCTCGCGGTCCTGGACGCGTGGGCTGCGGGCGAGGGCCTCCCGCCGCACACGCCGATCCGGACGGCCGGCGCCCAGCTTGCCCGCTTCCTGCTGGCCGGCGGGTCCTTGCCCTGGCGGGTGGATGCCGAGGGGCGGTGGTTCGAGCGACCGGGCGGACGTGTGGACCTGTCGCGGCGCGGCGCCATGCGGCGGATCCTCGCCGCGCTCGTGTCCGCCCGCCGGGAGCGGCCGGGCGTCGGCCTGACCGTGGACGAGCTCGTCGCCGCCGGCTGGCCCGGCGAGAAGGTCCATCCCGAGGCCGCCGCGGGGCGCGTCTACACCGCGATCCGCGAGCTGCGCGGGCTCGGGCTCGAGCCGGTGCTCCAGCGGCGCGCGGAGGGCTACTTGCTGGACCCGGCGGTCGAGCTCGCCGTGCGCTGAATCCTCCGCCTCGCGCCGAGCGCAGACCCGAGCCCGGCCAGGGCGAGCGCGAGCGCCGGCCCGCCGCCGCCGGTCGAGCAACCGGAGCCCTTCACCTCGATGCCCGCGTCCGGCGCCGGCTCGTCGGTGTCCTCCGCCACGTCGGTGTCGGTGTCGGTGTCGGCCGTGTCGGTGTCCTGGCCGGTGTCGGTGACACCGGTGTCCGCGGGCGCTGCCTCCTCGTCCACGAGCCCGTCGCAGTCGTCGTCGACGCCGTTCCTGTCGTCCACCGGCACGCCCGGGTGCACCGTGGGGTCGGCGTCGTCGCAGTCCCCCTGCGCTTCGGTGTAGCCGTCGCCGTCGTCGTCTCCGCCGGTCGTGCCCTCGTCCACCGCACCGTCGCAGTCGTTGTCGAGCCCGTCGGCGATCTCGAGCGCGTCCGCGGAGATGGTGGGGTCCGTGTCGTCGCAGTCGCCCTGGTACTCGGCGAGGCCGTCCCCGTCGTCGTCGTAGAGCTCGGTCGTCTCGTCCACGACGCCGTCACAGTCGTTGTCGACGCCGTCACTCCGCTCCGTCGCGCCCGGGTACGTGCGCGCATCGCGATCGTCGCAGTCCTCGGGCTCCTGGTACCCGTCCCCGTCGTCGTCCCCCGGGGGGTCGGCCGCGACGGGGCCGGCGAACGCGAGGAGGAGCAGCGGGAGGAGGGCGATTCGAAGGGCGTGCATGCGCAAGCATAGCCGCGAGCGACGTCGTCCGCGCGTCGGGTGCCGGTCGCGAGTATGGTGCGCGCGCCGACGCCCCCGGAGCCTCCCATGCGCATCCTCCTCGCCCTGACCCTCCCCTGCACGCTGCTGCTCGGCTGCTCCGCGACCACGTGCGGCGAGGGGACCGCGTCGAAGGACGGGGAGTGCGTGAGCGCGCCGGACGCGGACGCCGACACCGACGCGGACACGGACGCCGACACCGATTCCGACACCGATTCCGACACCGATTCCGACACCGATTCCGATTCCGATTCCGATTCCGATTCCGATTCCGATTCCGACACCGATTCCGACACCGATTCCGATTCCGATTCCGATTCCGATACCGATTCCGATTCCGATTCCGATTCCGACACCGATACCGATACCGATACCGATACCGATACCGATACCGATACCGATACCGATACCGATACCGATACCGACATCGAGTGCACCGACCTCGGCTTCGGCTCGGCGAGCACCTTCTCCCTCCCGTCGGGCTTCCCCACCTCCGAGTTCGACGCCCTCACCGACACCTCGGGCTCCGATCCGACCTGGGCCCTCCTCGACGTCGACGGCAACGGCCTGACCGACCTCGTCGTCACCGAGTGGGAGGCGAGCGGCGTCGACGCGCTCGGCACCTCTCGCTGGTTCGTCTACCCCAACACCGGCACGGGCTTCGACTCGGCGTCGGTGTTCACGCTCCCCACGGGCTTCCCCGACCACGAGTTCGACGCCATCGCCGACGTCACCGGCACCGACCCGACGTGGGGCCTCCTCGACGTCGACGGCGACGGCCTGGTCGACCTCGTCGTCACCGAGTGGGAGGCGAGCGGGGTCGACGCGCTCGGCACGACCCGCTGGTTCGTCTACCTCAACACCGGGACCGGCTTCGGGACGGCGAGCGTCTTCACGCTCCCGACGGGGTTCGCCACCCGCGAGTTCGACGCGCTGACCGACACCTCCGGCACCAACCCCACGTGGGGGCTCCTCGACGCCGACGGGGACGGCCGCGTGGATCTCGTCGTCACCGAGTGGGCGTCGAGCGGCATCGCGGGGCTCGGGACCACGTCGTGGCTGGTCTACCCGAACACGGGGTCGGGCTTCGGAGCGGCGTCGTCGTTCGGGCTACCGACCGGCTTCCCCACCTTGGAGTTCGACGCGCTCACCGACACGTCGGGCGCCAACCCGACCTGGGCGCTCGCCGATCTCGACGGCGACGGGCGGGTCGACATCAACGTCACCGAGTGGTCGTCGAGCGGCGTCGCGGGCCTCGGCACGACGCAGTGGTTCGTGTACCCGAACACCGGGGCCGGGTTCGCGAGCGCGGACGTCTTCACGCTTCCCTCGGGATTCCCGACTTCCGAGTTCGAGGCGCTCACCGACACCTCGGGGCGCAACCCCACGTGGGCGCTGCTCGATCTCGCGGGGGACGGACGGACCGACCTCGTCGTCTCCGAGTGGTCGTCCAGCGGCATCGCCGGCCTCGGGACGACGCAGTGGCTCGTCTACCCCAATTCCGGGACCGGCTTCGGCGCCGCGGCGTCGGCGACCCTCCCGGCCGGCTTCGCCTCCCTCGAGTTCGACGCGATCACCGACACGTCGGTGGCCGAACCGACGTGGGGCCTCCTCGACCTCGACGGCGGCGGCGCGGTCGACCTCGTCGTGAACGAGTGGTCGTCCAGCGGCATCGGTGGCCTCGGGACCACCGCGTGGGTGGTCTACGCCAACACGTGCGACGCCCCGTAGGGGAGGCACGCCGGCCACCCCCGAGACGCGCCCGTCGTCAGAGCGAGGAGGCGCCGATCTTCTGGCTGGACTCCTGCTGGAAGAGCTGGTCGTACGCCGCCTCGTTCTTGCGGAGCACCTCGTCGTAGCCGCGGGCGGGCGGCGCCGCGTTGGGCGCCGGCGTGTCGTACGCGCCGGGCCCACCGCCGTCGAGGTTGGCGAGCGCGTAGTGGTCGCCCCGCTTGGCGAGCACGCCGAGCGCGCCGCCGCCGTAGGGCACGAAGGCCGCGCCCCGCCCGTCCGTGCGCGCGGTGGTGGCGCCGCCGCCGCTATCGAACAGCCAGAGCTGCGCGTCGGGGAGCGGCGCGCCGTCGGTGTCGGTGAGGTGGACGAGGGTGCCCGTGCCGACCCGGCTCTCCACGACGAGCTCGGCGTCGGTCCGTACGACCACCATGCGCCCGGACGTAGTGCCCGTCGTGACGGTGACGACGTAGGCCCCGTCGGGCAGGGCGGGGAGCGGAACGTCACCGTCGATGCCGACGGTCACGGTGCGGCTCGCCGTGGGCCGCAGCCCGGCGACCTCGAGGCTCGCGGCGTCGAGGGCGCCGCCGTCGCGGAGGAGCGCGGCCTCGAGCACCACGCGGATGGCGGTCACGGTCACCTCGGCGCCCGGCCGGAGGTTCCCCTTCACGCGCGCCGGCGTGCCCGGCGTGATCACGAGCGTGGCCGGCAGCGCGAGATCGTCGCGGTCGAGCCACGCGCGCCGCTCCCCGGCCTCGTCGCTCCCGCTGCGATCGTAGGCCGCCCGCGCGTCGTCGAGCCGGCCGAGGGCCTCGAGCGCGCGGCCCCGCTCCAGCTCGATCTCGGGCACGCCCTCGCTCGGCGCCACCAGCGCGTCGAGGATGCGGGCGGCGGCGGCGGGCTGGCCCGCGGTGAGGGTGGCGCGGGCGTCCGCGAGGGAGAGGCGCCACGCCGCGGCGCCGTCCCGGTACCGGCGGGCGAGCGGGCCGGCGAGCGCGCGTTCGCGGGCGGGGTCGTCGAGGGTGTGCAGCGCGTCGACGAGCAGCGCGGCGGCCTCGGGGGCCTCGGCGGCGTCGGGGTGGAGGAGGAGGAAGGTCGCGAGCTCGGCGGCGGCCGTGTGGCGGAGCGAGGAGCGGGTGTAGCCGAGGCGGTCGCCGTCGCCCTCGGCGCGGCGCAGGAGCATGGACGGCGCGAGGTAGCGCGCGGACACGACGGTCGGCACCTCGGGGTAGCGGTCCACGAGCTCGCGGAGCAGCTTGAGCGCGGTGAGATCGAGGCCGGCCTCCTGGAGCTGTGACACGGCGCCGAGCTCCTCCTTGAAGCGCGCGTCCATCACCACGCGGGCGGCGGCGAGGGCGCGGGTGGGGTCGCCCACCTCGGCGTAGGCGTGGGCGAGCGCGGCGGCGGTGTCGAGCCCGAGCGCGCCGTTCGGCACGTGCTCGCGGTAGCCCTGGAACGCCGCGACGAGCGCGGCGGGATCGGCGCCCTCGCGCGCGTCGCGGCGCGCCGCGAGGATGGCGGTGCTCGCCTGCTCGAGCTCGGCGGGAGGGAGCGCGACCTCGGCGAGCAGGCGCTCGAGCAGGGCGAGGCCGGCCGTGACCTCGGTGGGGTGCGCGGCGGACGCGAGGCGCAAGCCGAGGCGCAGCCGCTCGCGCGCGCTCATGGCGTCGGTCGGGGCGCTGTCGCCCGCGGGCTCGACCCGCAGCGGCACGCGGCCTTCGGCGAGCGGGGCGCCGTCGGGGCCGTACCACCGCGCGACGAGCGTGATGGCGCCCTCGGTCCCGACGCGGACGTCGCAGCGCACGGGCCGTGGCCCGGCGGCGGGGGCCAGGGCGATCCAGGTCGGTGCGTCCGGCGTCGGCGCCTCGGCGACCGGGCACGCCAGCCGCGTGGGGACGGGGGAGGCGGGCACGGTGACCCACATCGGCACCACGCGCCCGAGCGGGGCCGTGGGTGCGGTGAGGTCGGCGTGGGGCCCGGCGTCGAGCCCCGCGTCGGGGACGAAGCGGCCGCGCGGGAAGGTCTCGCCGCGCCACGCGGCGAGGGGCGCCTCCACGGCG
>JAKFCH010000349.1:0-5824 GCA_036676765.1 Deltaproteobacteria bacterium
CCGTGGGCTGGGGCGGCGCGACGGGCGCCTCCGCGGTGGGCTCGGAGGAACAGGCGGCGGCCAGGGCGAGGAGCGGGAGGAGGAAGCGCATGGGAGACTCCGGAGATCGAGTTGGGAGCGGGTCAGAATGAAGGGAAGTGGCGGCTCACGCCGCCTCGAGCGGGTCCGTCTCGGTGGCGCCGGACACGAGCGAGCGGAGCGCGGCACCGCCGTAGCGGAGGAACACGGTGGGGGTCACCACCATGTCCAGGAGCGTCGAGGACAGGAGACCGCCCAGGATCACCTGCGCGACCGGGGTGAGGATCTCCTTGCCCGGGGTGCCGCCCGCGAACGCGAGCGGGATGAGCGCGATGCCGGCGCACAGCGCGGTCATGGCCACGGGGACGAGCCGCTCGAGCGATCCCCGGATGACCATCTCCGGCCCGAAGGCCTCCCCCTCATGACGAACGAGGTGGATGTAGTGGGAGATCATCAGGATGGTGTTGCGCGAGGCGATGCCACACAACGTGATGAAGCCGACCAGCGTCGCGACGGAGAGCGGCTGGCCCGAGATCCAGATGGCCGCGACCGAGCCGATGAGCGCGAGCGGGATGTTGAGGAGCACCTGCAGCGTGAGCGCGTGCGAACGGAAGTGGGCGAACAGCACGGCGTACATGCCCGCGAGCGACAAGAGCGAGAGGAGCCCGATCGTGCGGCTCGCCGACTGCTGGCTCTCGAACTGGCCGCCGATGGTCCAGTAGTACCCGGTGGGAAACGTCATCCCGTTCAGGACCGTCTGGATGTCACCGACCACGCTCCCGACATCCCGCCCCGCCGTGTTCGCGGAGATGGCGATGCGGCGCTGGCCGTCCTCGTGGACCACCTGGTTGGGCCCGGTCCCCGCGGAGACCTCCGCGAGCTGCCCCAGCGTGACGGTGCGCCCGCCGTCCGCGGTGGCGATCGACACCGGCGCGATCCCGATACGTTCGATGTCCCCGCGCCACTCGGGCGCGTAGCGGGTCACGAGATCGAGGCTCCGCACGCCGTCGAGCACCTGCCCGACGCGCACGCCGCCCAACGCTGTCTCCAGATCCTCCGCGAGGTGCCCCGGCGGCACGCCGAAGCGCCTGGCCGCGTCGCGGTCGATGCGCACTTGCACCTGCGGGATGAGCACCTGGCGCTCGACCTGGAGGTCCACCAGCCCCGCGATCGGCGCGAGCTGCGCCTCGATGCGCGCCGCCTCGCTCCGGAGCGTGGCGAGGTCGGGCCCGAACACCTTGATGGCGATCTGCGCGCGCACGCCCGAGAGCAGGTGGTCGAGGCGATGGCCGATGGGCTGGCCGATATTGGTGACCACGCCGGGGATGCGGGCGAGCGTGGCACGGATGTCCGCGAGCACCTCCTCCCTCGGCCTCCCCTCCCGCTCGAAGTCGACGTCGATCTCGGTGTAGTGGACGCCCTCGGCGTGCTCGTCCATCTCGGCGCGGCCGGTGCGCCGCCCCGTGCTCTTCACCTCGGGGACCTCGAGCAGGAGCCGCTCGGCGAGGCTGCCGAGCTTGTCCGACTCGGTGAGGCTCGTGCCGGGCGTGGCGAGGAGGTTGACGGTCGCCGTGCCCTCGTTGAACGGGGGCAAAAAGCTCGTGCCGAGGAACGGAACGCTCGCCGCCGCGAGCACGACCGCCGCGCCGACGGCCACCATGATGGTGTTGGGCCGCGGGAGCGCCCAGACGAGCGCCCGCCGGTCGAGCGCCTTGAGCTTGCGGACCAACCAACCGTCCGCGTGCTCCTTGGCCTGTGTCATCTTCGGGAGCAGGTAGGAGGCGAGCACGGGCGTGATGGTCAGGGACACAATCATCGAGGCCAGGATCGAGGCGATGTAGGCGATGCCGAGCGGCGCGAAGAGCCGCCCCTCGATCCCCGAGAGGGCGAAGAGCGGGATGAACACCAGGATCACGAGGATCGTGGAGAAGACGATGGAGCTGCGGACCTCCACGCTCGCGTCGAGGATGACCCGCAACGACGGCCGCGGATTCGGCAGCGCGCGGTTCTCCCGCAGCCGCCGGTAGACGTTCTCGACGTCCACGATCGCGTCGTCCACGAGCTCGCCGATGGCCACCGCGAGGCCGCCGAGCGTCATGGTGTTGATGGTGAGGCCGAAGCCCTTCAAGGCGAGCGCGGCCACGACCATCGACAGCGGGATCGCGGTGAGGGTGATCGCGGTGGTGCGGACGTTGAGGAGGAACAGGACGAGGATGATGGTGACGAGGATCGCGCCGTCGCGGAGCGCCTCCTCGACGTTGGCGACCGACGCCTCGATGAAGTCGGCCTGCCGGAACAGCGGCACCACCTCGACCCCCGGGGGGAGGCCGCGGCGGAGCTCGTCCAGCGCGTGCTCGACCTGCTCGGTGAGCGCGATGGTGTCGGTGCCCGGCTGCTTCTGCACCGAGAGGACGACGGCCGGCTTGCCGTTGACGCCCGCGTCCCCGCGCATCGTGCCGACGCCCCGGCGCACGTCCGCCACATCCGAGAGGGTGACGGGGACGCCGTCCTTCATGGCGACGACGGCATCCCCGATCGCGGCGGGATCGGCGGTGCGCGCGAGGTTCCGGACGACGTACTCCTGGCTCTGCTGCTCCAGAAAACCGCCGGTCGTGCTCCCCTGCGCGCCGGCCGCCGCGTCGCGGACCTCCGCGAGGGTGAGACCGCGCTCGGCGAGCCGATCGGGGTGCACCTCGACGTGGAGCTGCTCGACCCCGCCGCCGATGGCGATGACCTGGGAGATCCCGCCGATGGAGAGCAGGCGCGGGCGGAGGGTCCAGTCGGCGAGCGAGCGGAGCTCGGGCCCCGGGACCGTGCCGTCGGGCGACACGACGCCGATGAGCAGGATCTCGCCCATGATCGAGCTCACGGGGCCCATCGTGGGGACCACGCCCTCGGGGAGCGACTCGGCGACCTGGGCGGTCCGCTCGGCGACCTGCTGGCGGGCCCGGTAGATGTCGACGTCCCAGTCGAACTCGACCCAGACGACGGAGAGCCCCACCGCGGACTGGGAGCGGACGCGCTCGACGCCGGGGGCGCCGTTCATCGCCGTCTCGACGGGGCGGGTGACGAGGAGCTCGACCTCCTCCGGGGAGAGGCCGCCCGCCTCGGTGAGCAGGGTGACGGTGGGGCGGTTCAAGTCCGGGAACACGTCCACGGGGAGCCGCGCGGCGGTCCAGCCGCCCCAGGCGAGCACGACCGCGGCCACGACGAGGACGAAGAGGCGGTTCTGGAGGGAGAAGCGGATGAGCGCGTTGAACATCGGTCAGCGCCCCGCGATGCTGCGGAGCGTGTAGGTCCCGTCGACGACGACGCGCTCGCCGGGGGCGAGCCCGCCGAGCACCTCCCAGGCGCCGCCGGCGCGCCCGCCGAGGCGCAGGTCGCGCGCCTCGAAGGTCTCGGGGCCGGTCTTCACGAACGCGAGGCGCGTGCCGTTGCTGTCGACGACGGCCGCGGCGGGGACGACGAGGGCATCCCGCGTGGACCCGCGCCCGATCCACGCCGTCGCGCCCATGCCGGGGCGGAGCCCGAGATCCCCCGCGTCCACCGCGAGCGTGACGGTGACCATCCCGGTCGCGGCGTCGGCCTCCTGGCCCGCGTCGAGCACGACGGCGGCGAGGGTGCGATCGGGCGCGGCGGAGGGCGTGACGAGCGCGGTGGCGCCGGACACGAGGCCGAGTGCGAGCCGCTCGGGCACGTTCGCCTCCATCCAGAGGCCGTTGCCCTGCGGATCGACCACCCGGAAGAGCGCGGTGCCGGCCGCCACCTGGTCGCCGGGCCGGGCGAGCACGGCGCCCAGGCGCCCGTCGACCGGCGCGCGGATGGCCACGGTGACCCCGCCGGCGAGCGCCGCGAGCGCCGCCTCGGCCTCCCGCAGCGTGACCTTCGCCACCTCGACGGCGTTGCGCCGCGCGAGGCGCTCGCGCTCGGAGATCGAGTCCCCCAGCGCGTCGAGCGAGGCGGCGTCGCGCTCCGCGAGGGCGAGCGCGCTCTTCGCCTCGGCCACGCGGGTGGCGGCGCTCCCCTTCTCCTGCGCGATCGCGGCGCGGTCGGCGGTGCCCGGGATCTCCTTCAGGAGCGCGAGGGTGTCGCCGGCCTTCACGGCCTGCCCGGGGCTCGGAAAGCCGCCCGGGGGGGCGACGAGCACGCCGTCGACGGGCGCGCCGAGGGTGGCGGCCTCGCCGGGGCGGGCCACGAAGCGGCCGAGGGCCGGGACCCGCTCCTGGAAGTCCTCGTTGCCGAGCACCATGGTGCGGAGGGCGACGAGGAACTGGCCGTCCATCGGGAGGGAGAGGGCGGAGCCGACGGGCGCGGTCGGGGCACCTGACGCCTCGCCGTGGTCCTCGCCGCCGTGGGCGGAGACGCGGCGGCTGGAGAGACCGACGCCGAGGGCGAGCACGGTGGCGGCCGCCGCCATACCGCGGCGGCGCCCGAGGAGGAACCCGAGCCCGAGGCCGACGACGCCCACGCCGCCGAGGAGCGCGAGGAGCCCCGCGCCGGCGAGCGCCACGGTCCCGGCGCCCACCCCCGCCTCGTCGGTCGCCGTGGGGGCGTCGTAGTGCAGCCCGGTGATCGCGAGCAGATCGCTCGCCGCGGGCGTCGTGATCACGAGCGCGCCGGCGTAGTCGCCGTAGGCCGGCAACGTGAGGGCGCCGTGGTAGGCGCCGGGCGCACCGGCCGCGCCGAGCTCCGCCTGCGCCGTGCCCGGCCCGTTCAGCGTGAGCGAGGCCGTGGCGCCCTCCGCCGGCGCGCTCGTCGCGTAATCGGCGAGGAGGAGCGACGCCTCCGTGGCCGTGCCGGCGGGCGCCCGGGGCACGCGGAGGACCGCCTCGAACGTGCCGGACGACGCGCTCACCGACACGGCTTCATCCGTGACGGTCGCGGACGGCGTCGCGTTGGCGGTGATCGGGGGGCCGTGACTGTGATCGTCTCCCCCGCCCGCGAGGGCGAGCGAGGCGGCGAGGAGCAGGGAGATCAATGTTCCTCCAAGGGGATCTGCCCGGCGAGCTCCCAGAGCGCGAGGCGCGCGCGCTCCAGCCGCCAACGGGCATCGATGGCGCCGGCGAGCGCGGAGAGGGCCAGATCCCGCTCGGCGACGAAGGCGGAGAGCGAGGTCTCGCCGACCTCGTAGCGGCGCCCCGCGGCGTCGAGCGCCGCGTCGAGGCCGGGGATGTCCCACGCGGCGGATACCCGCTCGGCGATGGCCAGCTCGTCGCGCGCGTCGGCGACGGAGGCGCGCACGTCGAGCGACTCCAGCGAGGCCTGCGCCTCCGCGATGTCGGCGTCGGCGCGCGCGGCCCGCACCTTCGAGGCGCCGGGCGCGAAGAGCGGGATCTCGATCGCCGCGCCGTACACCGGGCCGACGTGCCCCTCGAACGACCAGCCGCCGCGGAGGTGGAGATCGGGGATCCGGTCGAGCTTCTCGGCGGTCAGGCGCCCGAGGGCCGCCCGGGCCTCGAGGCCCGCGGCCAGGAGCGTCGGGAGCTGATCGGAGGCGACGGACGGCGGCTCCGGGAGCGTGGGCCACCCCCCCACCGCCGGCGGCGCTTCCTGCCCGATCAACACGCCGAGGCGCCGGCGGGCGGCCTCGCCGTCCCGCTCGAGCGACAACACCGCGTCGAGCGCGCGCGCGGCCTCGGCCTGGAGGAGCGCCGCCTCGACGCGGGAGATGTCACCCGTCTCGGCGCGGCGCGATGCGGCGTCACGCAGGCGGGTCGCCAACGCCTCCGCCGCCCCGGCCAGCGCCGCCTGCTCGCGCGCCCGCACGGCGTCGAGGTAGCCGGCGCCCGCCGCCGCCCCGACCGCG
>JAKFCH010000350.1:0-4133 GCA_036676765.1 Deltaproteobacteria bacterium
TCGGCGCCCGGCGGCGCGCGCGCCGACGCACGCGCCAACGGAGCGCGAAGCGCGACCCCCGGAGGGGCCCGACCCTGGCGCCTCGCCAGGGACGCGCCCGCCCGGATCGATCGGTTACCCGATGGCATGCTCGTCCTCCTCACCCTCCTCGCCTGCGACCCCGGCGCGCAGGCCACCTCCGCGTGCCGCGACCGTCGGGACGCGCTCGACACGCTCTACTCCCGCTACGGAGGCAGTGACGTGGTCGTGGCCGCCAAGGAGGGCATCCTCGGCGGACCCATCGGCGGCGTCGACCGCGCGCAGTTCGAGAAGAAGTGCGTGGAGCTGGGTCGGGGCGGCACGCCGGGCTTCTCCGCCAAGAAGGCCAAGGAGTTCTTCGCCGAGCCGGCCACCCGGACGGCGTGCGAGCGCGTGGTCGACCTGGAGAACAAGGTCGCGGCGCTCAACCGGGAGCTCCCGGCCGACGCCCAGGTCACCTGCCCGTAGCGCCCGAGGCCCCGATGTACCGCGTCCTCGACTTCACCCGCGTGCTCGCCGGGCCGTGG
Source organism: Deltaproteobacteria bacterium (assembly GCA_036676765.1). Lineage (GTDB taxonomy): Bacteria > Myxococcota_A > UBA796 > UBA796 > SXON01 > CAJBVW01. The sequence goes on from JAKFCH010000350.1 coordinate 546, forward strand.
GCCACGCAGGTGCTCGGCGACCAGGGCTTCGACGTCGTCAAGATCGAGGCGCCCGGCGGCGACGAGACCCGCGCGTTCCTCCCCCTCGTCGACGGCGAGAGCGTCTACTTCGCCTGCACCAACCGGAACAAGCGCAGCGTCGTCGTCGATCTCAAGCACCCCGACGCCCTCGCGGTGATCCACCGCCTCGCCGCGACCACCGATGTCGTCGTCGAGAACTTCCGCCCCGGCGTGATGGACCGCCTCGGCCTCGGCTACGACACGCTCGCGGCCGACAACCCCGGCCTCATCTTCACCAGCATCTCGGCCTTCGGCGGCGACACCCCCGCGTGGGCCGACCGCGCCGGCTACGATCTCGTCGTGCAGAGCGTCGGGGGCATCGCCGCGCTCACCGGCGATCCGCCGCTGAAGGCCGGGCCGAGCATCGCCGACCTCGCGAGCGCGCAGGTGGCCGTGCAGGGCGTGCTCTTCGCGCTGCTGGAGCGCGCGCGGACTGGGCGCGGCAAACGGATCGACATCCGGATGATCGACGTCGCCCACCACCTGCTCGCGTTCTACGCGTCGGCCTGGCTCAACGCGGGGCAGGCGCCGCCGCCACCGTCGAACCGCCACCCGTCGATCGCGCCGTACAACCTCTACCGCTGCTCCGACGGCTGGCTCGCCATCTGCTGCGCGAACGACGCCCTCTGGGAGAAGCTCCGCGTCGTCCTCGCGCTCCCCGCCCGCTCCGAGTGGGCCACCATCCGCGGCCGCGTGGCCGACCGCGATCGCCTCGATCACGCAATCGACGCCGTGCTCGCCGACGACACCGCCGCCGCCTGGGAGGCCCGCCTCGCCGCCGCCTCCGTCCCATGCGGCCCGGCGCTGTCCGTGCAGGACTCCCTCGAACACCCCCTCGCCGCCCGGATCACGGCGGGGCCCTGGTCGTTTCCGGCGCCGCCCCTCCCCGCGGTCCAGCTACGATCGCCTCCGCGCCTCGGTCAGCACACCGACGAGGTGCTCGGTGAAACGGGCCTGTCCGCCGACGAAATCGGCCGACTTCGCGCGCGGGGTGTAATAGGTTGAACGAGTGAGGCGTTGAGCCCGCATGTCCAGATCCAGCTCGAGTCCGTCCCGCGTCCTGCCGCTGCTCGTGCTCTCCAGCGCCGTCGCGCTCCTGCTCGTGGCGCCCGGTGGCGCGCCCGCCCCCGAGTCCGGGGATCTCGAGGCGGTCGAGCCCGGCACCACCCCCGGTCCCATCGCGGTCGACTTCGTCGACGGGGTCGATCTCGCCCTGGTGCGCGCCGCAGCCGACCGCGCGGGGGTGACCCTCACGCTCGCCACGCCGGTGTCGGAGGACGAGGCGCTGTTCACCGCCGACGCCACCGATCCCGCGGCCGCCCTCGCCGTGTTCCTGGCCGATCCGAACGTGGAGGCGGCCGAGCCGGTGCTGGAGATGCGCGCGTTCGACGACGTGCCGGAGGAGCTCCAGGCCGTCGTCCCCCACGAGTTCGATCCCGCCGAGGAGCACGCCGAGTACGCGGACGGCCACGGGATCGCCGAGGCCACGGCCGCCGTTCCAGCCGCCGCGGCCCCGGACCCCGCCCCCCGCATCTTCGGCTACCCCAACGACCCGATGTACGACCGCCAGTGGAACTTCCCGATGGTCGGCGCCCAGGTCGGTTGGCGCGCGGGCGGCGGCAAGGGTGTCATCGTCGCGGTCATCGACACGGGCGTGTCCCCGCTCCCCGACCTCCCGCAGGAGCGCATCCTGCCCGGGCGGTCGTTCGTGATCGGGTCGCCCACCGCGAAGGACGACCACGGCCACGGCACCCACGTCGCCGGCACCATCGGGCAGGCCACCCACAACGGCGTCGGCACCGCGGGCATCGCACCGAACGTCACAATCCTCCCGATGAAGGTGCTCGGCGCCACCGGCGGCGGGCTCTCCACCTGGATCGCCTCCGGCATCGACGAGGCCGTCGACCAGGGCGCCGACGTCATCAACCTCTCCCTCGGCGGCAGCCACTCGTCGGTCATCGTCACCGCGGTGGAGAAGGCCCGGAAGGCCGGTGTGATCGTCGTCGCCGCGGCGGGCAACACCGGCCGCAAGGGCATCGGCTCCCCGGCGGACGCGCCCGCGGCCATCGCCGTCACCGCCGTCGGCCCGACCGACGCGCTTGCGCCGTACTCCTCGTGGGGCAAGGGTGTCGAGATCGCGGCCCCCGGCGGCGACAAGACCATCCCCGGCGGCGGCATCGTCCAGGCCACCATCGAGAAGGGCGGCGCCCAACAATTCGCCGAGTGGCAGGGCACGTCGATGGCGGCCCCGCACGTGGCGGGCGCGGCCGCGGTCCTCCTCGGGGCCGGCGCCCAGAGCGCGGACGAGGTCGAGCGTTTCCTCAAGACGAGCGCCGCCACTCGCGACGATCCGCTCAAGTTCGGCGCGGGCCGCCTCGACATCGGCGCCGCGGTCCGCAAGCTCCTGCTCGTCAAGCAGGGCCTGCTGTTCGTGGTGGGGAGCCTCCTCACGCTCGGCCTCGGCATGCTCGGCGCGCTGCCCGGGCGGGTGCGCACGATCTCGCTGCTCTTCGGCGGCGCCGTCGCGGGCGGCCTGTTCCTCCTCCCGCTCCTTCCGCTGCCGCCCAACATGTGGCTCGGCCTGCTCGGCCGGCCGCTGCTCACGTGGCCGGGCCCGTTCTGGTCGGGCTTCCCGCTGTGGCAGTCTTGCCTGATGCCGGTCGGCCTCGCGGTCCTGCTCGGGCCGAGCAAGGCCATCGGCCCGCTCGCCCTGGGGCTCTGCGGCGGCGTCGGCGGCTACCTCCTCTACGGCGCGGCCACGGGCGGCACGGACCTCTGGTGGATGCCGCTCGGCTTCGATCGGACCTGGCTCACGCTCAACGGCACGCTCTGCCTGCTCGCCGGCATGGCCGTCGCGGGGATGCAGAAGATGCGTAGGAAGGAGTCCTGATGCGGTACACCGGGCGGCTCGAGCGGCGCGATCTGGCGGGCGGCGTGTGGGTCCTGCACACGCCCGAGGGAGAGAAGTCGCTGTACGGCGATGTCCCACGCCAGCTCGAAGGCCAGCGCGTAGAGGTCGAGGGGGAGGCCGAGGAGGCCTTCGGCATCGGCATGACCGGCCCCGGGATCACGGTGCGGACGGTGCGGAAGGCCTGAGTCGTCCGGGCGCGGGGATGGTCGGTCGACGGTGTCGGTGTCCTACGGGCTCGCGCTCACGCGCTCGGTTGGGGCGCGCCGGCGCCCGCGCCGGCCGCCCCGAACCGGCCGCCCAGCGGCCGCCCTCCGGCCCCCGCGCGCCCCTGGTTTTGTGCAGGAGACTTCACCACAGAGGACACAGAGTTCACAGAGATCCAAGGCAGAGAAAGGCGAAGAGAGAGACAGAGGAGAGGACCCGGAATCAACCGCAAAGGGCGCAAAGAACGCAAAGAGATGCAGGTGAGTGAGGCACCTCCTCCTCGACCCTCTTCCTCCTACCTTTGCGTCCTCTGCGTACTTTGCGGTAAATCCTCTTCTTCCCCTGCCTTCCCCTTCTTCCCCTGCCTTCCTCTGCCTTTCTTCTCTGTGCCCTCTGTGTCCTCTGTGGTGAAA